>NZ_POHV01000008.1:0-176687 GCF_002884345.1 Pseudomonas sp. GW456-12-10-14-LB2
CGCCCTGCGCCCCATGCCCCGCTATACTTCCCGGCTTTTCCTGAATAAATGCCAATAGGGTCCCGCCGCGCATGGATAAGACCTACCAGCCGCACGCCATTGAAACTTCCTGGTACAACACCTGGGAGTCCGAGAACTACTTCGCCCCGCAAGGCGCGGGCGACTCCTACACCATCATGATCCCGCCGCCGAACGTCACCGGCAGCCTGCACATGGGTCACGGTTTCAACAACGCGATCATGGACGCCCTGATCCGTTTCCGCCGCATGCAGGGTCGCAACACCCTGTGGCAGCCGGGCACCGACCACGCCGGTATCGCCACGCAGATGCTGGTGGAGCGTCAGCTTGAAGCCCAGGGCCAGAACCGCCACGATCTGGGCCGGGAAAAATTCCTCGAGAAAGTCTGGGAGTGGAAGGATCAGTCCGGCGGCAACATCAGCCGTCAGATCCGTCGCCTCGGCTCGTCCGTGGACTGGAGCCGCGAGCGCTTCACCATGGATGACGGCCTCTCGGAAGCCGTTAAAGAAGCCTTCGTGCGCCTGCACGAAGACGGTCTGATCTATCGCGGCAAGCGTCTGGTCAACTGGGACACCAAGCTGCACACGGCGATTTCCGACCTCGAAGTGGAAAACCACGACGAGAAAGGTTTCCTGTGGAACCTGAAATACCCGCTGGCCGACGGCGCGAAAACCGCTGAAGGCAACGATTTCCTGATCGTCGCGACCACCCGTCCGGAAACCATGCTCGGCGACTCCGCCGTCGCGGTGAACCCGAACGACGAGCGCTACAAAGCCCTGATCGGCAAATTTGTCGAGCTGCCGCTGGTCGGCCGCCGCATCCCGATCATCGCCGACGATTACTGCGATCCTGAATTCGGCACCGGCTGCGTGAAAATCACCCCGGCCCACGATTTCAACGACTACGAAGTCGGCAAGCGCCACAACCTGCCGCTGCTGAACATCTTCGACAAGAACGCCAACGTGCTGCCGGCAGCGCAAGTGTTCAACCTCGACGGCACGCTGAACGACAGCATCGACGGCAAGATTCCGGCCGAATACGCCGGTCTCGAGCGTTTCGAAGCGCGCAAGCAGATCGTTGCCGCATTCGACGCCGCCGGCCTGCTGGTGAGCGTCGACGACCACAACCTGAAAGTACCGAAAGGCGACCGCTCCGGCACCGTCATCGAGCCGTGGCTGACCGACCAGTGGTACGTTTCCACCAAGCCGCTGGCCGAGCCTGCGATTGCTGCCGTTGAAGACGGCCGTATCCAGTTCGTGCCGAAGCAGTACGAAAACATGTACTTCTCGTGGATGCGCGACATCCAGGACTGGTGCATCAGCCGTCAGCTGTGGTGGGGCCACCGGATTCCGGCCTGGTACGACGAGTCAGGGAAGGTCTACGTCGGTCGCGACGAAGCCGAAGTGCGCGCCAAGCACAACCTCGGTCCGGACGTTGCGCTGCAACAGGACAACGACGTTCTCGACACCTGGTTCAGTTCGGGCCTGTGGACCTTCTCCACCCTGGGCTGGCCGGAAAAGACCGAGTTCCTGAAGAAATTCCACTCCACCGACGTGCTGGTCACCGGCTTCGACATCATTTTCTTCTGGGTTGCCCGGATGATCATGCTGACGATGCACCTGATCAAGAACGAGGACGGCACGCCGCAGGTTCCGTTCAAGACTGTTTATGTGCACGGCTTGGTGCGTGATGGCCAGGGCCAGAAGATGTCCAAGTCCAAGGGCAACGTCCTGGACCCGCTGGACATCATCGACGGTATCGAGCTCGAAACCCTGGTGCAGAAACGCACTTCCGGTCTGATGCAGCCGAAACTGGCGAAGAAGATCGAGAAGCAGACCCGCGACGAGTTCGCCGACGGCATCGCCAGCTACGGCACCGACGCCCTGCGCTTCACCTTCTGCTCGCTGGCGTCCACCGGCCGCGACATCAAGTTCGACATGGGCCGCGTCGAAGGCTATCGCAACTTCTGCAACAAGATCTGGAACGCCGCGCGTTATGTTCTGGACAAGGGCGAAGACTGCGGCCAGAACGGCGAAGCCTGCGAGCTGTCGCTGGCGGACCGCTGGATCATCTCGCAACTGCAACGCACCGAAGCCGAAGTGACCCGTCAACTGGATCAGTTCCGTTTCGACCTGGCTGCGCAAGCGCTGTACGAGTTCATCTGGAACCAGTACTGCGACTGGTACCTGGAACTGTCCAAGCCAGTGCTGTGGGACGAAAACGCGCCGGTCGAGCGTCAGCGCGGCACTCGCCGCACGCTGGTTCGCGTACTGGAAGTGGCGCTGCGTCTGGCGCATCCGTTCATGCCGTTCATCACTGAAGAAATCTGGCAGCGCATTGCGCCGCTGGCCGGCATTCAGGGCAAGACGATCATGCTGCAAGCGTGGCCGGTGGCCAACGAAGAGCGCATCGATCCGGCGGCCGAAGACGACATCGAATGGCTCAAGGGCCTGATGCTCGGCACGCGTAACATCCGTGGCGAAATGAACATCGGCCCGGGCAAACCGCTGCCGATCTACCTGAAAAACGTCACCGCTGAAGACCAGCGCCGCCTGACCGAGAACGAAGCGCTGCTGAAGAAGCTGGCGCGTCTGGAATCGATCACCGTACTGGCCGCCGGCGAAGAAGCGCCGCTGTCCGCCACCGCGCTGGTTGGCGAGATGGAAGTGCTGGTGCCGATGGCCGGTCTGATCGACAAGAACGCCGAGCTGGCGCGTCTGGACAAGGAAATCCTGCGTCTGCAGGGCGAAGTCCAGCGGGTTGGCGGCAAGCTGTCCAATGCCGGTTTCGTTGACAAGGCCCCGGCCGAAGTCATCGAGAAGGAACGCGCCAAACTGGCCGAAGCCGAACAGGCTTTGGCCAAGCTGGCCGAGCAGCACGCGCGGATTGCCAGCCTGTAACGGCAAATCGCACTGAAAAAGGGAGGCCCGCAACGGCCTCCCTTTTTTGTGCCCGGCACTTTTCCGGCCAACAACACGGCTCCCTGTGGGACAATGGCCGCCACTTTCAGCCCTACCCGAATCGACCACGCCCATGAACGCCCCACGCACACCGAAACCTGCGCGCAAGAAGCCTGACTCCGCCACCCCGGCCAAGCCCGTGGCGCCGCGTAAAGAGGCCAGCCTGCACCCGCGCAATCGCCATCAGGGTCGTTACGACTTCCCGGCGCTGATCAAGACCACGCCGGAACTGGCGAAGTTCGTGATCACCAACCCGTACGGCAAGGAAAGCATCGACTTCGCCAGTCCCGATGCAGTGCGTGTGTTCAACCGGGCGTTGCTCAAATCGTTCTACGGCATCCAGCATTGGGACATCCCGGCCGATTATCTGTGCCCGCCGGTGCCGGGCCGCGCCGACTACATCCACTTCCTGGCTGACCTGCTGGCCAGCAACAACGACGGCGTGGTTCCGCGCGGCGCCATCGTCAACGTGCTGGATATCGGCATGGGCGCCAACTGCGTGTACCCGCTGATCGGTAACAGCGAATATCGCTGGCACTTCCTGGGCTCGGAGATCGATCCGACCGCCGTGGCTGCTGCCAGGGCCATCGTCCAGTCCAACGACTTGAACAAGGTCATCCAGCTGCGCCAGCAGGAAAACCGCAAGCACATCCTGATCGGCCTGCTGGAGCCCGGCGAGCGCTTTGACCTGACCATGTGCAACCCGCCGTTCCACGCGTCGATGGAAGAAGCCACCAAGGGCAGCGAGCGTAAATGGCGAGCCCTGGGCAAGGCCGATCCGAAACGCAAACTGCCGGTGCTGAACTTCGGCGGTCAGTCGGCCGAGCTGTGGTGTGAGGGCGGCGAAGCGCGTTTCGTGACGCAACTGATCGCCGAAAGTGCGAATTTTGCGCACAAGGTGTTGTGGTTCAGCACCCTGGTCTCGAAAGCTTCGAACCTGCCTGCCATCGAAACCGCACTGAAAAAGGCCGGCGCGCTGGAAAGCCAGGTGGTGGAAATGTCCCAGGGGCAGAAACAGAGTCGCTTCGTCGCCTGGACCTTCCAGACCAAGTCCGAACAGCAGATCTGGCGGCGCGAACGCTGGGTTCGCAAGTAAGACGTTTCAACCGGGGCGGCGCTTGAGCGCAAAGCAGCCGCCGCCACTGCTGAAACACAATCGGCAGGCACAAAAAAACCGTGCCCGGATCGCTCCGGTGCACGGTTTTTTTATCGCTGCGTCTTACTTGTTCACAGCGTCGGTCAGGCCTTTGGCCACAACCAGCTTGATCACTTTCTTGGCAGGGATTTCGATGGCAGCGCCAGTCGATGGGTTACGGCCAGTGCGGGCAGGACGCTCGGTCACTTTCAGCTTGCCGATACCTGGCAAGGTGATTTCGCCGCCGTTTTCCAGCTGATCGGCAACGATTTGGCCCAGTTGGTCCAGAGCGTTACGCGCGGTGGTTTTCGGCGCGTCGATAGCTTCAGCGATGTCGGCGATCAGTTGGTCTTTAGTAAGAGCCATGTAGTGTTCCTTCCCTATCAAATTCATATGGATTGCAGAGTGCAGTGTCAGCCATCGAGCCCGATCTTCTGGATCTGGCACCCTCGGCGATAACCACGACGAGTCGGGGTTATAGATGCCGAAATCAAGGTTTGGTTCGACCTGACAAAAGCTGAATGCATGCTTGTCGCGGTGACTTCGCACAAGACCGGGCAAAACTAGCACAGAGACAAGGAAATATCCGCCTCTAGCTAGCCAAATGGTCAGGTTTATTGCGCTAAATCGGTAAATAAATGCATAAGGGCCGTCGGGTGACCCGGATTTGCCCTTCACCCCGCGCCAAATCCAGTGGTTGCGGTACACTGAGCGCTTTTTCGGGGGAGCCCGCCCTCCTCCCTTCCACCAGCCGAGAAGCCTATGCCGATCCGTCATTGCATCGTCCATTTGATCGACAAAAAACCCGACGGCACACCCGCAGTCCTGCACGCCCGTGACTCCGAACTGGCTGAGTCCGCAGCCATCGAGAACATGCTCGCCGATCTCAACGAGAGCTATAACGCCAAACAGGGCAAAGCCTGGGGCCTGTTCCATCCGGAGTCCGGTGCGTTCCCGTTCAGCGGCTGGCTGAAGGAGTACATGGAAGGCGGCAAGGACTTCACCGCGTTCAGCAAAGTCGCGGTCGAACACCTGCAAAAGCTGATGGAAGAGTCGAACCTGTCGGTCGGCGGCCATGTGTTGTTCGCCCACTATCAGCAAGGCATGACCGATTACCTGGCCATCGCCCTGCTGCACCACAGCGAAGGCGTGGCGGTGACCGATCAACTGGACGTGACCCCGTCGCGCCACCTCGACCTCGGTCAACTGCACCTGGCGGCGCGGATCAACGTTTCAGAGTGGCAGAACAACAAGCAGTCCAAGCAGTACATCTCGTTCATCAAGGGCAAGAACGGCAAGAAGGTTTCGGAGTACTTCCGCGACTTCATCGGCTGCCAGGAAGGCGTCGATGGCCCGGGCGAAACCCGCACCCTGCTCAAGGCCTTCAGCGACTTCGTCGAGAGCGAAGACCTGCCGGAAGATTCCGCCCGCGAGAAGACCAAGACCCTGGTCGACTACGCCAGCAGCCAGGCCAAGCTTGGCGAACCCATGGGCCTGGAAGAACTCTCGGAGCTGATCGACGAAGAGCGCCCGAAAGCCTTCTACGATCACATCCGCAACAAGGATTACGGCCTGTCGCCGGAGATTCCGGCGGATAAACGCACGCTCAACCAGTTCCGCCGCTTCACCGGTCGCGCCGAAGGCCTGTCGATCAGCTTCGAAGCCCACCTGCTGGGCTCGAAGATCGAATACGACGAAGAGGCCGGGACGCTGGTCATCAAAGGCCTGCCGACCTCGCTCACCGATCAGTTGAAGCGTCGCAACTGATGCTCGGCAATATGCTGAAAAAGGTTCTGCTGGTTCTGCTGGTGGTCGTGGTCTATCAGAACTGGGGCAAGATCGAGCGGGTCTTCAACCCGTCGCAGATGGCGTCCGAGCAAGTCCGCGCCAACGCCCATGTCGTGCTGTACGCCACGAACTGGTGCGGCTACTGCAAGCAGACCAAGCGCTTTCTCGATCAGAAAGGCATTCCGTTCAAGGAATTCGATATCGAGAAGGATGCCGAGGCACGCAAGGCGTACGAAGCGCTGGGCGGACGCGGGATTCCGCTGATCGACGTCAATGGCACGTTGATTCGCGGGTTTGATCCGGACGAGATTCTCGCTGCACTGAAATGAACGAGGGAGCCAATCGGCTCCCTCAGTTGTTTCAGCGTTTCTCGATCCGGAAACCGAAACGCGGGAAGTGCACATGCACCAACCCGCCTCGCTCGTCTTCACGGCGCAGGATTAGCTCCTCGCGACCGGCAAACACCAGCTCACCGGCCACCGGATCTACACCGTAGTCTGTCGCTGCGACCAGCACCTGCTGACCTGCCACGAACCCGTTCGGATCAGTGAACTCTTCGCCCGGCAACGCCGCCGGCGTCGAGCTGCGCGCGATCTCCAGTGCCTCCTCCGAGCTCATCTCGCTGGCCGCGCCATGGCCAAAACCGAGCACACGCCCCAGCCAAGCCGAGACCGCCGGATAAGCATCCACCAAGGGCGCCGTCACGTGCGTGGCCTTGAGGAACCACAGCGGATGGGCCATGGCGAAGTCGGCAATCGACGGCTCGCCGAACAGGAAGTCACCGTCTTCGCGCTGCAACTGTTGCTCCAGACGCGCCATGAGTGTCGGCCAATTGTGCTTGGCCTGCTCCGCTGAAAGCTTGGTTGCGCTGCCACCACTGAACAGTCCGGCCCGATCGGCAAGGAACGCCTTGATCGCTTCCGGCGGCAATTTGCCGAAACGCACTGCCACCGATTCCGGCTGGAACACCAGGCTCACCGCGTGCTGGAACACCACCGAATCGGCCCAGGCGGCAAAACTGGCGGCAATCATTTCCTGACCTTCCGGGAAGAACGAAGGCTGAGCCTTCTCCTGCTCGAGGCGGCGGGCGATCAGCGCGGTGTCGCAATAGATGTCGGCGCCGATCTGAAGCACCGGAGTCTTGCGGTAGCCACCTGTCAGGGCGGTCAGGTCCGGTTTCGGCATCACCGGCGAGATGTGCACCGAGCGCCAGGACAAGCCCTTGAAACCCAACAGCAGCCGGGCCTTTTCGGCGAATGGAGAGGTCGGGTAATGATGCAGAATCAACTCGGACATGCTCGGCTCCGCCGCACAGAAAGTGAGCCAGCAGCTTAGCGCGCAATTCGTTCGCAGCCTACGGATCCGGCTGATGGGAACTGATCAGTCAGGTTGATAATGGGCGCAAAGGCGAATAGTCTTCAGCTGCGCCAGTGTATCCAGTGAGATGCAATAACCCCCGGCCGCAAACCGAGGTTTACAGAAAAAACCGCCTACAAGGGCGGTTTTTTTCTTGCCTGTCGTTTATACAACGTGCCGAATCTACGGAAGGGATATCTACAAAGTTCGAGGGCTTATTCAGTCCGGCCGATAAGACGCCACCAGACACTCCTTCGCACTCTTCCTGAGCTTCTTGATCAACCGCTCCTGGCGCAACGCATCACCCTTGTCGCGACAACGCTCGGTGTAGACCAGCGCCATCGCCGGGCTTGAGAGAAAGAACCGTGCGCCCTTGCCGCTCTGGTGCTTGGCGAAACGGCGCACGGGATCATCGCTGATCCCGCAGTACAGCGAACCGTTGGCGGCGCGTACGAGGTAGACGAACCAGGGCTTGCTCACTGGAACATCGGCATCGAGGGGATTTTCGCTGAGGCTGGTCACAGGGCAATTCAGGCGTAAGGAAAACAGGCCGCGATCTTATCAGCGACTCGCCTGAAATGCCTTCAACCCTTTCAGCGCCTGGGCGCGGACGGCGTTGCGTACCAGCGGCGTCCAGCCCAGCAGCAGGCCCTTGAAGCCCAGTGCCTGACGCGACCAGCGCCACAAATCGAAGTGGTCATGGTGTTCGCAGATCTTGCCGTCACGGAAGACGAAGCGTGCCTGAATGTCGTTGATCACGATGTTGCCGGTCTGGCTGAACAGGTAGGTCGCCACCCAGTGGGCGCCGCCGCTGCGCTCGTCGGCGCGGACGTTGTCGAAGGTCAGGGAGAAGTCCTTGGCCCGGGTGGTGAGCATGCGCCACATGTCGCCGGCATCGCGGCCGCGCAGCTCGCCGAAGGCCGGATCGCTGAACACCACGTCTTCGGTGTAGCAGGCGGCCATGGCCTCGGCATCGAGGCGCTGGAAAGCCTGGTAGAAACGGGTGATCAGGGCGCTGTGGGCTTCTTCACTCATGGGCAATCTCCAGGAAATGTACAGATTGCCAGCACGATAATCCGCAAACGCCTGAAACACTATCGGCATTCGCATTTCGAATACCGACAGTGTGTGCGCATCAGACCTTTTCGCTGACCACCTGCACGTACAGCGCACGTCCGGCACCGAGGCCGGCGAGGATCGCTCCCGCACCGATGATGCCGAAGATCCAGCCGACGGCGTTCCAGCCGCCGGTCCAGTCGTGCACCACGCCGACCGCGAACGGCCCCATGGACGCGAGGGTGTAGCCGAAGCCCTGGGACATGCTCGACAGGTTCGCCGCCACGTGAGAATCCCGCGAGCGCAGCACGATCAGGGTCAGCGCCAGGCTGAACGTACCGCCCTGCCCCAGGCCCAGCAGGATCGCCCAGCCCCACAGGCCTTCGATCGGCGCGTAGAGGCAACCGAAAAGGCCGCCTAGGGTCAGCGCCATCACCACCACGATCGCCAGCCGCTGATCCTTGCCGCGCGTGGCCAGCCACGGGGCCGCCAGGGAGCTGGCGAGCTGGATGATCACCGAACCGGACAGCACCAGGCCGGCCTGGGTCGGCGTCAGCCCGCGACCGATAAGGATCGACGGCAACCAGCCGAACACGATGTAGGCCAGCGACGATTGCAGGCCCATGTACAAGGTCACCTGCCAGGCCAGCGGATCACGCAACAGACCACGCACTCGATACGCGACATTGTGCGCGCCGTGCTTCTGGCCGATTTGCGGCAGCCAGAACACTGCCGCCACCAGCGCCGGAATCACCCAGAAACCCAGGCCCATGGCCCAGCTGTGGTCGAAGTGCTCGCTCAGCGGCACGCTGGAGCCCGCCGCCATCGCCGCGCCCAGACACAGAGCCATGGTGTAGACACCGGTCATGGTGCCGGCATGCTTGGCGAAGTCACGCTTGACGATGCCCGGCAGCAACACGCCGATGATGCCGATGCTCGCGCCGCCCAGCACGCTGCCGGCGAACAGACCGATTTCACCGAAATTGCTGCGCAGGATGATGCCGCCGGCCAGTGTCAGAAGAATTCCCAAGACCACCCGCTCGGCACCGAAACGCCGCGCAAGTATCGGGGCCAGCGGAGCGAACAGACCGAGGCAAAGCACCGGCAACGTCGTCAATAAACCCGCTTGAGCGGCGGACAAACCGAGGCTTTTCGACACCTCACTGAGCAACGGCGCCATGCTCGACAGCGCCGGACGAAGGTTCAACGCCACCAGAATCAGCCCCAGCAGCAACAGCCACGGGCGCCGTACCGGCGGATGGCTTTGCTGCACCTGTTCGTCATCGGCTTCGGCATCGATCAACAACTCTTCGAGCTCGGCCTTGCGAACGGGTGCTGTGGAGACTTCTGGGCGGGACATGGTTTTCTCGGTTTCAAGGTTCATTGATCAGTTGCCTCGACAGGGCTTTTGCTCGCTCCGGGTCGCGTTGCTCGACGGCCTCCAGCAAGGCGACGTGCAAATCGAAGACTTCCTGTCGACGGGGGACGATGTTCAGGGTCTGGCGCAATTGCGCGCCAACGATGCTGGAAAAATAGCGATACAGCTCGCTGAGGGTCGGGTTGTGCGCGGCATCCACCAGACGGCGGTGGAAGACCAGATCGCAGCGGATGTAACTGTCGAGGTCGCCGTGGTAGTGGCTGCCGGCGACACCCAGCGCCTCGCGCAACGCGACGAGGTCTTCATCGGTCCGGCGCAAGGCCGCCAGGCCGATGGCCTCGACTTCAAGGATGTGCCGGGTTTCCCGGGCCTGGTCCAGCGAGCATTTGGACAGCGCTTTGAGCGTGTCCATCGGATCGACCACCGCCCGCAGGTAACTGCCGTCACCTTGACGGATCTCGATCAACCCGGAAAACGCCAACACCCGCATCGCCTCGCGCACGGTGTTGCGGCTGATGCCGAGCTCGGCGCACAGCTCGGGCTCGGTCGGCAAACGCTGACCGACCTGCCACGTGCCATCGGTGATGCGTTGTCGCAATTGATCCAGGGCCTGATCGACTAGGGATCGTTTTATCAATAATGAGTTTTCTGACATGAAATTCGCCCTGTCATCCAATCATGGGATGAATTTGCTGACAGGGTAGTCAGATTGTTCAGCCGGGGCAACCGACAAAATCCGGGCAAAAATAAACCCGGAACTCAGTCCGGGTTTATTTCAACGCCCGATCAGGATCAATGCAGGATCTGACTCAGGAACAGCTTCGTCCGATCATTCTGTGGATTGTCGAAGAAGTCGTTCGGTGCCGCCTGTTCAACGATTTCGCCCTTGTCCATGAAGATCACGCGGTTGGCCACGGTGCGGGCGAAGCCCATTTCGTGGGTCACGCAGAGCATGGTCATGCCGTCTTCGGCCAGGCCGATCATGGTGTCGAGTACCTCTTTCACCATCTCCGGGTCGAGTGCCGAGGTCGGTTCGTCGAACAGCATGATTTTCGGTTTCATGCACAGCGCGCGGGCGATCGCCACACGCTGTTGCTGACCGCCGGACAGTTGCCCCGGGTACTTGTGCGCCTGTTCCGGAATGCGTACGCGTTCCAGGTAATGCATGGCGATTTCCTCGGCCTTGCGCTTGGGCATCTTGCGCACCCACATCGGCGCCAGGGTGCAGTTCTGCAGGATGGTCAGGTGCGGAAACAGGTTGAAGTGCTGAAATACCATGCCGACTTCACGGCGAATCGCTTCGATCTGCTTGAGGTCGTTGGTCAGTTCCACGCCATCGACCACGATGCGGCCCTGCTGGTGCTCTTCCAGACGGTTGAGGCAGCGGATGGTGGTGGACTTGCCGGAACCCGACGGGCCGCACAGCACGATACGCTCGCCCTGACGCACGTTGAGGTTGATGTCTTTCAGCACGTGGAACTGGCCGTACCACTTGTTCACGCCCTGCATCTGAATGATGCCTTCAGGGCCCACTGGCTTTTTGATTGCTTCGCTCATCGAAAAAACTCCTAACGCTTGTGGCCAGTGTCGAGCTTGCGTTCCAGGTGCATGGAATAGCGCGACATGCCAAAACAGAAAATCCAGAACACCAGGGCGGCGAACACGTAGCCTTCGGTGGCCATGCCCAGCCATTTCGGATCGGCAGCGGCTTGCTTGACGCTGTTGAGCAGGTCAAAGAGGCCGATGATGATCACCAGGCTGGTGTCCTTGAACAGCGCGATGAAGGTGTTGACGATGCCGGGAATCACCAGCTTCAGGGCTTGCGGCAGAATCACCAGGCCCATGGCGCGCCAGTAACCGAGGCCCATCGCGGCCGCGGCTTCGTACTGACCTTTGGGGATCGCTTGCAGACCGCCGCGCACCACCTCGGCGACGTACGCCGACTGGAACAGGATCACGCCGATCAGCGCCCGCAGCAGCTTGTCGAAGTTCATGCCTTCGGGCAGGAACAGCGGCAGCATCACCGAGGACATGAACAGCACCGTGATCAACGGCACGCCGCGCCAGAACTCGATGAAGGTCACGCAGACCACTCGGATCGCCGGCATGTTCGAGCGCCGGCCCAGCGCCAGGACAATCCCCAGCGGCAACGCACCGGCGATGCCGACAGTCGCGATCACCAGGGTCAGCATCAGACCGCCCCACTGGCTGGTCGCCACGGTGTCGAGGCCGAAGACGCCGCCATGCAGCAGACACCAGGCAACGATCGGGTAGACCACCAGGAAGCTCAGGCCGTATACCGCCTTGTGCGCCACGCGCTTGATGAACAGTGGTGCCACGCCGATGACCGCCAGCCACACGGTCAGGTCCACGCGCCAGCGCAGTTCCGGCGGGTAGTAGCCGTACATGAACTGGCCGAAACGCTGCTGGATGAAGACCCAGCAGGCGCCGTCCTTGGTGCAGTCGGCGCGGGTGGTGCCGACCCAGTTGGCATCGATGATCGCCCAGCTGAGGATCGGCGGAATCACCAGGTAGATCAGGTAGAACGCGAACAGGGTCAGCAGGGTGTTGAGCCAGCTGGAGAACATGTTCGCGCGGATCCACGCCATCGGGCCGAAGACCTTGGCCGGCGGTGGCATGTCGGGTTTGAAAGTATGAGTACTCATGCGCTATTCCTTACCGCTCGATCAGCGCGATGCGCTTGTTGTACCAGTTCATCAGCAGGGAAATGCTGATACTGATCGCCAGGTACACGCTCATGGTGATGGCAATGACTTCGATCGCCTGACCGGTCTGGTTCAGCACGGTGCCGGCGAACAGCGAAACCATTTCCGGATAACCGATACCGGCCGCCAGCGAGGAGTTCTTCGCCAGGTTCAGGTATTGGCTGGTCAGCGGCGGGATGATGACCCGCAGCGCTTGCGGAATGATCACCTTGCGCAGGGTCGGGCCGTTGCGCAGGCCGAGCGAATGCGCCGCCTCGGTCTGGCCATGGCTGACCGACTTGATGCCCGAACGCACGATCTCGGCGATGAACGCTGCGGTGTACACCGTCAACGCCAGGGTCAAGGCCAGCAGTTCCGGAATCAGCACCCAGCCACCGACGAAGTTGAAGCCTTGCAGCTTCGGCATTTCCCAGTGCACGGGGGCACCGAAGATCAGCGCGCACAGCGCCGGGATCACCAGGAACAGCGCCAGGCCGGCCCAGAACTTGTGGAACGGCTCGCCGGTGGCTTCAAAGCGCTTGTTGGCCCAGCGGCTCATCAGCACGATGGCGACGATGGCCACCACGATGCTGACCACGAACGCCCAGAAGCCGTCGGCCATTTGCGCGGCCGGCATGTTCAGGCCACGGCTGCTGACGAAGAAGGTATCGCCGAAGTTGTGGCTGTTGCGCGGCCCCGGCATGGTCAGGAACACCGCGAAGTACCAGAACAGGATCTGCAGCAGTGGCGGGATGTTACGGAAAACCTCCACGTACACCGTTGCCAGTTTGGAAATGATCCAGTTCTTCGACAGGCGCGCGACGCCGACGATGAAGCCGAGGATCGTGGCCAGGATCACACCAATGAAAGTCACCAGCAGCGTGTTGAGCAGGCCGATGACAAACACCCGGGCATAACTGTCCGCTTCGGTGTAGGAGATCAGGTGTTGAGCGATGCCGAACCCGGCACTGCGCTCCAGAAAGTCGAACCCCGAAGTGATACCCCGGTGTTGCAGGTTGGTCTGGGTGTTATCGAACAGATACCAGCCCAGGGAGACCACCGCCACGATGGTGATGATCTGAAATACCCACGCACGCACTCGTGGATCGCTGAGGCTGAGCCTCTGCTTTGGTGCGCCGATTGAATTTTGCATGAAGTGCCCCGGAAATAATGGAACAGAACGTCACCCGGCAGTTGGCCTGCCGGGTGACAGAACCATCAGCGCACTGGTGGTGCGTATTGAATGCCGCCGTTGTTCCACAGCGCGTTCAGGCCGCGGTCGATTTCCAGCGGAGTGCTCTTGCCGAGGTTTTTCTCGAAGATTTCGCCGTAGTTGCCGACTTGCTTGACGATCTGTACGACCCAGTCCTTCGGCAGTTTCAGGTCTTTGCCGTATTCGCCGTCTGCGCCGAGCATACGAGCGACATCCGGGTTCTTGGTGGCTTTGGCTTCCGCTTCGACGTTCTTCGAAGAGATGCCCGCTTCTTCGGTGTTCAGCAGCGCGTAGCCAACCCAACGCACGATGGCCAGCCACTCGTCGTCGCCGTTACGCACGACCGGGCCCAGTGGTTCCTTGGAAATGGTTTCCGGCAGAACCACGTAGTCCTTCGGCGAAGCCAGCTTGCTGCGCTGGGCGAACAGCTGGGACTTGTCGGAGGTCAGCACGTCGCAACGACCGGATTCCAGCGACTTGGCGCTTTCATCGGAGGTGTCGAAAGTGATCGGGGTGTATTTCAGACCGTTGCCGCGGAAGTAGTCGGAAACGTTCAGCTCGGTGGTGGTACCGGCCTGGATGCAGATGGTTGCACCGTCCAGCTCTTTGGCACTTTTCACGCCCAGCTTGTTGTTTACCAGGAAGCCGATGCCGTCATAGTAGGTAATGAAGCCCGGGAATTTCAGCCCCATGCCCGCGTCACGGGAGCTGGTCATGGTGGTGTTGCGCGACAGGATGTCGATCTCGCCCGACTGCAGCGCGGTGAAACGCTCCTTGGCGTTCAACTGACTGAACTTGACCTTGGTCGCGTCGCCGAACACGGCAGCCGCCACAGCGCGGCAGACGTCAGCATCGATACCCACGATCTTGCCGGTGGAATCCGGAACCGAGAAGCCTGGCAAGCCATCACTGACGCCGCACTGCACGAATCCTTTCTTCTTCACTGCATCCAGGGTTGCACCCGCCTGAGCGAACCCGCTGACACCCAGTACTGCAGCAGCAGTCACGATCGCCAGAGTGGATTTCAACATCTTCATTCAAACCTCCAGTTTTGCTCTTGTTGTGTCGGAGCTTGAGTCCAGTCGCACCCTTTTGAGGCGTTGTTGACCCGTGTTGGCTTTTTTTGGGGTCAACCGACGCAGGACCTTCGCTATGAGTCTAGTAGGAGAAAATCCACATCATGGACAACTCACTTCTCACCAGTCGGCCGAACGGGCGGTAGCCCTTTCACGTTCGCTAAGCCCGTTGCGGCCATTGGCGAACATCCATCACCGGATTCTTTGCTATCCCGTCGCCAGGCGTTCACTGATAGTGTTACCGCCAGGCGCGAGATCGATTGCACGACTACCTCATAGCAAAGCCCGTACCACACCGGCTGCTGAAGCGATTGAGTGACAGGTCAATAGCAAAACTTGCAGCCTTGCGACATCTTCTTAACGGATCAACCGGGCGCGCACGCAAATCACGCACTCAATGAGAGCGCCCGCACACAATTGGAGCAGCCATGACCGAGCCCTTGATTCTTCAGCCCGTTAAGCCCGCAGACGCCTGCGTGATCTGGCTGCACGGCCTCGGCGCCGACCGCTACGACTTTCTGCCGGTGGCCGAAGCGCTTCAGGAAAGCCTGCTGAGCACGCGTTTCGTCCTGCCCCAGGCGCCGACCCGTCCGGTGACAATAAATGGCGGATATGCCATGCCGAGCTGGTACGACATCAAAGCCATGAGCCCGGCCCGGGCAATCGACCGCGATGAGCTGGAAGCGTCCGCCGACCGCATCATCGAATTGATCGAAGAACAGCGAAGCAGCGGAATAGACGCCTCGCGGATTTTCCTCGCCGGGTTCTCCCAGGGTGGCGCCGTGGTCTATCACACCGCGTTTCTGAAATGGCAGGGGCCGTTGGGCGGGGTGCTGGCATTATCGACATACGCGCCGACGTTCAGCGATGAACTGGAGTTGTCCGCCAGCCAGCAGCGGATTCCGGTGCTGTCGCTGCACGGCCAGTTCGACAACGTGGTGCAGAACTCGATGGGACGCACGGCTTATGAGTATCTCAAGGCCCATGGTGTCACCGTGACATGGCAGGAATACCCAATGGAGCACGAAGTGTTACCCGAAGAAATTCGCGACATCGGCACATGGTTGAGCGAACGCCTGCGCTGACAATTGCGACAGGGGTCGCCCTTTGATCATCCCACTACGCCGCGCCCGTTTCTTGCATTACACTGGCCGGCGTACATTCCTTAACCAATTGATGAGATGACCGTGCTCAAAGCACTCAAGAAAATGTTCGGTAAAAGCGAGGCTGAGCAGCTCGCGCCAGTCCCCACTGCGCCGTCGCACGCCCCCGGTCATCGCAGCGATGCCAGCCAGGCCGACCGCCAGACGCCCGCCACGACGCCCAAACGCGAACCGAAACCCGCTCCAGCTGCCGCGCCCGCCACCGAGCCGGCCCGCAGCGAAGCACCAAAACCGGCCAGACCACGTCGCGAACCCAAGCCCAAGGCGCCGGTGATTCCCTGGAAACTCGAAGACTTCGTCGTCGAGCCACAGGAAGGCAAGACCCGCTTCCACGATTTCAAGCTCGCCCCGGAACTGATGCACGCCATCCACGACCTGGGTTTCCCGTATTGCACGCCGATCCAGGCTCAGGTGCTGGGTTACACCCTCGCCGGCAAAGACGCCATCGGCCGCGCCCAGACCGGCACCGGCAAGACCGCCGCGTTCCTGATCTCGATCATCACCCAGCTGTTGCAGACCCCGCCGCCGAAAGAGCGCTACATGGGCGAGCCACGGGCGCTGATCATCGCGCCGACCCGCGAGCTGGTGGTGCAGATCGCCAAGGACGCCGCCGACCTGACCAAGTACACCGGCCTCAACGTCATGACGTTCGTCGGCGGCATGGATTTCGACAAGCAGCTCAAGCACCTCGAAGCGCGCCATTGCGACATCCTCGTCGCGACCCCGGGCCGCCTGCTCGACTTCAACCAGCGCGGTGACGTACATCTGGACATGGTCGAAGTGATGGTGCTCGACGAAGCCGACCGCATGCTCGACATGGGCTTCATCCCGCAGGTTCGTCAGATCATTCGCCAGACCCCGCCGAAAAGCGAACGTCAGACCCTGCTGTTCTCCGCGACCTTCACCGATGACGTGATGAACCTCGCCAAGCAGTGGACCACCGATCCTGCGATTGTCGAAATCGAGGTCACCAACGTGGCCAACGAAAACGTCGAACAGCACATCTACGCGGTGGCCGGTGCCGACAAATACAAACTGCTCTTCAACCTGGTCAACGACAACGGTTGGGAGCGGGTGATCGTGTTCGCCAACCGCAAGGACGAAGTGCGCCGTATCGAGGAACGCCTGGTGCGTGACGGCATCAACGCCGCGCAGCTGTCCGGCGACGTGCCGCAGCACAAGCGGATCAAGACGCTCGAAGGCTTCCGCGAAGGCAAGATCCGGGTACTGGTCGCCACCGACGTGGCCGGTCGCGGTATCCACATCGACGGCATCAGCCACGTGATCAACTTCACCCTGCCGGAAGTCCCGGACGACTACGTGCACCGCATCGGTCGTACCGGTCGTGCTGGCGCCGACGGTGTGTCGATCAGCTTTGCCGGTGAAGACGACTCCTATCAGTTGCCGTCCATCGAAGAAAAACTCGGTCGCAAGATCAGCTGTGAAACGCCGCCGACCCATCTGTTGCGGGCGGTTGAGCGCAAGCGTCCACAGTAAGCGACGCCATAAAGAGAAGCGCAGCCGGCAACGGACTGCGCTTTTTTTTCACCCGGATATTGTTCAACAAAACTAAAAGTCCATAATGGACAAATTAGTTTAGAAACAGTCTCCGGAGTCTGACATGTCCAGTACGCCTTACGTGATCGACCAAACCCAGGCCCGCGAGCTGTTGGCCCGGATCGATGTGCCGCAGATCCTGCGCAAGCTGTTCCGCGATCTGGCGGCCGGGCATGCGGTGCAACCGGCGCAGCAACTGGTGGAATTCCCTCAGGGTGCCGGGGACTTCATCAACTATCTGGGCGTGCTGGCGGAAGACGGCGTGTACGGGGTCAAGACTTCGCCTTACATCGTTCGCGAACAAGGCCCGCTGGTGACCGCGTGGACACTGCTAATGTCGATGCAGACCGGTCAACCGCTGCTGCTCTGCGATGCCGGCGAACTGACGACTGCCCGCACAGCTGCGACCACCGCCGTGGCGGTCGATGCCCTCGCCCCGTTAAAGGCCGCGCGCCTGGCAATCATTGGTAGTGGCAAGGTCGCCCAGGCGCACCTGCATTACGTCAAAGCGTTGCGCGACTGGCAGAGCATCAGTGTGTACTCGCCGACCTTGAGCGAAGACCCGGCCACCGCCCGCCAACTGCAAGCCCTCGATCCACGGGTGAACATCGCCGACAGCCGCGAAACCGCCATCGCCGAAGCCGACGTGATCATGCTCTGCACCTCGTCCGCAGGCCCCGTGATCGACCCGGCAACCTTGAGCAAACCGGCGCTGATCACCTCGATCAGCACCAACGCACCGCGCGCCCACGAAGTGCCGCCGCAAAGCCTCAACGACATGCAGGTGTTCTGCGACTATCGTCTGACCACCCCGGGCTCGGCCGGCGAGATGCTGATCGCCCGCGAACAACATGGCTGGGACAACAACGCGATCCTCGGTGACCTGGCGGATCTGCTCAGCGAAAAAGTGCAGCGTCCCGATTACAACCGTCACGTGTTTTTCCGCTCCATCGGTCTGGGCCTCGAAGACATCGCCCTGGCCAACGCCGTCTATCAATTGCAGCGCTGACACCGGAGATTTTCATGAGTCATGCAGATTTCATCATCATCGGCGGCGGGATTGCCGGCGCGTCCACCGGTTTCTGGCTGTCGCAGCACGGCAAGGTCGTGGTGCTGGAGCGCGAGTCGCACCCGGCCTATCACTCCACCGGGCGTTCGGCTGCGCTCTTCACCGCCGCTTATGGCACTGCGCAGGTCCGGGCGCTGACCCTGGCCAGCCGCGAATTCTTCGACCATCCGCCCAGCGGCTTCTGCGAGCACCCGCTGCTGACCCCGCGCGGGGAAATGACCGTGGACTTCACCGGTGACGTCGCCGAGCTGAACAATCAATACCTCAGCGCCAAAGCCACGGTGCCGGAGATGCAGTTGCTCAGCGCGGATGAAGCCTGCGCGCGGCTGCCGATCCTGCGCCGGGAAAAAGTCCATGGCGCGATCTACGACCCGACCGCCAGCGACATCGACACCGACGCCCTGCATCAGGGTTATCTGCGCGGCATCCGTCGCAACAACGGCCAGGTGCAGACCGATTGCGAAGTGCTCGGACTGAGCCGGGACGCCGACGGCATCTGGCATGTGCAGACCAACGGCCAGACCTTCAGCGCGCCCATCGTGATCAACGCAGCAGGCGCCTGGGCCGACAAGATCGGTGCCCTCGCCGGCGCCAAGCCGCTGGGCCTGCAACCGAAACGCCGCGCGGCGTTCATCTTCGCCGGCCCGGAAGGCGTGGACATTCATCACTGGCCGATGCTGGTCAGCCTCGACGAATCCTTCTACATGAAGCCCGACGCCGGGATGTTCCTCGGCTCCCCGGCCAACGCCGACCCGGTGGAGCCCCACGACGTGCAGCCGGAAGAACTGGACATCGCCATGGGCATTTACCAGATCGAGGAAGCGACGACCCTGACCATCCGCCGCCCGACCCGCACCTGGGCCGGCCTGCGCAGTTTCGTCACCGATGGCGATTTGCTGTCCGGCTTCGATCCTCAGGTGCCGGGGCTGTTCTGGGTCGCGGCCCAGGGTGGCTACGGCATCCAGACTTCGCCGGCGATGGGCATGGCCAGCGCGGCACTGGTACGTGACGAATCGTTGCCCGACCATCTCAAGCAATTCGGCCTGACCGCCGCCATGCTCGCCCCTGCCCGCCTGGCCTGACCGTCCGCCCGGATGACGCGCCCGACGGATTGCGGCACACTCGCAACGCCCCCGGATCACGGGGGCGTTGACGTTGCCTGGAGCTCCACAGTTATGACCGCCCCCGAACACACGCCCGAGCTGCATGACGCCGCGCTGGACAACTACCACGCCATCGCCGACGCCATTGCCACGCTGTTCTTTCCCCACGCCGAAGTGGTGCTGCACGACCTGCGCACGCAGAAGGTCGACTACATCGCCAACAACCTGTCGAAACGGGTGATCGGCGATGAATCGTCGCTGGAAGACATGCTCAGCGACGACGTCAGCGAACGGAACATCGGTCCGTACGAAAAGCTCAACTGGGACGGCCAGAAGATTCGCAGCCTGAGCACCGTGCTGCGCGACAGCGAAGGTCATCCGCTGGCGGTGCTGTGCATCAATCTGAATATTTCGCTGTTCGAAAATGCCAAGGCTGCGCTGGACCTGTTCCTCTCGCCGAGCAAACTGATCCCGCAACCGGACTCGCTGTTTCGCGATGACTGGCAGGAGCGCATCAACACTTTCCTGCACGCCTGGCTACGCGAGCGGCAACTGAGCCTGAATTTGCTGACCCGCGATCACAAACGCGAACTGGTGCTGGCGCTGCACGCCGAGGGAGCGTTCAAGGGCAAGAGCGCCTCGAACTATGTAGCCAATGTACTGAACATGGGGCGGGCGACGGTGTACAAGCACTTGAAGGAATTGAAGGGCTGAAACCGTGCAGCCTGCGAAGGCTGCACGGTCTTCAGACTCAGTCGCCGTAGATGTCCGACTTGAAGTACTTCTCGGAAATTTTCTGATACTCGCCACTCGCGCGAATGCCGTCGATGGCAGTGTTCAACTGGCTGACCAGTTCGGTGTTGCCCTTGCGCACCGCAATCCCCGCGCCCTCGCCCACGTATTTCGGATCCTTCAGCTCAGGCCCGACGAAGGCGTAACCCTTGCCGCGCGGCATCGACAGGAAGTCGGTCAGCGGGATGGTGTCGGCGAAAATCGCATCGAGACGCCCGGCCGCCAGGTCCATGTAGATTTCTTCGTTGTTGCCGTAGCGCTTGACGTTGATGCCCTTGGGCTCGAACACCTCGGTGGCGTAACGGTCGGTGGTAGTCGCACGCTGCACGCCGACGGTCTTGCCCTTGAGGCTGGCGTACTGGTCATCGACGCTCGCGCCTTCCTTCATCACCAGCCGCGACGAGGTGAAATAGTACTTGTGGGTGAAGTCCACCGACTTCTTGCGGTCTTCATTGATGGTCATGGACGACAGCGCCATGTCGATTTTCTTCACTTTCAGGGAAGGAATGAGACCGTCGAACTCGCCCTCGACCCACACGCACTTGACCTGCATCTGCGCGCACAGGGCATTGCCGATGTCGTAGTCGAAACCGACGATTTCACCCTTGTCGGTCTTCGAGGCGAAGGGCGGATACGCCGCTTCGATACCGATGCGCAGGGTTTTCTCGGCGGCGAACGCGCTGCTGCACGCCAACAGGCTCAGCGCCAGACCGGTGATGAGGGGGAATTTCTTCATGTTCGTTCTCTCGCGGGTTGTTGTTGGTTTGGCAAGACAGAAGAAAAAGCTGAAACGGGGAAAAGACCTTTTTTGTACTTGTAAATCCATACTGGACTTTTACGTACAAACCGTCAATTGGACAAACACCATCGGCGTCAGCCGATGGTCGAGAGTCGAGGGAGATAGGCTGGGGAGAGGAGTTACTGCTTCCAGCGATCCGCCGCCGCATGATCGCTGTCGCGACCTTCGACCCAGCGCGGGCCGTCGCTGGTGTTTTCTTTCTTCCAGAACGGTGCGCGGGTTTTCAGGTAATCCATGACGAAGGCGCAGGCGTCGAACGCCGCCTGGCGGTGGGCGCTGGCGGCGGCGACGAACACGATCGGCTCACCCGGTTCCAGCGCGCCGATGCGGTGCAGCACTTCCAGCTTCAACAGCGGCCAGCGCTGCTCGGCTTCAACGGCGATCTTGCCGAGGGCCTTTTCGGTCATGCCCGGATAGTGTTCGAGGAACATCCCGGCGACATCCAGGCCGTCGTTGAAGTCGCGCACGTAGCCGACAAAGCTCACCACCGCGCCGACCCCGACATTGGCCGCGTGCATCGCGTTGACTTCAGCGCCGGGATCGAACGGCTCGGACTGCACCCGAATGCCCATGTCTCAGCCTCCGGTCACGGTAGGGAAAAACGCTACTTCGTCGCCATCGACCACCGGTTCGTCGAGCTGGCAGAGGTCTTCGTTGCGCGCGCACATCAGGTTCTGTTCGCTCAGCACCTCGGCGCCCTCACGCTGCGCCAGCAACGCACGAACGTCATCGACGGTGGCGAAATCACCTTCGACCTTCACCGAATCCACGCCCAGCGCCTCGCGGTAACGGGCAAAAAACTTCACAGTCAGGTTCATGGCTGCTCCGCCTGGAAATGCCCGCTCTTGCCGCCAACCTTTTCCAGCAGACGTACGCTTTCGATGGTCATGCCACGATCCACGGCCTTGCACATGTCGTAGATGGTCAGGGCGGCGACGCTGGCGGCGGTCAGCGCTTCCATCTCGACGCCAGTCTGCCCGGACAATTTGCAGCGAGCCACGATGCGCACCGCGTCATCGCCTTCGGCACTGAGTTCGACCTTGACGCCGGTCAGCATCAACGGATGGCACAGGGGAATCAGGTCACTGGTTTTCTTCGCCGCCTGAATGCCGGCAATGCGCGCCACGGCGAACACGTCGCCCTTGGGATGGCCACCGCTGACGATCATCTGCAGGGTGTCGGGCAGCATGCGCACCAGCGCTTGGGCCGTCGCTTCACGGAACGTCACGGCTTTTTCGGTGACGTCGACCATGTTGGCGCGACCTTGGGAATCGAGATGAGTCAGCACGGGATTACTCCTGATCAGGAGCGTCGATTGTAAACCTGGGGGTCAGAATTGCGCACATAAAAAACCGGGCGACTTTGCAGTCGCCCGGTTCGGTTTGACGGTTACAGATGCGATTCGGCGTATTCGGCCAGGATCGAGCGAGGCACCCCTTGCAGGGTAATGTGCACACCGTTGGGGAAATCCTTGAAGCGTTCGGTCAGGTAAGTCAGCCCGGAACTGGTCGCGGACAGGTAAGGGGTGTCGATCTGTGCCAGGTTGCCCAGGCACACCACTTTGGAACCGGCGCCGGCCCGGGTGATGATGGTTTTCATCTGGTGCGGCGTGAGGTTCTGGCATTCGTCGATCAGGATCAGGCTCTGCTGGAAGCTGCGACCGCGAATGTAGTTGAGCGATTTGAACTGCAACGGCACTTTGCTGAGGATGTAGTCGACGCTGCCATGGGTGTTTTCGTCATCCATGTGCAAGGCTTCGAGGTTGTCGGTGATGGCGCCCAGCCACGGCTCCATTTTTTCCGCCTCGGTGCCGGGCAGGAAGCCGATTTCCTGGTCCAGGCCCTGCACGCTGCGGGTGGCGATGATGCGGCGATAGCGCTTGCTGACCATGGTCTGCTCGATCGCCGCGGCCAGCGCCAGAATGGTTTTACCCGAGCCGGCGGCGCCGGACAGGTTGACCAGGTGAATATCCGGATCCAGCAGCGCGTACAGCGCCAGGCTCTGGTAGATGTCCCGTGGCTTGAGGCCCCAGGCTTCCTGGTGCAACAGCGGTTCCTGGTGCAGGTCGAGGATCAGCAGCTTGTCTTCTTCGATCTCCTTGATCCAGCCGACGAAGCCCTGCTCATCGATGATGAACTCGTTGATGTGCACGGCAGGCAGGTTGTCGATCAGCTGTACCTGATGCCAGGTGCGGCCGTGGTCCTGACGGGTTTCGACCTTGCTCACGCGGTCCCAGAAGGAGCCGGTCATGTTGTGATAGCCGTTGGGCAGCAGGGACACGTCGTCGACAAGCTGGTCGGTGCTGTAGTCCTCGGCGTCGATCCCGCAGGCGCGCGCCTTGAGGCGCATGTTGATGTCTTTGGTAACGAGCACCACCGGTTTTTTCGGGTCGCGGGTATGCAGGTCGATCAGCTGGTTGATGATTTTGTTGTCGTTCAGATGCTCGGGCAGAATCAGGTTCGATTCGGCCTGCTTGCTCATCAGAATTGACAGCAAGCCCTTCGGGCCGCCCTTGCCGCGCTGGATCGGCACGCCCTGTTCGACATCATCGGGTGAAGCATCGCCCAGGGTCTTGTCGATCAGCCGGATAGCCTGACGGCATTCGGCGGCCACGCTGTGATGCCCGCTCTTGAGCTTGTCCAGCTCTTCAAGCACGGTCATCGGGATCGCGACGTGGTGTTCTTCGAAATTCAGCAGGGCGTTTGGATCGTGAATCAGTACGTTGGTATCGAGTACATAAAGGATTGGCTGGTTGGAGGAAGGGCTACGTCCGTGATCATCCATACTCGGTCACCTTTGTGGGAGCCATTCGACGCAATACCTCGGCGGTGCTGCGCCTCGAAGTGACTGCCGAATCCACCTGCACAGCTTTTGTCGGGATAGCAGGTGAACCGCACACAAAATGGGTCTTGGAAGACGCCACCTGTGTTGCAGGTTTCGGCGGTCTGACTTCGTAATACTCCAAAACCCGTGACAGAAAAAAGCACTTTGACGCTTTTTTGAAGTTTATTTTGCAAAGTGACGAAAAGCCCTTGGCGGACCGCCCTGCCCCCGTTAGAGTCGGAAGTCCGCCTGCATCGAATTCTGCAAAAAATTCACCCCAAGCCCAATGTTTCCGGGCTCTTGCCGTTTTTCAGCGAAACGCGTCCTGACAGTCTTCCCAGCCGATGCCGCTTTGCGCGGTTTGCGCGATCAGCCACGGCAACGCAGTCTTCACCGCATCCTGCTTCATGTTGAAATTGATCACCCCGTGCCGCCACAGCAGCATCAGGGTCAGCACCCGCTGCGCGCTCGGAGCGCCCTTGAGCTTGCCGGCGCCATCCTGGGCATCGATGTCCCACAGCGCCACTTGCAGGCCCTGACTGTTGAAGAAACTGCGGGCATCGCTGCGACGTTGGCCTTCCGGTGGACGGAACAGCGGCACGTAGTTCTCCGGCAACTTGTTCTTGACCAGATCGGCACTGCGCCGCACCGAATCCTGCCAGTCCTGCCAGTGGCTGTGAGAGCGGAACTCCCAGCCCTGCACGCCGACGCACTGCTGCGAAAAGGCCGCTTGCAGGCTGCTGACGGAACGGTCAGCCAGCCGCGCCTGAACATCCTTGCCCAACATGAAGAACGTGCCGCTCAGATTCGACTTGCGCAAGTACTCGGCGAGCCAGTCGGTGTTGTCCGGTTGCAGGTTGGCGGCGCTGTCGAAACTCAGCAGAAACAGGCGGTCGTGCATGTCGTCGCCGTTGCGCTCGTAGTCTCCGAAATGATCGAGTTCGCTGCTGGTCTGCGGCGAGAGCGCCGCCTTGCGCATCAGTTCATCGAGGTATTGCAGGTGGAAGATCCGGCTCGGCTCGGCCCATTTGGTGTAATAGCTTTCGTCGCTGACCACGAATTTGGCGGCCTGTTCGCGCAGGGTCGGCAGGTCTTCGACGAGGAAGCAGAACGAGGCATCCTGATCGCAGCTTTGCTGGGCAAAGTTGTAGTTGGCGAGCAGACGCTGCCACAGGCGCTCGCGCAGGCTGTTGATTGCATCCAGATTGACCGTGCGCAGCCCCAGACGCTGGGCGAGCGCCGCTTCGTCCAGGGCTTCGGTGCCGAGCAGGCCTCGGGCGAACATCAGGATTTCCGCCCGCGAGGCGACATCAAACAGGGTCGGATTGTCGAGTTTTTCCGGCCAGGTGCTGCGATCCAGCGTCGCGATATCGCCCGGCGCCGCAACGGCACCGACGCTCAACAGCCACGCGGTGAAAAAAAGAACAATGCGCAAAGGGTGTCTCCATAACAAAACCCGCGCCGCACTATAGCCGATCCGGCTCGTAAACCGCCGATCACCTATGGACGCGATAGCTGGAGTCATCCGCCCCAACCCCCTAGAATCGCCCCCACGATTAAAGGAGACGACTTCATGCTGATGGTGATTTCCCCCGCCAAGACCCTCGATTACGAAACACCGCCGGCGACCCAGCGCTTCACCCAGCCGCAATACCTCGACCATTCCCAGGAACTGATCCAGCAACTGCGCGAGCTGAGCCCGGCGCAGATCAGCGAACTGATGCACGTGTCCGACAAGATCGGCGGCCTTAACGCCGCGCGTTTCGGCAGCTGGACACCGGCGTTCACCCCGGAAAACGCCAAACAGGCACTGCTGGCCTTCAAGGGCGACGTCTACACCGGGCTTGATGCCCAGTCGTTCAGCGAAGCCGACTTCGATTACGCGCAACAGCACCTGCGCATGCTCTCCGGCCTTTACGGCCTGCTGCGGCCGCTCGACCTGATGCAGCCGTATCGCCTGGAAATGGGCACCAAACTGGCCAACGCCCGTGGCAAGGACTTGTACGCCTTCTGGGGCACGCGCATCAGCGAATGGCTGAATGAAGCGCTGGCCGACCAGGGCGACGACGTGCTGCTGAACCTGGCGTCCAACGAATACTTCTCGGCGGTCAAACGCACAGCCTTGAATGCGCGGATCATCAACACCGAATTCAAGGACCTGAAAAACGGCCAGTACAAGATCATCAGCTTCTACGCCAAGAAAGCCCGGGGCCTGATGAGCCGCTTCGTGATCCAGGAAAAAATCAACGATCCGGCCCTGCTCAAGCAGTTCGATGTGCAGGGTTATCGCTACAGCGCCGAGCAATCGAAACCGGATAATCTGGTGTTTCTACGCGATCACGCCCCCGAATAAAGCATGCCTAATGCACGACTCTTTATATGAAGAGTCGTGCAGCTCGCACGATGTCAAAAAACCCCCGCCACATTTCGCCATTTTACTGGCGCCAGAAAAACATCCCTGTCTTTTCTAAGATTAGTTTCACTCGACACTGATCATTTTTTTCAGTAGTGGCACCTAAATTTTTTCACCGTAGTGGCACAAAACTATCTAACGTGATTTTTCGCCTGTTATTAAAGGTCGAAAACGAAACTGCTATCAAATTGATACTGGTGCCATCTCTGACAATATTTCAAGAAATTTCAGATTTCGCGATGAGCGGACAGGAACTTCGTCCGAATGCATAGCTCATACCACCGGTAACGATTCTCGCCGAGTTTGTACGAGATAACTTACGCGGAGCAGATAGCCATGTAACCAAGTTGTCACAGCAACTTGCCTAGATGACTAACTAGTCTCAAAGCAGACGATGGACAGGAGATACGCACCATTAATATCCCCTACAAAGGCCATGGCCGCGCCCTTATAAACGTGCTCACCTGAGCACCCAACCGCTTGATTTACGGGACTTTCATCCTGACATCGAGCGCGCAAGACGATTGCACAAGAGTCTTCTCCAAAGAAGATCGGCTGCATAACAGGGCACGTCATAACAACAAGGCCTGGTTGCGCACATCTTGAGTGCACTTATTTAGACACTCGGAACTTAAGTATGCCTGCACACGGCATTGTGGCGCCTGTATGCCGCACTTTCGAGTGCACTAATGAACGCTGAACACCATTAACTCCGGCCCTCTAAGGCCTGATATATACAGAGGTAATTGCGATGCGCATCAGCATATTTGGTTTGGGTTACGTTGGCGCAGTATGTGCCGGTTGCCTGTCTGCTCGGGGCCACGACGTAGTGGGCGTCGATGTTGCCAAAGACAAGATCGACATGATCAACGCTGGCAAATCTCCCATTGTCGAACCGGGCCTGGGCGAGTTGCTGGCACAAGGTATTCAGACCGGTCGTCTGCGCGGCACGACCAACTTCGCCGAAGCGATTCGCGACACCGACCTGTCGATGATCTGCGTCGGTACGCCGAGCAAAAAGAACGGCGACCTGGAACTGAACTACATCGAAGCGGTATGCCGCGAGATCGGTTTTGTCCTGCGTGAAAAGTCCACCCGCCACACCATCGTGGTGCGCAGCACCGTATTGCCGGGCACCGTGGCAAACGTTGTCATCCCGATCCTCGAAGACTGCTCCGGCAAGAAAGCCGGCGTTGATTTCGGTGTCGCCGTGAACCCTGAGTTCCTGCGTGAATCCACCGCGATCGCCGACTACGACCTGCCACCGATGACCGTCATCGGCGAGTTCGACAAGGCGTCGGGTGACGTTCTGCAATCGCTGTACGAAGAACTCGACGCACCGATCATCCGCAAGGACATCGCCGTTGCCGAGATGATCAAGTACACCTGCAACGTCTGGCACGCCACCAAAGTGACCTTCGCCAACGAGATCGGCAACATCGCCAAAGCCGTGGGCGTCGATGGCCGCGAAGTGATGGACGTGGTCTGCCAGGACAAGACCCTCAACCTGTCCCAGTACTACATGCGCCCGGGCTTCGCCTTCGGCGGTTCGTGCCTGCCGAAAGATGTGCGCGCCCTGACCTACCGCGCCGGTTCCCTGGACGTCGAAGCGCCGCTGCTCAACTCGCTGATGCGCAGCAACGAATCGCAAGTGCAGAACGCCTTCGACATCGTTGAAAGCCACGACAAACGCAAAGTCGCCCTGCTCGGCCTGAGCTTCAAGGCCGGCACCGACGACCTGCGCGAAAGTCCGCTGGTGGAACTGGCCGAGATGCTGATCGGCAAGGGCTACGACCTGAGCATCTACGACAGCAACGTCCAGTACGCCCGTGTCCACGGCGCAAACAAGGACTACATCGAGTCGAAGATCCCGCACGTATCGTCCCTGCTCAATTCGGACTTCGATTCGGTGATCGACAACTCCGACGTGATCATCCTCGGCAACCGCGACGAGAAGTTCCGCGCCCTCGCCGAAGAAGCGCCGCAGGGCAAGCAGGTGATCGACCTGGTGGGCTTCATGTCCAAGGCCACCAGCGCCGGTAGCCGTACCGAAGGGATCTGCTGGTAACGCAGCAGCAAGCCTCGAGCTTCAGGCCGCACGCCGTGAATCGGCGGGCGGCTTGAAGCCCCCATCACCTTCGGATGACGGTCATGTCCAAGCTCAAACATTTTTTTCTGCAATCCGCCGGCTGGCTTTTGTTTCTGAGCCTGCTGATGGGCCTGGCCCTGATGCTGCCCACGTCCACATTCGACTCCGAGTCGAAGGACTTCATTTTCCTGATTGGCGCCGTAGGTATCTGGCGCTACTCGATGGGTGCCACGCACTTTGTGCGCGGCATGATTTTTCTCTACATCGTCTACCCGCACCTGCGCCGCAAGGTTCGCAAGCTGGGTAAGGCGGCGGACCCGTCCCATGTGTTTCTGATGGTCACCAGTTTTCGCATCGACGCGTTGACCACCGCGCAGGTTTACAGCTCGGTGATCCGCGAAGCCATCGACTGCGAACTGCCAACCACCGTGGTCTGCTCCATCGTCGAAATGTCCGATGAGCTGCTGGTCAAGGCACTGTGGGCGCGGATGAATCCGCCAGACCGCGTGAAACTCGACTTCGTACGCATTCCCGGCACCGGCAAACGCGATGGCCTGGCCTATGGTTTCCGCGCGATCTCCCGTCACCTGCCGGACGACCGCGCCGTGGTGGCCGTGATCGATGGCGACACCGTGCTCGGCGAAGGCGTAGTGCGCAAAACCGTGCCGTGGTTCCAGATGTTCGGCAACGTCGGCGGCCTGACCACCAACGAGTTCTGCGAAGTGCGCGGCGGCTACATCATGAGCGAATGGCACAAGCTGCGTTTCGCCCAGCGCCACATCAACATGTGCTCGATGGCCCTGTCCAAGCGTGTGCTGACCATGACCGGCCGCATGTCGGTGTTCCGCGCCACCGTGGTCACCAATCCGGAATTCATCGCCGACGTCGAAAGCGACTCGCTGCAACACTGGCGCCTGGGCCGATTCAAGTTCTTGACCGGCGACGACAAGTCGAGCTGGTTCAGCCTGATGCGCCTGGGCTACGACACCTTCTACGTGCCGGATGCCGCGATCAATACCGTTGAACACCCGCCGGAAAAGAGCTTCATCAAGGCCAGCCGCAAACTGATGTTCCGCTGGTACGGCAACAACCTGCGGCAGAACTCCCGGGCGCTGGGCCTGGGTGTGAAACGCCTCGGCGCCTTCACCTCGGTGGTGCTGTTCGACCAGCGCGTATCGATGTGGACATCCTTGCTCGGCCTGACCGTGGCAATCATCGCCAGCTTCAAGTACGGCACCGCGTTCATCCTGGTTTACCTGCTGTGGATCGGCATCACCCGTCTGATTCTGACGCTGCTGCTGTCCTGCTCCGGCCACCGGATCGGCCCGGCTTACCCGGCAATTCTCTATTACAACCAGATCGTCGGTGCGCTGGTGAAGATCTACGTGTTCTTCCGCCTCGACCAACAATCCTGGACTCGCCAACCCACTTCCCTGACCCGTGATCTCGCCAGCTTTCAACGTTGGTTCAACACCTGGTCGTCTCGGACCATGACCTTCTCCGCCGGCAGCATTTTCGTCGCCGTGCTGCTGATGATGGTCTGACCTGCCCCTATTGAATTAACAAGGAAATCGCCCCCATGAATACCGCCGTCAACGCCAACGTAGTGCATGAATCCGAAGCCCAGCGCCAGCACGCCCGTGTGAAAATCCCGGCCAAGCTGCGTTTCTTCGGCCCCGACCGGACTCCGGTTGAAGCGCGGGTCCTCGACCTGTCCGCCGGTGGTCTGGCGTTCAACGCCGGACAACTGCCGCTGACCGTCGGCGAGGTGTACAAGGCGCGTCTGCAGTTCGTCATCGACAACCTCGGCCTGGCCATGGACGTTGAACTGCAAGTGCGCTCCTTCGACCGCCAGACGGGTCGTGCTGGCTGCCAGTTCCAGAACCTTGAACCGCAGGACATTTCGACCCTGCGTCACCTGATCACTTCGCACCTGGCCGGCGACATCGTCAGCATCGGTGAAGTGCTGGCAACCCTGCAGCGCGACAACTTCACCAAGGCGCGCAAGGTCAAGGACGGCGACTCCGGCATGACCCCGTTCGGTCGCCTGAAAGCCGTGACCTTCAGCGCCGGTATCTTCGCGGTCGGCCTGGTGGCGGCGGGTTTCATTTTCAAATCGGTGTACAGCATGTACTTCGTCAGCCATGCGCAGGCCGGTCTGGTCAGCGTGCCGGGGATGAACATCACCATGCCGCGCGACGGCACCGTGCAAAGCCTGGTGAAGTCCGACGGCGTCGCCGCAAAAGGCGCACCGCTGGCGACGTTCAGCACCAGCATGCTCGACGTACTCAAGGGCCATCTGGAAGAAGATCAACTGTCGCCAGCCAAGGTTGAAGAACTGTTCGGCAAGCAGATGACCGGCACCCTGACCTCCCCTTGCGATTGCACCGTAGCCCAGCAACTGGTGGCCGACGGTCAGTACGCGAGCAAGGGCGACGTGATCTTCCAGCTGGTGCCGCGCAACACCCAGGCCACCGTCGATGCGCGCTTCTCCTATCGCCAGTTCGGCGACGTGCGTCCGGGCACCCCGGTGAGTTTCCAGATCGCCGGCGAAGACAAGACCCGCACCGGCAAGATCGTCAGCAGCACTAGCCTGAAAAGCGCTGACCTGTCCTCCGACATCCGTGTGCAAATCCAGCCTGACGAGCCGCTGGACAGCCGCTTTGCTGGCCGCCCGGTGGAAGTCAACAGCGACCGTGGTCCGAACCTGAACTGGCTGATCGACAAAGCCATGGCTGCCGGTCTTTAAGTCGAGGACATGCCCGTGACGAGCCCTATCAGAATCCTGCCGGTCCCGCTGACCCTGGCCATGGCAATCGCCCTGGCCGGTTGCGCCGGCCTGCCCGACCAGCGTCTGGCCAACGAAGCGCTCAAGCGCGGTGACACCGCGACCGCCGCGCAGAACTACCGTGCGCTGGCCGACCTGGGTTACAGCGAAGCCCAGGTGGGCCTCGCCGATATTCAGGTCGACAGCCGCGACCCGGAACAGATGAAACAGGCCGAAGCCACCTACCGCGCCGCCGCCAGTGTTTCGCCGCGTGCCCAGGCCCGACTCGGCCGCTTGCTGGTGGCCAAGCCTGGCTCCACCGAAGCCGAACATCAGGAAGCCGAAAGCCTGCTGAAGAAAGCCGCCGCCAGTGGCGAAGGCAACACGCTGATCCCGCTCGCGATGCTGTACCTGCAATTCCCGCACAGCTTCCCGAACATCAACGCCCAGCAGCAGATCGATCAATGGCGCAAATCCGGTTACCCGGAAGCCGGTCTCGCCCAGGTGCTGCTGTATCGCACCCAGGGCACTTACGACCAGCATCTGGATGACGTGGAAAAAATCTGCAAGGCCGCGCTCAACACCACCGACATCTGCTACGTCGAGCTGGCCACGGTCTATCAGAAACGTGGCGCGCCGGAGCAACAGGCCGAACTGATCAAACAACTGCAGGCCGGTTACAGCCGCGGCACCGTCAGTGCTCAACGGGTGGATTCCGTGGCCCGTGTGCTGGCCGATTCGACCCTGGGCAAGACCGACGAAAAAACCGCGCAGTCGCTGCTTGAGCCGATCGCTCCGGGTTATCCGGCCTCGTGGGTCACCCTCGCGCAGCTGCTGTATGACTTCCCGGAACTGGGCGACATCGACCAGATGATGAAGTACCTGGACAACGGCCGCGCCGCCGACCAGCCGCGCGCCGAACTGCTGCTGGGCAAGCTCTACTACGAAGGCAAACTGGTCCCGGCCGACGCGAAAGTCGCCGAGGAACATTTCCAGAAAGCCGTTGGCCGCGAAGTCGCCGCCGATTACTACCTCGGCCAGATCTACCGCCGTGGCTACCTGGGCAAGGTCTATCCGCAGAAGGCCCTCGACCATCTGCTGACCGCTGCGCGCAACGGCCAGAACAGCGCCGACTTCGCCATCGCCCAGCTGTTTTCCCAAGGCAAGGGCACCAAGCCCGACCCAGTCAACGCCTACGTGTTCAGCCAGTTGGCCAAAGCGCAAAACACCCCGCAAGCCGATGAGCTGGCGACCACCCTCGCCGCCCAACTGCCGCCCGAGCGCCTGGCCGAAGCCCAGCGCCTGCTGCAACAGGAACAGGCGACCCGTGGCGCCCTGAACCAGAACACGCTGCAACTGCACGCCCTGCAAGAAGAAGACGGCGAGGAAAAACCATGAAATTGAATCCCTTTGTGAAGGCCGGCATTGGCCTCACGTTCGCGCTGATCTGGTCTTGCCCGACCCTGGCCGCGATGACTGAATCGAAGAACTTCGGCCTCGAAGTGAAAATCACCGGCCAGTCCGAAGACGACCGCGACCTTGGCACCGCCAGCGGCGGCGACGTCAACGGCCTCGGCCTCGACCTGCGTCCGTGGGTCTACGGCGAAAGCGGCGCGTGGAGCGCCTATGCCATGGGCCAGGCCGTGACCTCGACCGACATCATCGAGACCGACACCCTGCAGCAGTCCGACAGCGAAGGCACCCAGACCACCGACAACGGCGACCGCAAGACCAAGAAAAACTACCTGGCGATGCGCGAGTTCTGGGTCGGCTACAGCGGCCTGACGCCCTACCCCGGCGAGATCCTCAAGTTCGGTCGCCAGCGTCTGCGCAACGACGACGGCCAGTGGCGCGACACCAACATCGAAGCGCTGAACTGGACCTTCGACACCACCCTGTTGCGGGCCAACGCCGGTGTCGCCGAACGCTTCAGCGAATACCGCACCGACTTGAAAGAGCTGGCGCCGAAAGACAAGGATCGCCTGCACGCCTACGCCGATGCTGCTTACCAATGGACGCCGGGCAACTGGGTCGGCATTCGCGGCCACCACACCCATGACGACGGCAAGCTCGACTATCCGGAGCCAGGCGTGGCCGGCGATTCGCTGGACAAGAAAGAAAACGGCGACATCAGCTGGCTCGGCCTGACCGCCGACAGCGACGCCTACAACTGGCGCAACACCAACACCGTCAACTACTGGGGCAGCATCACCGGCATGAGCGGCGACCGCGACACGGTCAACGCCCTCAACGCCGATGGCACGCGCCCGGCGCAAGCCAAGCGCAGTGACAACGTCGACGGCTGGGCGACCGACATCGGTGTGCGTCTGCGCCTCGATCCGCAATGGCAGGTCGGTGCGGCGTACGCCCGTGCCAGCGCCGATTACGAACAGAACGGCCTGGAAAGTAACCGCTCGAACTACACCGGTACTCGCTCGCGGGTTCACCGTTTCGGCGAGGCCTTCCGTGGCGAAATGAACAACATGCAGACCGCCACCCTGTTCGGTTCGTGGATGCTCAACGACCAGTACGACGCCAGCCTGATCTACCACAAGTTCTGGCGCGTGGACGGCAACAAGCCGGTGGGCAGCAACGGCATCAACGCCGTGGAAAACAACACCGACGACGTCACCGGCGCGATCCTCTCCAGCACCTCGCTGCCACTGCAGGACGGCAACAAGGATCTGGGCCAGGAAATGGATCTGGTGGTCACCAAGTACTTCAAGCAAGGCTTGCTGCCGGCAGCGCTGAGCCAGTCGATCGACGAGCCGTCGGCGCTGGTACGTTTCCGTGGCGGTGTGTTCAAGCCGGGTGATGCCTACGGCAGCCAAGTTGATTCGTACATGCACCGCGCGTTCATCGACGTGATCTGGCGCTTCTGATGCTGACCGCCAAGGGAGTGCCCGACATGAACAGTGCCCGCAAAGGCTCAATCAGCCTGCTGGCCGGCGCGATGCTGCTGGCCTCGGCCGGCGCCTTCGCCAGTGTGGAACCAGCCAAGCCGGTGACCACTGCCAAGGAGCTGCAACAGGCCAAGACCTACACCGTCAGCAGCGCGCCGACCGAAGCGCTGGAACTGGCCAAGCCGAAATTGCCCGACCTCTCCGGCTACACCGCCGAAGCCGCCGCCGCGAAAATCGTGCGCAGCAAACCGGGCAAGATCAGTGTGCGCCGGATGATGCAGGAAGACGCCCTGAAGGACTTCATCGGCGGCGACAACAAGATGGCCGAATGGGTGGTGCGTCAGCACGGCATCCCGCAGGCGATCTTCGTCGACGACGGCTACATGAACCTGAAAGAGCTGGCGCAGAAGCTGCCGAAGCAGTACTTCAGCGAAACCTCGCCGGGCGTGTATCTGGCGAAGTTGCCGATCGTGGTCGGCCGCAAAGGCATCCTCGAAATCGACGGCCAGACCCAGGAATTGCGCCTGTCCCAGGAGGCCGGTTCGTTCCTGGTCAACGACGGTCAGCTGTTCGTGCGTGACACCAAGGTCACCGGCTGGCGCGAGAAGGAAAACGGCCCGGCGACCTTCCGTTCGCCGAAGGAGTTCCGTCCGTTCCTGCTGGCCTGGGGCGGCACCGAGACCTACATCGTCAACAGCAAGATGGCCAGCTTCGGCTACGCCAACAGTAAGTCCTACGGCGTGAGTATTTCCCAGTACACGCCGAACATGGCCAAGGTGCTCAAGCGTCCCGAGCCGACTGGCTGGATCGTCGGCTCCGAGTTCTCGGACATGTGGTACGGCTTCTACTGCTACGAGACCCGCGACTTCGTGGTCAAGGGCAACACCTACAAGGACAACATCGTCTACGGCATCGACCCGCACGACCGCTCCCACGGTCTGATCATTGCCGAGAACACGGTGTACGGCACGAAGAAGAAGCACGGGATCATCATTTCCCGCGAGGTCAACGACAGCTTCATCTTCAACAACAAAAGCTACGACAACCACCTCTCGGGCCTGGTGATCGACCGTAACAGCGTCAACAACATCATTGCCTACAACGAGATCTACAAGAACCACACCGACGGCATCACCCTCTACGAGTCCGCCGACAACCTGCTGTGGGGCAACAAGGTCATCAGCAACAAGCGCCACGGCATCCGCATTCGTAACAGCGTGAACATCCGCCTCTACGAAAACGTCGCCATGGCCAACGGCCTGACCGGCGTCTACGGGCACATCAAGGACCTGACCGACACCGACCGTGACATCAAGCTCGACCCGTTCGACGCCCAGGTCTCGCTGATCGTGGTCGGCGGTGAACTGGCGGCCAATGGCAGCGGCCCACTGTCGATCGATTCGCCGTTGAGTGTCGAGCTGTATCGCGTGTCGATGCTGGCGCCGACCAAATCCAGCGGCATCAGCTTCAACGGCATCCTCGGCGAGCGCCAGGATGAAATTCTCGACCTGCTGGTGCGCCAGCAGAAAGCCGTGCTGATCGACCCTGTCGAACGCCAGACCGAATTGCAGGACTGAGGATAATTTTATGCACCCACACCTGATCAAATTACTCAGCCTGTCGGCCCTGACCGTGGGCATTCTGGCGGCCAGCAACGGCGCCCGCGCAGATGAAGTCCAGCCGCCGAAATTCACGGCCGAGCCTTGCTGCAGCCTGTGCCCGGCCGCCCACGACGCGAAGAACTACACCACTCGCTACCAGCAGAACTTCACCACTCTGGTGCAGGCGCAGGGCGACTGGTTGTTCCGGACCCAGGAAGACCTGCGCACCGAGTTCAACACCACCCCGGCCGGCTACAAACGCCTGCAACAGCTGCACGATGCGTTCAAGGCCAAAGGCGTCGAACTGGTGATCGTCTACCAGCCGACCCGAGGTCTGGTGAACCGCAACAAGCTCAACCCGGCAGAAAAAGCCGCGTTCGATTACGAGAAAGCGCTGGGCAACTACAAGACCATGCTCGGCCGTTTCGCCAAGATGGGCTACGTGGTGCCAGACCTGTCGCCGCTGACCAACGAATCGCTGCCGGACACCCTGCCCGCCCACGATTTCTACTTCCGTGGCGACCAGCACTGGACGCCATACGGTGCGCAGCGCACGGCGAAAATCGTCGCCGAAAAGGTCAAGCAGATTCCGGCCTTCGCCGACATTCCCAAGCGTGAGTTCGAAACCAAACGCTCCGGGCGCATGGGCAAGACCGGCACCCTGCACAACATGGCCGGGCAACTGTGCGGCACCAGTTACGCGATCCAGTACATGGACCAGTTCACCACCGAGCCAAAAGGCGAAGCGGGCGACGGCGACCTGTTCGGTGATTCCGGCAATCCGCAGATCACCCTCGTGGGTACGTCGCACAGCGGCAAGAACTACAACTTCGCCGGCTTCCTTGAAGAAGCCATCGGCGCCGACATTCTCAACGTCGCCTTCCCCGGCGGCGGTCTGGAAGGTTCGATGTTGCAGTACCTGGGCAGCGACGAATTCCAGAAGACGCCGCCGAAAATCCTTATCTGGGAATTCTCGCCGCTGTACCGCCTCGACCAGGAAACCATCTATCGCCAGATGATGTCCCTGCTCGACAACGGCTGCGAAGGCAAAGAGGCGCAAATGTCCGCCAGCACCACGCTCAAGCCGGGCGGCAAACAAGAACTGCTGGTCAACAGCAAGAACCTGAACCTGCAGAACAGCAGCCATCAGGTCGACATCCGCTTCGCCGACACCTCGGTGAAAACCCTGCAAGCCACCCTCTGGTACATGAACGGTCGCCACGAGGACGTCAAGATCGAGAAACCGGAAACCTCCGACACCGACGGTCGTTTCGCCTTTGAGTTGCGCACGGACGAAGACTGGGCCTCGCAAAACCTGCTGGCGGTCGAAGTCCAGGGCCCGGAAGCGGGCACCGCGCCACAGAAAGTCGAAGCGAAAATCTGCAAACGCAACGTATTCCCGGGCGCTGGGCAACAAACCGCTCAGGTCGGGCAATGAGGTCTGCTATGCGAAATCCGAAACTGAAAACTCTTTTGGCGCCGACACTGCTCGGGCTGGCGATCTTCGCCGGCACCGCGCAGGCCGCCGCGCCGCTGCGTCCTCCTCAGGGCTACTTTGCGCCTGTGGATAAATTCAAGACCGGCGACAAGAGCGAAGGCTGCGATGCAATGCCGGCGCCCTACACCGGGCCACTGCAATTTCGCAGCAAATACGAAGGCTCGGACAAGGCCCGCGCGACGCTGAACGTGCAGTCGGAAAAAGCCTTTCGCGACACCACCAAAGACATCACCACCCTGGAGCGCGGCACCGCCAAACGGGTGATGCAGTTCATGCGCGACGGTCGTCCGGAACAGCTCGATTGCACGCTGAATTGGTTGACTGCCTGGGCCAAGGCCGATGCGTTGATGTCGAAGGATTTCAACCACACCGGCAAGTCGATGCGCAAATGGGCGCTGGGCAGCATGGCCTCTTCGTACATTCGCCTGAAGTTCTCCGACTCCCATCCGCTGGCCCAGCACCAGCAGGAAGCCCAGGTGATCGAAGCCTGGTTCAGCAAAATGGCCGATCAGGTGGTCAGCGACTGGGACAACCTGCCGCTGGAAAAAACCAACAACCACTCGTACTGGGCCGCGTGGTCGGTGATGGCGACGTCGGTCGCGACCAACCGCCGCGACCTGTTCGATTGGGCAGTCAAGGAATACAAGGTCGGCGTCAATCAAGTCGATGCCGACGGTTTCCTGCCGAACGAACTCAAGCGCCAGCAACGCGCCCTCGCCTATCACAACTACGCCCTGCCGCCGCTGGCGATGATCGCCAGTTTCGCCCAGGTCAACGGTGTGGATCTGCGTCAGGAAAACAACGGCGCGCTGAAACGTCTGGGTGACCGGGTGCTGGCCGGGGTGAAAGACCCGGATCAGTTCGAGAAGAAGAACGGCAAAGAGCAGGACATGACCGACCTGAAACAGGACATGAAATTCGCCTGGCTTGAGCCGTTCTGCACCCTCTACACCTGTTCGCCGGATGTGATCGAGAAGAAGCACGGCATGCAGCCGTTCAAGACCTTCCGACTGGGTGGCGACCTGACCAAGGTCTACGACCCTTCGCACGAGAAAGGTAACAAGGGCAGTTAGTCGCTGATCGGCTGATCGTTCCCACGCAGAGCGTGGGAACGATCGCAGGACTGTTTCACCCCTCCAACACCACGGGGGGTTTGGGGGGGCTTTGGCCCTTGACTGTTGGTTCAAACATGGAGAGATCGGGATGGTATTTTCATCCAACGTGTTCCTGTTTCTGTTCTTGCCGATCTTTCTCGGCTTGTACTACCTGAGCGGGCAACGCTATCGCAACCTGCTGCTGCTGATCGCCAGCTACGTGTTCTACGCGTGGTGGCGGGTGGACTTCCTGGCGCTGTTCGCCGGCGTCACCCTGTGGAACTACTGGATCGGCCTGAAAGTCGGCGCCGCCGGCGTGCGCACCAAACCGGCCCAGCGCTGGCTGTTGCTCGGTGTGGCGGTGGACCTGTGCATCCTCGGCTACTTCAAGTACGCCAACTTCGGCGTCGACAGCATCAACGCGATCATGACCTCGATGGGGCTTGAGCCGTTCATCCTCACCCACGTACTGTTGCCGATCGGTATCTCGTTCTACATCTTCGAGTCGATCAGCTACATCATCGACGTCTACCGCGGCGACACTCCGGCCACCCGCAACCTGATCGACTTTGCAGCGTTCGTGGCGATCTTCCCGCACCTGATCGCCGGCCCCGTGCTGCGTTTCCGTGACCTGGCCGATCAGTTCAACAACCGCACCCACACCCTCGACAAGTTCTCCGAGGGCTGCACGCGGTTCATGCAGGGTTTCATCAAGAAGGTGTTCATCGCCGACACCCTCGCCGTGGTGGCCGACCATTGCTTCGCCCTGCAAAACCCGACCACGGGCGATGCCTGGCTCGGCGCGCTGGCCTACACCGCACAGCTGTATTTCGACTTCTCCGGTTACAGCGACATGGCCATCGGCCTGGGCCTGATGATGGGTTTCCGCTTCATGGAAAACTTCAAGCAGCCGTACATCAGCCAGTCGATCACCGAGTTCTGGCGCCGCTGGCACATCAGCCTGTCGACCTGGCTGCGCGACTACCTCTACATCACCCTCGGCGGCAACCGTAAAGGCACGCTGATGACCTATCGCAACCTGTTTCTGACCATGCTGCTCGGTGGTCTGTGGCACGGCGCGAACATCACCTACATCGTCTGGGGTGCATGGCACGGCATGTGGCTGGCGATCGAAAAAGCGCTGGGCCTGAACACTTCGCCGCGCAGCCTCAATCCGATTCGCTGGGCGCTGACCTTCCTGCTGGTGGTCATGGGCTGGGTGATCTTCCGTGCCGAAAACCTGCACGTTGCCGGCCGCATGTACGGCGCGATGTTCAGCTTCGGCGACTGGTCGCTGTCGGAACTCAATCAGGCCAGCCTCACCGGTCTGCAAGTCGCGACCCTGGTTGTGGCTTACGTGACTCTGGCGTTTTTCGGCCTGCGCGATCTGTACACCAATCAGCCGCCTGCCAAGAGCAAACCTGAGGTCAACGTCGAGGCCAATGGCCCGGCCACAGCGACTCCGGGAATGATCAAGGCAGCCCCGGGCGAAAACCCGGCGAGCATCCACGAGCCTGGCTACACCGTCGGCGTCGAAGCCCAGGTGCAACCGGCCTACTGGACCGCGGACTGGTCGCGCTACGTAATGCGCGGGCTGATCCTGCTGCTGTTCATCGCCTCGATTCTCAAACTCTCGGCGCAAAGCTTCTCGCCGTTCCTTTACTTCCAGTTCTGAGGGATCTGACATGACCCGCTCATTACGCATTTTCTACATCGCGCTGTTTCTGGTGACCCTGCTGGTGCTCGGTCTGTGGTCGGTGCGCAGCTTCTTCGGCTTCAGCACCAACGCCGATGCGACGGTGCTCAACGGTCGCTGGACCAAAGCCGTGGAAACCCACTACGACGACGAATTCCCGATCAAGCGTCTGGGCACCAACCTCTGGGCCGCGCTGGATTTCAAACTGTTCAACGAAGGTCGTCCGGGCGTGGTGCTCGGCCGCGATCAGTGGTTGTACAGCGATGAGGAATTCAACCCGATCGTCAACGAAGAGCTGAACCTGCAAGGCAACTATGCGCTGGTCGAAGGTGTGCGCCAGACCCTGAAAGAGAAAGGCGTAAAACTGGTGATGGCGATCGTGCCGGCCAAGGCTCGCCTGTACCCGGAACACCTGGGTGAAGTGAAACCGGCAAGCATCCACGCCAACCTTTATCAGGACTTCCACGCCCGTGTCGCGGCGGACAAGATCCTCGCCCCCGACCTGCTCGGCCCGCTGCAAGCGGCCAAGCAGAACGGTCAGCAAGTGTTCCTGCGCACTGACACCCACTGGACCCCGGAAGGCGCGGAAATCGCCGCCAACACCCTGGCCAGGACCATCGCCGACAAGTTCCCGCTCAGCGGCGAGCCGCAGCGTTTCGTCACCACCCCGGCGGAGAAGGTCACACACAAGGGCGACCTGCGTCTGTTCCTGCCGCTGGATCCGCTGTTCGAAAACCTGATGCCGGCCAAGGAACCGCTGCAAAAGCGCAACACCGTGGCCGTCGAGCAACCTGCCGGGGACGACGCCCTGTTCGCCAACAGCGAAGTGCCGGTGGCCCTGATCGGCACCAGCTACAGCGCAAACCCGAACTGGAACTTCGTCGGTGCGCTCAAGCAAGCGCTGCACAGCGACGTGGTCAATTACGCCGAAGATGGCCACGGCCCGATCCTGCCGATGCTCAGCTACCTGAAAAGCGATGACTTCAAGAACAGCCCGCCACAGGTGCTGATCTGGGAGTTTCCTGAACGATATCTGCCTGTGAACAACGAAATCGGCGACGCCGACCCGCAGTGGGTCGCAGAGCTCAAACAAGCCGGCGCGCGCCAACAAAACGTAGCCATCAACACTAAATCCGAGACGCCCGATCGGGCGCAAAACTGAAAGAGAGGTAACACCATGACTTTCACTACAACTCCTCGTCGTCTCGCCAAACGCTTCGCTCTGGTTGCGGGTCTGAGCGTGCTGTCGGTCCAGGCCTTCGCCGGTGGCGACGCTGCGCTGTACGGCCCGACTGCACCGAAAGGCTCGACCTTCGTGCGCGTCTACAACGCCAGCAACGCTGAAGTCAGCGCCACCGTCGGCAGCACCAATCTGAGCGACGTCGCGCCGCTGGCCAGCAGCGACTTCAGCTTCATGCCGGGCGGCGACTACAGCGCCAAGGTCGGCAGCCAGACCCTGCCGGTGAAACTCGCCGGTGACCATTACTACACCCTGGTCAACAACGCTTCCGGCGCGCCGCAACTGATCGAAGAACCACCGTTCAAGAACAAGCAGAAATCCCTGGTGCGCGTGCAGAACCTCAGCGACAAACCGCTGACCCTGAAGACCGCCGACGGCAAGACCGACGTGGTGCCGAACGTGGCCGCCAAGGGCCGTGGCGAGCGTGAAATCAACCCGGTGAAAGTCAGCCTGGCGCTGTACGAAGGTGACAAGAAAGTCGGCGACGTGAAACCGGTCGCCCTGGAGCGCGGTGAAGCAGCCGTGCTGTACGTCACCGGCAACGGCAGCAACCTGTCGCCAGTCTGGGTGAAACGCCCGGTGTCGACTCGCTAATCGCTCGAGCTATCAGCTACAAGCCTCAAGCTGCAAGTGAAGTGCTTCTAACTCGCCGCTTGCAGCTTGCAGCTCCCAACTGCATTTTTAGGAGTAAACAATATGATTCCGGTGATCTTGTCAGGTGGTAGCGGCTCACGTCTTTGGCCGCTTTCGCGCAAGCAGTTTCCCAAGCAGTTCCTCGCCCTGACCGGCGAACACACACTGTTCCAGCAAACCCTCGAGCGTCTGGTGTTCGAAGGCATGGACACCCCGATCGTGGTCTGCAACAAGGATCACCGCTTCATCGTCAACGAGCAGTTGGCCAGCCGCAATCTGGAATGCCAGCGGATCCTGATGGAACCGTTCGGTCGCAACACCGCGCCGGCCGTGGCGCTGACCGCGATGATGCTGGTCAATGAAGGTCGCGACGAACTGATGCTGGTACTGCCGGCCGACCACGTTCTGGAAGACCAGAAAGCCCTGCAACGCGCCCTGGCCCTGGCCACCGTCGCCGCCGAAAACGGCGAGATGGTGCTGTTCGGCGTACCGGCCACCAAACCGGAAACCGGTTACGGCTACATCAAGTCCACCGGCGATTCGCTGCTGCCGGAAGGCGTCAGCCGCGTCTCGCACTTCGTGGAAAAACCCGACGTCAAACGCGCCACCGAGTACGTCGAATCCGGCGGTTACTACTGGAACAGCGGCATGTTCCTGTTCCGCGCCAGCCGCTTTCTCGAAGAGCTGAAAAAGCACGATCCGGACATCTACGACACCTGCCTGCTGACCCTCGAACGCAGCCAGCAGGATGCCGACACCGTCACCCTGGACGAAGCCACCTTCGCCTGCTGCCCGGACAACTCCATCGACTATTCCGTGATGGAAAAAACCCAGCGCGCCTGCGTGGTGCCGCTGACTGCCGGCTGGAGCGATGTTGGCTGCTGGTCGTCGCTGTGGGAGGTCAACGAAAAGGACGCCAACGGCAACGTCAGCAAGGGCGACGTGGTGATCCAGGACAGCAAGAACTGCATGATCCACGGCAACGGCAAACTGGTGTCGGTGATCGGTCTGGAAAACATCGTGGTGGTCGAAACCAAGGACGCCATGATGATCGCCCACAAGGACAAGGTCCAAGGCGTCAAGCAGATGGTCAACACCCTCAACGCCCAAGGCCGTAGCGAAACCCAGAACCACTGCGAGGTGTACCGTCCGTGGGGCTCGTACGACTCGGTGGACATGGGTGGCCGCTTCCAGGTCAAGCACATCTCGGTCAAGCCGGGCGCGTGCCTGTCGCTGCAGATGCACCACCACCGCGCCGAACACTGGATCGTGGTCAGCGGCACCGCCGAAGTGACCTGCGACGAGAACGTGTTTCTGCTCACTGAAAACCAGTCGACCTACATCCCGATCGCCTCGGTGCATCGCCTGCGCAACCCGGGCAAGATCCCGCTGGAAATCATCGAAGTGCAGTCGGGCTCGTACCTGGGCGAAGACGATATCGAGCGCTTCGAAGATATCTACGGTCGCTCTACCCCGATCGAACGCGGCGTGTCGGTGAAAACCATCGCGCAGTAAGCGTTCCGTAAAACAAGAAGTCCCCGTCCAGCCCGCTGCGTCCCCTATCCGCAGCGGGTTGGGCGGGGGCTTTTTTTTTCGCCAACCGCCTCCAGGCTTAGGTAGGATGAACCTTCCCTGCCCACGAGGTTTCGCGACATGTTCATCGGCGTCTTGCTGGTCATCACCTGGCTGATCCTGCTGTTGCGCTACCCGGCCAAGGCCTTGCCGGTGTCCATGGCCGCCGCCGTTGGCCTCGGGTTGGTGGCGATGTGGGTGGTGTGGCTGGACAACCGCGAGGTCAAGCAACTGGCGCGCCTGGAACTGCGCATCGTCTATGCCCCCGAACACTGCCCCGCCGACCGCCCGCTGCTGCTCAAGATGAACAACGGCAACGACGTGCCGCTGACCGAACTGCGCTGGCGCATCGCGGCGTACGCGCCGGGCGACACCGTGAACCTGGCCGACAATCAATACGCCGCCCCGCGCTATCGCGGCCCCGGCGAATTGCAGCCCGGCGGCAATTGGGAAGACTGCCTGCCGATGCCGCCGTTGCGCCCCGGTTATCGCCCGCAAACCCTGGAGTTTCGCGCCGAGCGATTGCAGGGTAGTTTCTCCGACTGATCCCTCCCCTCACACTTTGCACAAGGAATGCGCCATGCCCGTTGCGTTGATTACCGGTTGTTCCAGCGGCATCGGCCGCGCCCTCGCCGATGCCTTCAAAGGCGCCGGCTACGAGGTCTGGGCCAGTGCGCGCAAGGCTGAAGATGTCGCGACACTCGGTGCGGCCGGGTTCACGGCGGTGCAGCTCGACGTCAATGACAGCGCAGCGCTGGAACAACTCGCCGAACGGATCAACCAGCAACATGGCGGCCTCGATGTGCTGATCAACAACGCCGGTTACGGCGCCATGGGGCCGCTGCTCGACGGCGGCGTTCCGGCCATGCAGCGCCAGTTCGAAACCAACGTGTTTTCGATAGTCGGCGTGACCCGCGCGCTGTTCCCGGTACTGCGCCGGGCCAAGGGCCTGGTGGTGAATGTCGGCAGCGTCTCCGGGGTTCTGGTCACGCCATTTGCCGGCGCCTATTGCGCGTCGAAAGCGGCGGTACACGCGTTGAGTGATGCGTTGCGCATGGAGCTGGCGCCGTTCGGAATTCGCGTGATGGAAGTGCAGCCGGGGGCAATTCAATCGAGCTTCGCCAAGAATGCCGGGCATGAAGCCGAACAACTGATCAACGAACAATCACCGTGGTTTCCGTTGCGCGAAGGTATTCGGGCACGGGCCAAGGCCTCGCAGGACAAACCGACCCCGGCCAGCGAATTTGCTGCCGAGCTGCTCAAGGCTGTGCAGCAGAGCAAGCCGCCACGCCTGATCCGCATCGGCAATGGCAGCCGGGCGTTGCCGCTGCTGGCGACGTTGCTGCCGAAAGGGTTGCTGGAATCGACGTTGATGAAGCGCTTCGGCTTGCGCGGGCAACTCTGAAACCGCGTCAGCCCCATCGCGGGCAAGCCCGCTCCCACAGGTTTTCGTGTCGTACTGGATATCTGAGTGCCCCGCTAAACTTGTGGGAGCGTGGCTTGCCCGCGATGGCGCCAGTGCAGACACCGCAGAGCTTCACCCCCAGCCCTTCATGAAATCAATGAACGCCCGCACCTTCAACGGCAGGTGCCGGGTGTCCGGGTACAACGCGTATACCCCTTGCTGGGCGAAGCGGTAATCCGGCAGCAAACGCTGTAACCGACCGGCGTCGAGGTCTTCCTGAATCAGCCACTGCGGCAGAATCGCGACGCCTTGCCCAGTCAGTGCAAAGGCACGCAGGGTCGCGGAGTTGTCGGCAACAATGGCAGTGGTTCCCGGTTTTGGCTGATAGATATGCTCGGTGCAGGCCGGGTCGCTGACCGTCATTTCCGGCACTCGCCCATGCCCGAGCGTCGGCATCGACTCCAGCACCGCCAGCGTATCGACCGGCACAAATCGCTCGACCAGCCCCGGCGCCGCCACTGCAAACACCTCGAACGTCGACAGCTGCACCGCCCGCAGATTGGAGTCGTGCATGCGGCCCAGACGAATTGCCATGTCAAAGCGTTCGGATATCAGATCGGCATGGGTCGAGGACGTGGACAGGTGAATGTTCAGTTGCGGTTGCTGCTGTCGAAACACCTCCAGCGCCGGCACCACCTGAGCCAGCGCGAACTCCACGGTCGTGGTGATGCGCAGGGTGCCCTTGAGTTGCGAGTGCTCCGAACGCGCTTCCTCGATTGCCAACCGTGCTTCGTCCAGCGTGCGCAGACAGCGTCGGTAAAAACGTTCGCCGGCATCGGTCAGGGCCAGTTGCCGGGTGTTGCGGGTGAGCAAGGTGACGCCCAACTCTTCTTCCAGCCGTTTGAGGTTGAAGCTCACCACCGCCCGCGTTTGTCCCAGCGTATCGGCGGCTGCGGTCAGCGAGCCGGCCTCGACCACGGCTTTGAAGGTATCGAATCGATCCAGGCTGACCATGTTCGCAGCGCTCCCCGTCAAAATAATTTTGACAAACTAGCAGCCAAACCAGCGTATTTCTATTGCCGCCAGCGCCCTACCCTGCACGCCTCATCACAGGGAAGCTGCAATGGCCTATCGCTCGAAAGTCGCGCTGGTGTATCTGTTGGGGTTCGCCCTCGACCTGCTGAACATGTTCGCCGCGAGCATCGCCTACCCGGACATCGCGGCGCAGTTGCACGCCTCGGTGACGCAACTGGCCTGGATCACCAACGCCTACATGCTCGGGCTGACGCTGATCATTCCGATGAGCGTGTGGCTGGCTGCACGGGTGGGCGAGCGGCGGCTGATCCTTGGTTCGTTGCTGGTGTTCGGGATTGCCTCCGGGCTTATCGCTCAGGCGGGGTCGATTGAAAGCCTGATCGGCTGGCGACTGCTGCAAGGGTTGGGTGGCGGGTTGCTGCTTCCGGTTGGTCAGGCGCTGGCCTATCGGGAGTTTCCGGCGACACAACGTGCACACTTCACTGGCGTGGTTTTGCTGGTAGCCCTGATGGTGCCGGCCCTGTCGCCGGCGGCTGGAGGTCTGATCGTCGAGGCGCTGTCGTGGCGCTGGATTTTCTACCTGAACATGCCGGTGGCGCTTTTCGCTTTCGGTCTTGGCCTGCTCTGGTTGAAAGCGGATCAGACAGCGAGTGAGCGCCCGACACTGGACGCCCGCGGTCTGCTGCTGGCCGTGTCTGCGTTGAGTCTGTTGTTGATTGCGGTGAGTCTGGCGAGTGAATCCGCTACCCGACATCTCTCGATGGGTGTCCTGCTGCTCAGTGCCATAACCTTTTGGATCTACCTGCGCGATGGCTGGAACAAACCGGGTGCAGTCCTTGATCTGCAACTGATCAGGAACCCGTCATTGCGCCTGGCGATGCTGATCTATCTGTTCGTGCCCGGCATCTTTACCGGCACCAACATGATCGCCGTGTTGTACCTGCACGACCTCGGTTTCGGTGCAGCACAAACCGGGGCGCTGATGCTGTCCTGGGCGACGGCTTCGGGCGTGGCGATCATGCTGGGTAAACGCAGCTTCAACCGGATCGGCCCCAAGCCATTGCTGATCGCCGGCATGCTGCTGCAATGCCTTGGCATCGTCGTGCTGATGCAGATCAACCACCCTCTTAGCGGCCCATTGATCCTCGCCTATGCCCTGATGGGGTTGGGCGGCAGTCTGTGCAGCGTCACCGCGCAGACCCTGGCGTTTGTCGGTATCACGCCGGAAAAAATGGGCCACTCCAGTGCCCTGTGGAATATCAATCGGCAACTCGGTTTCTGCCTCGGCGCGGCGCTGCTCAGCTCAATGTTGGGCGCGTTGGGGGCCAACGGTTTCAAATACTGCTTTCTCGCCGCTGCACTGCTCACGCTGTTGCCGATGGCCGCCGTGCTGCGTTTCGACTCGACAAAATTACTCGCCCTTCTGCGCTCATCTCACCTTCAGGAAAAATCCACATGACTGACTACGCCGACTATTTTGACGAAGTGATCCAGGCCCATGAGGCCATCGAACGATGGTTTGCCGTGGAGGAAGAAGAGGCCGCACTGGAGCGATTGCTGACGCGGTTTTCGCCCCGGTTTTCCATGATGACGCCACTGGGGCGAGTGCTGGATTTCGAGGCCTTGCGTGCGCTGTTTCAAATGGCCGGCGGCAAGAAGAGCGGGTTCAGGATCGAGCTCGACGAGCTTCGCGGGATTGCCTTGCATGAAGGCGGCGCGACGGTGAGTTATCGCGAACAGCAGACCGATGCGAGCGGGTTGCACACGGATCGACGTTCAACCGTGGTGTTTGAAAAAACCGAATCCGGGCGGGTGATCTGGCGGCATCTGCACGAGACGTTTTGCCAGGGCTGACACCGTCCGGTTATGGCGAGGGAGCCTGCTCCCTCGCCAACGGATTACTCGACAGCGTCCTGCTTCACAACAACGGTGCAGGTAATCCCCGCCGCCAGCAGCACACCTTCCGGCACTTCATCGATGTGTATCCGCACCGGCACTCGCTGGGCCAGACGCACCCAGTTGAAGGTCGGGTTCACATCGGCGATCAGCTCGCGGCTTTCCGGGTTGTCGCGGTCGTAGATGCCGCGGGAAATACTTTCCACGTGGCCCTTCAGGACTTCGCCACTCATCAGCTGCATGTCAGCTTTGTCGCCGACCCGCACGTGGGGCAGTTTGGTTTCTTCGAAGAAGCCATAGACCCAGAAAGAGTTCATGTCGACCACGGCCATTTTCGCTTCGCCGATGCGCGCGTAGTCGCCGCGATGGACGTTGAGGTTGGTCACGTAGCCGTCCACCGCCGCACGTACCTCGGTGCGTTTGAGGTTGAGTTCGGCGGCTTCCAGTTGCGCCTGGGCCTGTTGGTAATCGGCGAGTGCGGAGTCGGCGATGTTGCTGGCGTCGTCGCGGTTTTCCTTGGAGATCACCAACGCGTCCATGTCGGCGCGGCGATGGGCGTTGACCTTGCGCATCTCCCACGTGGCCTTGCGCGAAGCCACCAGCGACTGCGCCTGTTTCACCGCCAGGCGGTAGTGCTCGGGGTCGATCTGCATCAGCAGATCACCTTTCTTCACCAACTGGTTGTCGCGTACCGGCACGTCGACCACTTCACCGGTGACGTCGGCCGCGACGTTGATGATGTCGGCGCGCACCCGGCCGTCGCGGGTCCACGGCGTGTTCATGTAGTGCTCCCACAACGTGCGGCCGATCCACAATGCCAGGGCCAGCACCAGCAGGGTCGCGAGCAGGCTGAAAAACTTTTTCATCGGGACAATTCTCAGACTCAACGGTAGACAGTCAGCGCCATGGCGCCGAACAGACAGGTAAACAGGCTCAGGCGCAGCAGCGCCGGGTGCCAGAAGAAGCGGTACAGATCGAACCCCGAAAGGAACCGGTCCAGCGCCCAGGCCAATGCCGCAGCGACGAAAAACATCAGGGTCATGGTCGGCATGTACACACCGTGGAAGGCGATTTCACGAGGCATGGGCAAGTCCTTCGGGCTTGGCGATGGCGTAGGCAGCGAGTGGCGATTGCGGGTCGAGCAGCGAGGTGCGGATGAAGTGCAAATAACTCTTCACCCGACGCAGCGCCGAGGTATCAAAGTGCGGTGCGAACGGCTCGTCAGTGGCGGCAACCCGGCTGATCGCGTGATCGACCGCGACCAGCGCGCGTTCCAGATTGCTCGAATTCGGTTGCAGGAACAGCCGCACCAGCGAGCGGCCCATGACCCGGATCGCCTGACGCCATGGCTGGGATTCGGCATACGCCGGATGCACCGGCAGGATCGCCTGTTCCTTGCGCAACTCGATGATCGCGTGGCCGACTTCAAGCACCACGAACATCCAGCGCAGCAGGTTTTTCTGCACCAGCGGCTGACCGGCCGCGAGGCCGTAAGCCTGATGCATCAAATCGCGCGTGCGGCTTTCGAAACTCGACGCCAGCCCCTTGAGTTTGCCGCTGATCGCGTACACCACTTGCCCGCGCAGGTCCTGCTCCAGGCGCTGCCACAACCAGCGGCTGTTCGGCGGCAGGATGATCGCGCCCGCCGCGGCGCAAACCAGCATGCCCATGACCATGGCGATGTAGTCATTGATGAAGGTGTAGGGGTTGTAGATCGTCAGGTTGTCCGGCACGGAACCGGTGCTGAAAAAGATCAACAGGCCAAGACCGACACCAGCGTATTGCGGCCGCGAAGCGAGGAACGAGCCGAGCACGATCACCGGCGCGAGCATCACGCACAGCAGCGGAAAACCGTCGATCCACGGGAAGATGAAAAACATCTCGACGAAGCCGATCAACGCCCCGAGGAACGTGCCGCAGGCCATCTGGAAGGCCATGCGTTTCGGGTTCGGCGTGGCGGCCGACAGGCCCACAGTAGCGGCGGCGATCAGGGTCATGGTCGCGCCACTCGGCCACGCCGTGGCGACCCAGTAACTGCCGAGCACGACCAGAATGAATGCGGCACGAATCCCCGAAGCTGCCGCCGCCCACCAACTGGTCTGCGGGGTGAACGGCTCGTCCCAGCGCTCGCGTTCGTGGCTGTGATCAGCCAGCGAAGCGTGGGTCTGTGCATAACTGTGCAGGTCATCGACGAAGCGATAGAGCAGCTCGTATGCGGTGTGGAAATCCAGTTGTTCGGCGTCGCTCGGCTCGCTCTCCTGGAAGATCGCCCGCAGGCTGCGCACCCGCGCCGGCAAGCCTTCCTTGTAGGCCGCGAGCGCCAGTACAAGACGCGCCGCATCCGGACTGGTCAGGGCGCGGCCGCTAAAGCCGTCCAGCACTTCGGCCAAATCCTGCAGGCCCGGTTTGATCGCTGCTTCCACATGGTCGGCGCCGTTGCGGCGCAGGCGCTCGAGCAACTGGTGCAGGGCGTTGAACCGGGTGGTAATGCCCATGAACTCGCTGTTCAGGCGACTGAGGCGACCGTTGCGCCGGCGCATGTGCGGGTCTTCGAACACGGTCACGCTGCGCAGCCCTTCCAGCCCCACTGCTTCGGCGATGAAGCGCACGTTGCTGGCCTCGAACGACTCCGGTTTGCTGCGCCCGCGCAGGCCATCGGTGACGAACAGGGCGAACACACCGAAGCGCTGATACAAGGCGTTGCGCATCGCCGCGCTGGCGGTTTGCGGCAGGATCGCGGCGCTGACCAGGGTCGAGCAGAGAATCCCCAGCGAGATTTCCAGCACTCGCCACACCGCCGCCATGAACGCGCCGTCAGGATGGGCGAGCGCCGGCAGGCCGACCATCGCCGCCGTGTACCCGGCCAGCACAAAACCGTAGGCGCGGAAGTTGCGGCAGCGGGCGGCGCCGGCCGAGCAGATGCCGACCCAGATCGCCAGCGAACCGAGGAACAGTTCGGTGTTCTGGGCGAACAGCGAAATCAGCGTGACCATCATCGCCGACCCGGCCAGAGTGCCGAGGAAGCGATAGAAACTCTTGGCGAACACCTGACCGCTTTGCGGCTGCATGACGATGAACACGGTGATCATCGCCGTGCGCGGTTGCGGCAATTCCAGGCGCATCGCCAGCCACAGGGTCAGGAACGCGGCAATCAACACCTTGAAGATGTAGACCCAGGTCACGCCATCGCTGCGCGCCCAGTCGAAGAAACCCCGGCGCCATTCCAGGGAGTAGAGCCAGCGCAAAGGTGCGGGCAAGGGAGTCATTAAGTCTTGCTCAGTGGTCGAGGGCTTGAAGAAGGGCCGGGGTTTTCGGTGCAGCGGTCTGTTCGGCTGTCGGCACGTCTTTACCCGCACCAAGGCCACCACCCAATGCCGTCACCAGTTCCGCATGGGCGCTCAAGCGCGCCGCCTGCACCTGCTGCTCGACCTGCTGCTGTTTGAACAGCAGGGTCTGGGCGTTAAGCACGTTGAGGTAATCGGTGAGGCCGCGCTGGTAAGCGATCATCGCGATGTCGTAAGTCTTCTGCGCGATGGCCACCGATTCGGCGGCGAACGTCTGCTGCTTGTCCATCGACTCGCGGCGGATCAACTGGTCCGAGATGTTCTTCAGCGCATTGACCAGGGTCTGGTTGTAATGCGCGACGGCGATGTCATAACCCGCCGAGGCTTCGCCCAGTTCGGCACGCAGTCGCCCGCCGTCGAAGATCGGCAGCGAGATCGCCGGCCCGACGTTGTAGTTGAGCTTCTTGCCGGTCAGGAACTCCAGCGCCCCGCCGCCGGTGGCCATGTAGCCGAGACTGCCGACCAGATCGACGTTGGGGTAGAACCCGGCATGCGCGACCTCGATCCCGCGCGCCTGCGCCGCCACTTGCCAGCGACTGGCGACCACGTCGGGACGCTGGCCGAGCAGTTCAGCAGGCAATGCCGACGGCAGTTTCAACGCCGCGCCGAGGGACAGGGTCGGACGCTGCAACTGCGCACCGGCGCCCGGGCCTTTGCCGGCCAGTGCCGCGATCTGGTTGCGGCTCAGAGCGATCTCTTCGTCCAGTGCATCCAGTTGCCGATGGGTTTCCGGCAGCGGGGTTTCGGCCTGGCTGACTTCAAAGTGCGTACCAATTCCGCCGTTCAGGCGTTTCTGCGCCAGCTCGAGAATCTGCTGTTGCTGCTTGAGCGTCGCCGCCACGATGTCGCGCTGGGCGTAATGCAGCGACAGCTCGATGTAGGCGCGCACGATGTTGTTCTGCAATTCGAGCTGCGCCTGACGCGCCTCGGCCGCGCTCATGTGCGCCAGATCGACGGCCCGCTCGGTGCTGTTGCTTTCACGCCCCCAGAGGTCGAGGGCATAACTGAAACCCAGCGCCGCGTTGTTGTCCCAGGTGGTGCTGTTGGCCAGCTCACCGGGACCGTAGAACTGGTCGGTCGGCCAGTTGTGGCGCTTGAGGGTCGACTCGCCATTGATCTGCAACGACTCGGCGGCTTCGGCGACACCGGCCAGTGACCGGGCCTGACGCACGCGCGCGGCGGCCATGGCCAGGGTCGGGCTGCCTTGCACGGCAAGGTCGATCCAGCGATTGAGTTGCGGGTCACCGTAGACTTGCCACCATTGGGCGGTGGGCCAGTTTGCGTCACGGGCGGCGTGGGCGATGGCCTCGTCGGTGGCCAGTTCATTGGCCTCCAGAGCCTTGCCCTGCGGGGCAATTCCTCCGGTTCCAATGCAGCCGCCGAGACCTAACGAAAGAGCCAGAACACTGAGCGGCAAAAGCGCTCTGTTGATGCGACGCGGCACTGCTGCGAATTCCTGAGGTGGGAGATGTTTCGAGGTGGGCGCAATTCTAGGGGGGTGCCATGACGGCGATAAGCTGGGAATCCTGTGAATCTTTGTTACCGTTAACGAGATAATCCCTTGGTCGGGGGTCTCAGCCCCTGAAACTTCGTGTCACAATTTGCCATCTCCCTTGAGAGCACCCCATGGACACTTTGCAAAACATGCGCGCCTTCAGTTGTGTAGCCGAAGCCGGCAGCTTCACCGCCGCCGCCGTGCAACTCGACACCACCACCGCCAACGTCTCGCGCGCGGTCTCCAACCTTGAGGCCCACCTGCAAACCCGCTTGCTCAACCGCACGACCCGCCGGATCGCCCTCACCGAAGCCGGCAAGCGCTACCTGCTGCGCTGCGAGCAGATCCTCGCCTACGTCGAAGAGGCCGAAGCCGAAGCCAGCGAAGCCCACGCCCGCCCGGCCGGACAGTTGAAAGTGCACACCATGACCGGTATCGGCCAGCACTTCGTGATCGACGCCATTGCCCGCTACCGCAAGACCCACCCCGACGTGACCTTCGACCTGACCATGGCCAACCGCGTGCCGGACCTGCTCGACGAAGGCTACGACGTGTCCATCGTCCTCGCCCGCGAACTGCCGGACTCGGGCTTCGTCTCGCAACGCCTGGGCATCACCTACAGCATCGTCTGCGCCTCCCCGGCCTACGTAAAAGCCAACGGCTGTGCACAAAAACCCAGCGACCTGCTGAACCACGCCTGCCTGCGCCTGGTGAGCCCGGTGATCCCCCTGGAAAAATGGGCCTTCGACGGCCCTGACGGCCAGGAAATGGTCACCATCAACAGCTCCCCCTTCCTGGTGAACTCCGCCGACGCGATGAAAAGCGCGATCACCAGTGGCATGGGTGTCGGTGTTTTGCCGGTGTACGCCGCGATTGAAGGCTTGCGCAATGGCTCGCTGGTGCGGGTCATGCCCAACTACCGCTCGCAGGAACTGAACCTGTATGCGATCTACCCGTCGCGGCAGTATCTGGATGCGAAGATCAAGACCTGGGTTGAATACCTGCGTGGATCGTTGCCGGAGATATTGGCGGGGCATCAGGCGGAGTTGGCGGCTTATGAGATGAGTGGGAGTCTGGCGGGGGTGCGGGTGGCGAATTGAGTTGGCCGGTCTGAAAAATGGGGGAATACGGAGGGCGCCAACCCCTCACCCTAGCCCTCTCCCAAGGGAGAGGGGACCGACCGAGTTGTTTGGGAGAAGTACGCCGATATGACACACCGAGGTGAATTCGGGTTTTAAAAAAGCACACATTCCGTCTCTGCTTTGGCTTCCCACCACTCAACACGATGAGCGTTAGCTCGAGTACCGCTTTTGACGTGCCGGCCCCATCGGAAGGCTGAGTGGAGGGATTTATCCGGGGGTGGGAGCGCAGCGACCGTGCGGCGCAGCCGCATGCATCGAGAGGAGGTGCAGCGAAGCAAACCGTAGGCGATGCCCCCGGATGAATCCCGGAACGAAGGAACACCGAGCCACAGCGAGGTGCCGAACGCCGGGGCCAAGCCTTTTGCTTACTTTTTGCTGGGCCGGCATTCCGGCGTTTGAAAAAGTGAGCCGCTGTAAGAGCGGAACCGCCAGCCGCAACACCCGAAAAAACGGATATACACCCAAACCCCAAAAGCCTGATCGGCCCAGAGGCCGCCAAGACAACCCCAAACAGAAAATGTTAGCTTGCTTGGCAATAAAGCCCCGAAGCCGAGCCCATAGCGATGAAAAAAACAGTTTTGGCCTTCAGCCGCATCACCCCCCCCATGATCGAACGCCTGCAACAGGACTTCGACGTCATCGTCCCCAACCCGAAAAACGGCGACATCAACGCCCAGTTCAACGAAGCCCTGCCCCACGCCCACGGCCTGATCGGCGTCGGTCGCAAACTCGGCAAGGCCCAACTGGAAAACGCCGCGAAGCTTGAAGTGGTCTCCAGCGTCTCCGTCGGCTACGACAACTACGACCTCGCCTACTTCAACGAACGCGGGATCATGCTCACCAACACCCCGGACGTCCTCACCGAAAGCACCGCTGACCTGGCCTTCGCCCTCATCATGAGCAGCGCCCGCCGCGTCGCCGAACTGGACGCCTGGACCAAGGCCGGCCAATGGCAGGCCAGCGTCGGCGCACCACTGTTCGGTTGCGACGTACACGGCAAGACCCTGGGCATTGTCGGCATGGGCAACATCGGCGCCGCCGTCGCACGTCGCGGACGCTTCGGCTTCAACATGCCGATTATCTACAGTGGCAACAGCCGCAAGACCGAACTGGAACAGGAACTCGGCGCGCAGTTCCGCAGCCTTGACCAACTGCTGGCCGAAGCCGATTTCGTCTGCCTGGTGGTGCCGCTCAGCGACAAGACCCGCCACCTGATCAGCCATCGTGAACTGGCACTGATGAAGCCGGACGCGATTCTGGTGAACATCTCCCGTGGCCCGGTGGTCGACGAGCCGGCACTGATCGAAGCCCTGCAAAACAACCGCATTCGCGGCGCCGGCCTCGACGTCTACGAGAAAGAACCGCTGGCCGAATCGCCGCTGTTCCAGCTGAAAAATGCCGTGACCTTGCCGCACATCGGCTCGGCGACGAATGAAACCCGCGAAGCCATGGCCAACCGCGCACTGGCCAATTTGCGCAGCGCCCTGCTCGGCGATCGCCCGCAGGATCTGGTCAATCCGCAGGTCTGGAAAGGCTGACAAAAAAAGGGGCAGACGTCGCCAAACGTCTGCCCTTTTACTGCCAGAACACTCAGGCCAGTTTGCCGTGACTCGGCATTACCGGCGCCTTGGGTTTGCGGAACACCAGCACATTGCCCAGCATCACCAGCACCAGTCCGGCCAGTGCCGGCGCCGTCCATTGGTAGCCTTCGGCAAACGCCGAAACATTCAAAGCCACCACCGGGAACAGTACCGTGCAATAGGCTGCGCGTTCAGGCCCCATGCGACCGACCAACGTCAAGTACGCGGTGAAGCCGATCACCGACCCCGGAATCACCAGATACAACAATGCGCCGATGTAGCGCGACGTCCATTCCATCTCGAACGGAATGCCGTTGACCAGGCACCACACCGACAGCATCGCCGCGCCGTAGGCCATGCCCCAGGCATTGGTCGTCAGCGGCTTGAGACCGGCCCTCTGTTGCAGGCTCGAGAGCATGTTGCCCGCCGAGAAACACAAGGTGCCGCAAAGTGCCAAACCAAGGCCGAGCAGGGTTTGCGGACTGGCGTGATGCCCGGCCAGCTCCGGCCAGAACAACAGCCCCAGACCAAACAACCCCAGCGCTCCGCCCATCAACACATTGCGCGCAATGCGCTGGCCGAAGAACACCCGCGCATTCAGCGCGTTCCACAAGGTCGCGGTGGAAAACACCACCGCCACCAGACCGCTGGGAATCCATTGGCTGGCGGTCAGGAAACACATGAAGTTGACGCAGAACAGGCACAAGCCCTGCGCGACACAGATCAAATGCCCGCGCCGGTTCATCGGTTGCAGGCGACGGCTGAGCAGCAACAGCGCAAACAACACCAGCGCCGCGAGACCGAAGCGATAGACGATCGACACCGGAATCGCCACCACGCCCAGTTGCCACTTCAGGGCAATCCAGGTGGTGCCCCAGATCAGCACGGTCAACAAATACAACGACAGGTTCATGGCAGACACTCCTCGATTGGGTTTCAGTGTCCGCCCGCGCCCTCGCCCCTCGCTTGCATAAACTTGCGCTTTTGTCGGGCCACAGGCTGGCAGCGCGAAATCTACGGAGTAGGATGCAAGGCGTTGAAGAGAACCGATCATGGCCGCCATCGATACCCTGCAAGTCTTTCAAGCCCTCAACAATTCGCCCAATGCACGCCTTGTGCACAGCGCCGAGTTGGGTGATGGCTTGTCTGCAGCTTTGTGGACCAATCACCACGACGCCCAGGAATACAAAGCGCCGAGCCATCACACCCTCTCCTGCTACATCGCCGGCGGCACCGGCACGTTCCGCCGTGGCGCCCCCGGAAACAAAGGCAGTCCGGACAAGTTGTGCATCCTGCCAGCCGACCACGAGTCGGGGTGGGTGATCAATGGCGACATTCGCCTGGCCCACCTGTATTTCAGCGCCGAACAATTTGCCTTGGGTTGCGTCACGCTGCTGGATCGCGAGCCCCGGGAAATGCAGCTGCGCGAACAGACTTTTCTGGAAGATCCGCAACAGGCCCGACGGTTTCGCCAGTTACTCACTCTCAATTGGGACGAGCCTGGCGAGCGTCTGCTGACCAGCAGCCTGGCCCACGAACTGATCAGTCAAACCCTGTTGAGCCAGGTGGGCGTACGCCACGGCTTGCGTCTCAAGGGTGGGCTGGCGCCGCATCAGCGCCGGCAACTGGTGGAATTCATCGACAGCCAACTGGCCGAGCCGATCAGCCTCGGGCAACTGGCGGGATTGTGTGCGTTGTCGGAATACCACTTTGCGCGGATGTTCCGGGTGAGCTTCGGCCTGCCGCCGCATCAGTATGTGCTGGCGCGGCGCTTGAGCCGGGCGCGGGAGTTGTTGCGCGAGACGACGTTGCCGTTGGGCGAGATTGCCCTGGCGTGCGGATTTGCCAGTGCCAGCCACTTCACCAATCGCTTCCGTCAGGTGCTGGGGGGAACGCCCGGCGAATATCGCCAGGCGTTTTTGCGCTGATCAGAACTCCAGCGTGCTCGACAACGAAATCTGCCGCGAGTCACCCATCGACACGAAGAACCGGCTCGCCGCCGAAGTGTAGTAAGTGCGGTCGAACAGGTTCTTCACGTTGAGCTGGAACTTGACCTTCTGCCCTTCAACCTTGGTGTCGTAAGTGGCGAACGCATCGGCCACGGTGTAGCTCGGCAGCTCGAAATCATTCACCGCGTTACCCGCTCGCTCACCGACATAGCGCGCGCCGGCGCCGACCCGAAGTTGATCGCCGCCGATCACGCTGCCGAAGTCATAGACCGCCGATAGCGAGCCAGTATTTTTCGCCACGTTTTGCAGCTTGTTGCCTTTGTAGTCTGGGTCTTCAGTGACCTCGGCGTCGGTGTAGGCGTAGCTGCCGATCATGCTCCAGCGGTCGCTGAGCTGGCCGGTCAGATCCACTTCCAGACCACGGGAACGCACTTCGCCGGCAGCGCTGTAAATCGTGGTCGGGCCTTCGGAATTGGCCACCAGCACGTTGCGTTTCTTGATGTCGAACAAGGCGATGTTGCCGGTGATGCGTCCCGGCATATCCAGACGTGCGCCCAGCTCCCAGGACTTGGCTTCTTCCGGCGCAATGCTGCCGTCGAGCACGGTACTGCTGCCGCTCAGCGGGGCGATGGTCGAGTTCGGTTTGAACGATTCGGTATAGCTGCCGTAGAACGACAACGCGTCGGTGTAGCGATATACAAGACCTGCGCGCGGCACCCACTTCTGGCCGTTGCTGTCGGTATTGGCCTTGAACGGCACGCCTTTGCCGGCGTACTGGTCGTACTCCTGGAAACGCCCGCCGGCCACCAGAATCCACTGGTCGTTGAGGTGGATCGAGTCCTGCAGGAACACCGAATCGCTGCGCAGTTCGTCGGTCTGCGCACTGTCCGCCGGGCTGACGGTGGTGCCTTCGACTTCGCGGCCGTAGACCGGGTTGACGTAGCTGAAGGTGCTCAGGCTTTTCTGGCGGATCAGGTCGGCGCGGTAGATCTTGCGGTACTCGTCATCGACGCCGAACACCAGGTCATGCTGCATGCCCAGCACGTTGACCTTGCCTTCGAGACTGGCGGTGGTGAAACGGTCGGTGCTGATCGCGCCTTGGGTGCCGTCCATGCTGCGGGTCAGGGTGCCTTTTTTGGTGTCGATCGCCGTTACGCGGACTTGGCTGGCGTCGTAGGTTTCGCGGTTCCAGCTGTAGCCGAAATGGGCTTTCCAATCGTCGTTGAGTTCGTGGTCGGCCTCGAAGTGATAGAGGTCAGAACGCCCTTCCATGTCGTTGAATTTCTCGTCGAGACGTTCGTTGCGCGAGATATCCAGCGGATGGTTGGTGCGCGGATCGATCAGGGTTCCACGATCGAATGGGGTCAGGAATTCGCGGTGCTCATAGGCAAACAACAGCTTGGTGCGCTCGCCATACCAGGCCAGCGACGGCGCGATCAGGGTTTCGCGATGAGTGCCGAAATTGCGCCAGTAATCTTCGTCTTCGTGGTCCAGCACCATGCGATACGCGAGGCCGGAATCCCCCAGCGCACCGGTGCTGTCGAAGGAGCCGCCGCTGCCATTCTTGCCGTCGCCGTAGGTCGAGCCGCGCAGGGTCAGCGCGTTGTACTGAGTCAGTTCAGGCTTCTTGCTGACCATGTTGACCACACCGCCCGGGTCCTGAATCCCGTACAGCAGCGACGCCGGTCCCTTGAGCACTTCGACGCGATCCACGGTCGCGTTCATGCCACGGCCCTGCACCACCGGCATGCCGTCGCGCATGATCGAGCCGTTGCGGTTGTCGCCGAAGCCGCGGGTCATCACCGAATCCTGGGTGCTGCCCAGCGTGTTGCCCTGGGTGATGCCGCTGACGTTGGCCAGTGCATCATCGAGATTGCGCGGTGCCTGGTCGCGAATGACCTGAGCCGGGATCACGTTGACGGTCTGCGGGATTTCCTGAAGCGAAGCGGAAGAGCGCATCACCGAACTGGTTTCCGGTGGCTGGTAGCTCATCGGCTGGTTGACCACCGAAGTGATGGTGGTCGCGCCCAGATTCAACGCACCTGCGGTCGGTTGCGGTTCGAGCGCCAGGGTATGGCTGTCGGTGCGGCGGAAGGTCAGGCCCGAGCCTGTGAGCAGACGTTGCAGCGCCTGTTCGGCGCTCATCTGGCCGTTGATCGCCGGTGCGGTCAGGCCGTAAGGCGCTTCATCGGTGTAGACCACGCTCTGCCCGGTGACGCGGCTGAAGTCGCTCAGGGCCTGAGGCAAGGGCTTGGCGGCCAGGGAAAAACTGAACTGCTTTTGTGGCTGACTGCTGACGGATTCAGCGGCCAGCGCCACGCTCACCGGCAACAGCGCCAACGCCGAAAAACTCAAGGCCGAAACGCCTAACCACTGTTTGACCGAACCCGATTTTGCCCTGGACTTCATTGCTCATGACCTGTGTAGAACCGCAACGGATGCGAATGACTCGCAGTTTCAGTCACTACACGGATGGCATCCGGGTTTACCTCACTACAAAGTTGAAAATATTTTCAGCGCAGGATGATCAGCTTGCCCAACACCTGATGTTGCTCGAATCCCAGCACCCCTTGCAGCGAATTCAGTACCGCTTGCGGATCCTTGCTCGGAAAGCTGCCGCTGACCTTGCGCGCGCCCAGCTCGTCATTGAGCAACACGATCCGTCCCGGGTAATAACGCCGCAAATCCTGCACCACATCGGCCAGCGTCGATTTGTAGTAAGTCAGCCAGCCCTGGCGCCACACCAGTTGCGCTTCGCTGTCCACGGCGTGGAGTTTTTCCGCGGTGCCTGCGCCGTACGCCACTTGTTGGCCAGCGGTCAGAACCTGCTGTTGGCCATCGCGGGATGGCGTCACGCCGACGCGTCCGGACAACACTGTCACCTGGGCACCTTGCGGTTGCAGGCGCACTTCGAACTGAGTGCCGAGCACCCGCGCCTGGCCCTTCTCGGCCTCGACCACAAAGGGATCGCCCGTGTGAGTCACGCTGAAAAATCCGGCGCCGCGGCGCAATTGCACATGCCGCTCGCCATGACTGAAATCCACGGCGATGGCGCTGTCGGCGTCCAGCGTCACCTGCGATTGATCGGCCAGGATCACGGTGCGGATCTCGCCCGGTGCCGACACGTAATCGGCGCCCAGATCATCGATCCAGCGCTGCGGCTGCCAACCTGTGCCGAGGCTGATCATCAACAACAGGCAGGCCGCCATGGCCAACGCGCCGGCCCAACGCCGGATCTGTGGACGACGCGGCCGGTCCATCGCATCGAGCAATCCCTGCAACGCCAGCGCGTCTTCGTCGGCCAAGGTGCGCGCCGGCCCTTCGCTCAATTCCCACACCACTTGCGCCTGGGCGTAGGCCTCGGCGTGGGCCGGATCAGCGTGCAGCCATTGACTGAACGTCAGTTGATCACCGGTGCTCGGTCGGTCATGCAGCAGGCTCAGCCAGGCGAACGCGGCCTGTTCCTGAGCGGGCGTCGGGATGACGCGGTCGGTGTGATTCACGGTGCTTTCCATGGCAGGCGTGGCGCGGGTTCGCGCAGGCTGGCCTTGCAGGCCTCGAGGGCGCGCATCATATGTTTTTCCACGGCGCTTTGGGACAGGCCCATGGCTTTGGCGATCTCGGCGTACTTGCGCCCGTGAATGCGATTGAGCAAAAAGATCTGCCGCGTGCGCTCGGGCAGCGCGCGCAACGCCGCTTCGACATGGCGCAAATCGTTGCCTGCTTCAAGTGCGGCTTGCGGTTCGCTGGCGCTGCTGTCCGGCTCCTCCGGTTGCCAGCCTTCGTTGACCCGCACCCGCGCGCCTTCGCTGCGCAAATGATCGATGGCGATATTGCCGGCGCAGCGCAACAGATAAGTGCTGAGTTCTTCGACCTGCACCAGCGGTCGACGCCAGAAACGCAGAAACAGGTCCTGCACCAGATCCGCCGCCGTCGCCCGGCAACCGACGCGCCGGCTCACCAGCGCTTCCATCTGCGAACGCTGGGACAGGAACACCTGAAGAAAATGCGCACGGGCGCCATGGGGTTCGCCGTCGCGATGCTCGGGAGGATGGCCGATCAACATGTCAGTTCAAGGCCCACGCAGCGACCGGGCTGGCGAGCAGGCTCAGTCCGGCCATGGTCAATGCCAAACGTGGTCGATAGGGCAACAACAGCACCAGAGTCAGCGCGCTGAGCATCAACACCGCGCACCAGTCGACCAGACCGAAGCTCCAGCCCTTCATGAAAACCGCCGCCCAGAGCGACAGCCCCAGCAACATCCAGCCTGCGAGCTTCAGACCTTGCCGACGGCGGGCCGAAGGTTTGTGGCCCAGCAGCTCTTCGTGATGCCGGGGCATCGCCAGGCACAGCGCGGTGAAAGCGGAATAACAGAGCAACAGCGCCAATAGCATTCAGTTCGCACCTTGCTCGAGGGTGATCGGCCGGGCCTTTTCGCGGGCTGGTTTTTTCACGCTGACGGTGTACCCGGCGCGCTGCATTTTTCGGGCAGCCCAGGCGAGGAAAAGGCCGCTACCCAGACACGTCAAGTCGAAACCGGCCAGGGCCCAGTCGCCTTCGGGCAATGTCACGCCGAGGTGATACGGGGAAGTCAAACCGTTAAGAAGCGGCACTGCGACAAACAGTGCGGCTCCCAGCGACAGCTGTTCGACCCAGGCCTTGCGGCCCGGTCGCGCCAGGGCGTGCACCACACTCAAACCCCAGGTGATGAAGAACGCGTTCACTTCCCAGTCGTCACGCCCGGCCAGACTCACCGGCAGCAGACGATTGGCCCAGAAGAACACGGCGACCGCTGCCACCAATCCGGCCATGCTGGCGATGTTCAGCACTTCCACCAGCCGCAGTTCGAAAGGCATCACTCCCGTCTTGGCGTGTTTGAGCTGACGCTTGCCGAGCCAGATCACCAGCCCGGTGCCGATCATCGCCGTGCCGGCCAGACCGCAGATGAAATACAGCCAACGCAGCACCGGCCCGGCAAAGTGCCCCATGTGCAAACCGTAGAAACTGCCGGCCACTGCCATCGCCATCGGCTGTTGAGATGGGGTGCCGATGATTTGCCCGCTGACGCCATTGAAAGTCACCGCGCTGCCGGCATCGTTCACCACCCGGTCGGAACCCGCACGGGACATCACCACCGAGGCGTTGGCATCGCCCGAATTGTTCACGCTGATACGCCCGACATGTCCACCCGACCATTGCTCGCTGGCCGACCGCAACAGTGGCGCCAGCGGTGCCAGTATCGCCGGTTGACCGGCAGGCTCGGGAACGTTGGCGGCGGGAAACACCTCGTCGTAAAACGCCCGGACATTGTTGCCGTACGAAGCCAGAATGCTCGCCGGCATCACCATCGACATGAAGATCACCAGGCTGCTGTAGGTGATCATCAGATGAAACGGCAGCACCAGCACACCCACCGCGTTGTGCCCGTCGAGCCACGAACGCTGGCCCTTGCGGGGGCGGAAGGTGAAGAAGTCCTTGAAGATTTTCTTGTGGGTAATGATCCCGGTGATCAGCGCGACGAACATCACCATGGCGGCAATCGTGGAGAGCCAGCGCCCCCACGGATAAGGCATTTGCAGCTGGAAATGGAAGCGGTAGAAGAACTCGCCGCCCATGCTTTCCCGGGCCTGCACTTCGGCGCCGGTTTGCGCGTCGAGAGTCTTGCTGATGAACTGGCCGCGCTCGCCGGGCCTGGCCGGGGCCGGTTGCCAACGCACACCCAGGCCAGGATCGCGGGCATCAGGCAGGTCGATCAACCAGCGTGAAGCACCGGCCGCGTGCTGTTGCAGGTAGGTTTGCGCCAGGGTCAGGCTGGCCTCGGCATTCAACGGGCGGGCGGGGATTTCCGGTTGCATCCAGTGACTGGTTTCATCCTTGAAATAGGCCAGGGTTCCGGTGAGGAAAATCGCAAACAACAGCCAGCCGAAAATCAGCCCGGTCCAGGTGTGTAGCCAGGCCATCGCCTGCCGGAAGCCCTCTTTCATGCCAGACCCAGACCGCGCGCAGCGCCGGAAACGGTGGCCAGAATCACGCTCGGCACCAGCAAACCGACCCACGCCGACCATGCGCTGCGACAGGCGAAACACCAGAGCACCGCCACCAGATAGACCAGAAACGAAACGGTCATGCCGGTCACGACCGCTTCGGCGCGGTTCAGCGGCAGCCACAGCGTCAGCGTGACACTGGCCAGCGCCGCGACCAGATAGCCGCCGAACACCGCCGCGAGCACCCGCGAAGTGACGGCCAGACGATAGGACATGGGAAGAGCGGCGAGTTTGGCTTTCATGTTTCGACCCTGAAACGGTTAACGCCCGGCCAACACGCCGAACGACAGGCGAGCAATATTAATGATAAATATTCTCATACGCAAAAGAGTCTGATTGCCGGCGGGCATTCACGACCCTACAATGCGAACCATTCTTGTTCTCTAACGCATCCCGCATGCGCCCGGAGTAATGCCGTTGTCGTCCGCCCATCCTGTCGAATCGCTGTATCAGGCCCACCACAGCTGGCTCACCGGCTGGCTGCGGCGCAAACTCGGCTGCCCGGACAGCGCCGCCGATCTGGCTCAGGACACCTTTATCCGAGTGCTGACCGCTCGCGAAACGCCGGTGATCATCGAGCCGCGCGCATTCCTCACCACCCTGGCCAAGCGCGTGCTGTTCAATCATTACCGTCGTCAGGATCTGGAGCGCGCCTACCTCGACACCCTGGCGCAGATGCCGGAAATGGTCGCGCCTTCGGAAGAAGAGAAAGCCATCATCCTGCAAACCCTGATGGAGCTGGATCAGTTGCTCGACGGTCTGCCGCGCGCGGTCAAACGTGCATTTCTGCTGGCGCAGGTCGATGGCCTGACCTATCCGCAGATCGCCGCCGAACTGGGCATTTCCGTGGCGACGGTCAAACGCCATCTGAATAAAGCGGCGATGCGCTGCTACTTCGCCCTGTGAATCCGCCGATGGATTTTTCCGCGCAGGTCGCCGAACAGGCGGTGCACTGGTTGCTGGAAATGCAGCAAGGTCAACTGAGCCCGCGTCAGCAACAAGCCTGGCAGCAATGGATCGACGCCCACAGCGAACACCGCCGTGCGTGGGAGCACATTCAGCGGGTCAATTCGCGGTTGCGCGGGTTGTCGTCGCCACTGGCCCACGCCGCGCTGAATGCGCCGAAGTCAGGCAGCCGTCGTCAGGCGCTGAAGTTGTTGCTGATTCTCGGCGCTGGCTCGGCGGTCACCTGGGGGATGCGCGAGCACAATCCGTTGCCATCGCTGCTGGCCGATTACCGCAGCCCGGTTGGTCAACGCCGCAAGATCTCGCTCGGCGCTGGCGGCCAATTGCAGCTCAACACCGCCAGCGCGGCGGATGTCCGGGGCGATGGCCTGATCCGTCTGCTCGAAGGCGAAATGCTGCTGACCGCCACTCAATCTTTCGAAGTGCAAACCGCGCAAGGCCTGCTGAAAACCCAGGGCGCACGAATAAACGTGCGACAGTTTGCCGACCGCACGCAGATTGCACTGTTTGAAGGTCGGGTCGAATTGAATGCGCAAGGTCGCGCGCCGATGCTGCTGCCGGTCGCCCGACAACTGAGTTTCAGCACCACCGGCGTCAGCGCGGCAAAACCGCTGGACGCCAACAGCGGTGCCTGGGCCGACGGCATGCTGGTGGCGGCGCACATGCGCCTTGGCGACTTCCTCGATGAACTGGGTCGCTACCGCCGCGGGCAGCTCCATTGCGATGCGAAAGTTGCTGAATTGCTGATCTCAGGGACTTATCCACTGGACGACAGCGAGCGGATTCTCGATCTGCTGGAAATCAGCCTGCCGGTGAGAGTGAAGCGTTTTACTCGCTATTGGGTGACGGTCGAAGCCAGAGCCTGATCGCTCCGCGCCCCTGTAAAAAATAAATGAGCCGTTTTTCAGATCTGGCGTGACAGAGAAGGAAAGCCCCCCCTTGATTCAACCTTCTCAGGACCGTCCTCCATGCACCCCACCCGCCTCACGCCGCTGGCCCGAACCCTGCGCAACCTTGTCCTCGGCGCCAGCCTGAGCTTCAGCGCCCTTCCCCATGCGCTGGCTGCCGACACCAAGGCTTACCACATCGCCCCGTCGTCGCTGGAGAATGCCCTCAACCAGTTCGGCCGCGAAGCCGGTGTGCTGATTTCGTTCGGCTCGCAGGTTACCAGTGGTGTGCAAAGCCGTGGCCTCGAAGGTAGCTACACAACCGAGCAAGGTCTGAATGCACTGCTTGAAGGCACCGGTCTGCAAGCTCGCGCCGAAGGTGGAAATGCCTTCAGCCTGCAACCGTCGAACGACAGCGCCCTGGAGCTGGACACCTCGAAAGTGGTCGGCGACTGGCTCGGTGAAGCCGCACAGGTCAACGTCTTCGAACATCCCGGTGCCCGTGACGTGATCCGCCGCGAAGAGTTCGAACGCCAGGGCGCGACCCAGGCCCGTGATGTGCTCAACCGCATTCCCGGCGTCAACGCCCCGGAAAACAACGGCACCGGCAGCCACGACATGGCGCTGAACTTCGGTATTCGCGGCCTCAACCCGCGCCTGGCCGCACGTTCGACGGTGTTGATGGACGGCATTCCGGTGCCGTTCGCGCCTTACGGTCAGCCGCAGTTGTCGTTCGCGCCGATCAGCATGGGCAACATGGACGCCGTGGACGTGGTGCGCGGTGGCGGCGCCGTGCGTTACGGCCCGCAGAACGTCGGTGGCGTGGTCAACTTCGTGACCCGGGCGATTCCGGACGAGCCGACCGTGAAAGGCGGTTTCCAGACCGAAACCAGTCCTTCTTCCAGCCATGACGGCTTCAAGACCAGCGCCAACCTGCTGGCCGGCGGCACCAATGCCAACGGTCTGGGCGGCGCGTTGCTGTACTCCGGCACTCGCGGTGGTGACTGGCGCGAACACAGCGATACGGAAATCGACGACCTGATCCTCAAGGGCAAATACCAGCTCGACGAGGCCAACAGTTTCAACGCCATGGCCCAGTATTACGAAGGCAAGGCCGACATGCCCGGCGGCCTCAATGTCGCCGATTACGATGCCGACCCGTATCAGTCGACCCGGCCGAAGGACCAGTTCTGGGGCCGTCGCACGATGTTCAATTTCGGCTATCGCTATCAGGAAGATCGCCGCGAGTTCACCGCCAATACCTTCTTCACCAAGACCCTGCGCAGCGGCTATCTGGATCAGGGCACGTTCCTGTCGCTGTCGCCGCGCGAATACTGGGTTCGCGGTCTGGAAACCCGCTTCGCCCAGGGCTTCGATCTCGGCGCCACCAGCCATGAAGTCGGCGTCGGCTATCGCTACATCAACGAAGCCGGTCACGAACTGCGCTACCGCACGCCGATCGCCAGCAACGAATACCCGACCACCAACAGCCGCAACGACCGCGACACGCGCGGCGGCACCGAGGCCAATGCGTTCTTCGTCGATGACCGGATCGACATCGGCAAGTGGACCATTACGCCGGGCGTGCGCTACGAGATGATCGAGTCGCAGCAGACCAACAACCTGACCAACGTCAAATACAAAGGTGACTACAACACCGCGCTGCCGGCGCTGAACGTGCTGTATCACCTGACCGACAGCTGGAACCTGTACGCCAATACCGAAGGCTCCTTCGGCAGCGTGCAATACAGCCAGATGCCCAACCGCGTGAGCAGCGGCGAAGTGAAACCGGAGAAGGCCCGCACCTGGGAAGTCGGCACCCGTTACGACAACGGCGCGCTGCGAGCCGAGATCGGCGCGTTCCTGATCAACTTCGACAACCAGTACGAAAGCAACCAGACCAATGATTCGGTGATCGCACGTGGCGAAACCCGCCATCAGGGCATCGAGACCAGCGTCAATTACGCTCTCGACGACTTGAGCCCGGCGCTGGCCGGCTTCGATGTCTACGCCACTTACGCCTATGTCGACGCAACCATCCGCGAAGACGGGCCGAACAAGGGCAATCGTGTGCCGTTCTCGTCCAAGCACAAAGGCACAATCGGCGTCGGTTACACCGAAGGGCCGTGGAAACTCAACCTGGACAGCAGCTTCCAGAGCGACCAGTTCGCCGACAACGCCAACACCTCGAAAGAAAGCGCCGACGGCAGCACCGGCAAGATCCCGGGCTACATGCTGTTCAGCAGCCGCGCCGGTTATGACTTCGGCCCGCAGCTGTCGGACCTGAACGTGGCGGTGGGGGTGAAGAACATCTTCAACACCCAGTACTTCACCCGTTCGTTCGATGACAACAACAAGGGCAAATATGTCGGTGAGCCGCGCACGGTGTACGTGCAGACCTCCGTCGCTTTCTGACCCCCGCTGAAAACAGAAAGGGCCTGCAATTGCAGGCCCTTTCTCATTGGGTGGCTTGGAAAATCAGCGCATCAACTGTTGATCGCTGCCTGTTCGTTCTCGTCAAACTCCTCCGCCAACAGCTTGTCATTGGCTTTGCTTGTGAATGGCACCACGGCGGCTCGCGGTTTGCCGCGCAGTTTGCCAAACAGGTGCTCCAGCGCGTGCTCCAGTTTTTCGGCTGCACCATCGATCGCCTGTTCCAGCGAATCGGCTTTGTGGGTGACGGAAATCGGTTGATGGCCTTTCGGCCGCGCTTCCAGTTGGCAGCGCAAGTCATGGGGACCCGGCTTTTCACCGTTCTCGTCGCTCAGATGGACTTCGACACGGGTCAGGTCTTCCTCATAACGGTCGAGCGTGCTCTCAATTGTGGTGCGTACCCACTCCTCCAGTCGTTTGCTGCTTTGAATATGGTTGTCGCTGTTGACTTGGATTTGCATAGTTCATCCCTTATTTCAGCTAGCTCGCAAGAGGCCTGGAACAGGATTTCGTGACCTCTTGATTACAACAATCGGCCCGCCGGACGAACATTTCAACCCCTTAAAAAAGATAAATATTCATTCGCAAAAAAAGCCGGACAACCGAGTAAAGCGCTGGTAAGGTCGGGAGTTGGGTCGCCCCGCCCCTCCGAAAAATCTGCTCACAATTGGCCATCACCCAACGGGTGCAGGCTGCGGAAAATCCCCGCCTCTTCCACCAGCCAGTCATGCACCGCCCGCACGCCCGGATGGCTCAACGCCCCCGGCGCGTAGAGCAATACATAGCGTTTGTGATTGGGCACCGAAATCCCGAATGGCACGATCAACGTCCCCCGCTCCAGCTCATCGTTGAGCAACGTGCGTCGGGCAATCGCCACGCCCATGCCGGCAATCGCCGCTTCGATGGTCAGGTGGTTGCGATTGAACGTGTGCCCGCGCCGCACATCGGCACCCTCGAAACCGATGGCATTCAGATAAAACTCCCACTCCGCGTATTCATAGCTGCCGCGCCAGGCGGTGATGTCATGCAACAGCGGGAAGTGCACCAGATCCGCCGGCCCGTGCAGCGGCGGCCGCCCGCGCAACAGACCCGGCGCGCACACCGGGAAAATCTGCTCGTCGAGCAAGGCTGTGGATAACAGGCCCGGATAACTACCGTCGTTCAGGTCGATGGCCAGGTCGAAATCCCCCTCATGCAATGGCACGCTGCTGTCCTCCGCCACCAGCCGCAACTGGATGTCCGGGTAACGCTGTTGCAGACGCGGCAGGCGCGGGGTCAGCCATTTGCTGAGGAACGATGGAATCGAGCGCACCCGCAGAATCCCGCTGATCATCCCCGCATCCAGCCGACGCAATTCCGCGTCGATGCTGCCGTAAGCCTCGTTGACCGTGATCGCCAGTCGCTGCCCTTCCGCGCTCAGCTCCACACCGCGCGCGCGGCGATGAAACAGGCGAAAGCCAAGACGTTCTTCCAGCTGTCGGATTTGCTGACTCACAGCCCCCGGCGTGATGTGCAGTTCCTCGGCACAACGGGTGAATGACAGGTGCCGCGCGGCACAGGAAAACACCTGCAGCCAGACGTAAGTCTGGGCGTGCAATTGACGACTCATGGTTTAGTCCTGCTAAAGGCTTACTTAGGAAGTTTCGTTAGTCACGTTGAAGCGAGGTAGGCAGTATCGCCGACATTGCGCTTGTCCTACAAAAAATGGCAGCGATTCCTACTCCATTGCTTGTAAGGGTTTAGCATGGCTATCAGTGTTTTCGATCTATTCAAAGTCGGCATCGGCCCGTCCAGTTCCCACACTGTCGGCCCGATGCGCGCTGCGGCGACCTTCGCCCAGGCGCTGATCGACCAGCATTTGCTGAACGATGTGCAGCGGGTGGAAATCCGTTTGTACGGCTCGCTTTCGGCCACCGGCGTCGGCCATGCCACTGACCGTGCAACGGTCATGGGCCTGATGGGCGAATGGCCGGACAGCATCGATCCGTCGACCATCGAGCCACGCATCCAGCAACTGCGCGAGACCGGCCAACTGTCTCTGGCCGGTGAACGTTCGATTGCCTTCAACTGGCAGCACGATCTCCTGCTGCTGGACGAGAGCCTGCCCTACCACCCGAACGCCATGTCGCTGACAGCCTTCGGTGCATCCGGGCAACTGTTCGAGCAAACGTACTACTCGGTCGGCGGCGGTTTCATCATCGAAGCGGCCGAAGCGGAATCGGGTGTGGCGCCGGCCGGCGACGTCGAGTTGCCTTACGAATTCTCCAGTGCCGTCGAACTGCTGGCGCTGTGCAAGCAGCACAACCTGCGGGTTTCCGAACTGATGATGGCCAACGAACGGGCCTGGCGCAGCGACGCCGAGATCCGTCAGGGCCTGTTGCACATCTGGTCGGTGATGCGCGAGTGCGTCGAGCAAGGCCTGCGTCACGAAGGCGTCCTGCCAGGCGGTCTGAATGTTCCCCGTCGTGCGGCGAAATTGCACCGCAGCCTGCTGGAAATCGGCAAGCCGAACGTCATCAGTTCGACCCTGTCGGCGATGGAGTGGGTCAACCTGTTCGCCCTCGCCGTCAACGAAGAGAACGCCGCCGGCGGGCGCATGGTGACTGCACCGACCAACGGTGCCGCCGGGATCATCCCGGCCGTTCTGCACTACTACATGAAATTCAATCCAGACGCGTCCGACGATGACGTGGTCGCCTTCTTTCTGGGCGCGGCAGCGGTCGGCATCCTGTGCAAGAAAAACGCCTCGATCTCCGGCGCCGAAGTCGGCTGCCAGGGTGAGGTCGGTTCGGCCTGCGCGATGGCCGCTGCAGGTCTGGCCGATGTGCTCGGCGCCACTCCGGAGCAACTGGAGAACGCCGCCGAAATCGGCCTGGAACACAACCTCGGTCTGACCTGCGACCCGGTCGGAGGGCTGGTGCAGGTGCCGTGCATCGAGCGCAACGCCATCGCTGCGGTGAAGGCGATCAACGCCACGCAAATGGCCCTGCGCGGCGACGGCAAACACTTCATTTCCCTCGACCGGGTGATCCGCACCATGCGCGATACCGGCGCCGACATGCATGACAAATACAAAGAGACTTCACGGGGCGGCCTGGCCGTGAGCTGGGTGGAGTGCTGAGGAGCACTCCCTGACCGCCCGTAACACGTGAGCCCGAGCAAGAATAATAACGAGGCAAAAACGATGACCGATGTACGCACACCTGCTGCCGAAAATCCCGCTGTAGACCGCACACGCAACAACGAAACCGCCCACAAGGGCTGGAGCAAATTCGACACCACCTGGATGCTCGGCCTGTACGGCACGGCCATCGGTGCCGGCACCTTGTTCTTGCCGATCAACGCCGGTGTCGGCGGCTTCTGGCCGTTGCTGATCCTGGCGTTGCTGGCTTTCCCGATGACCTTCTTCGCGCACCGGGGCCTGACCCGCTTCGTGCTGTCGGGCCGCTCCGGTGACATCACCGAAGTGGTGGAGGAACACTTCGGCATCGGCGCCGGCAAACTGATCACGCTGCTGTATTTCTTCGCGATCTTCCCGATCCTGCTGGTGTACAGCGTGGCGCTGACCAACACCCTCAGCAGCTTCCTCGAACACCAGTTGCACATCGCCCCGCCGCCACGTGCGGTGCTGTCGCTGGCGCTGATCCTCGGCTTGATGGCCATCGTCCGCTGTGGTCAGAGCGTGATCGTCAAAGCCATGAGCGTGCTGGTGTATCCGTTCGTCGCCGCGCTGCTGTTGCTCGGCATCAGCCTGATTCCGAACTGGAACGGCGCATTCTTCGCCAGTGCTCAAGAACCGATGGAAATGTCGGTGTTCCTCAAGACCCTGTGGCTGGCGATCCCGGTGATGGTGTTCTCGTTCAACCATTCGCCGATCATTTCCGCCTTCGCCGTCGAGCAGAAACAACGCTACGGCGACCAGGCCGAACGCAAGAGCAGCGGCATTCTCGCCATGGCTCACGGCATGATGGTGGTGACGGTGATGTTCTTCTGCTTCAGCTGCGTGCTGGCACTGTCGCCGGCGGATCTGGCAGCGGCCAAGGCGCAGAACATTTCGATCCTGTCGTACCTGGCCAACCACTTCCAGACTCCGGTCATCGCTTACGCCGCGCCGCTGATTGCGCTGGTGGCGATCACCAAATCCTTCCTCGGCCACTACATCGGCGCCAGCGAAGGCTTCCAGGGCATGATCGTCAAAAGCCTGCGCAGCCGTGGCCGGGTGATGTCGGCGAGCTGGCTGAACCGTGCGACCGCGCTGTTCATGATCCTCAGCTGCTGGGCCGTGGCGACCTTCAACCCGAGCATCCTCGGCATGATCGAAACTCTTGGCGGGCCGGTGATAGCCTGCCTGTTGTTCCTGATGCCGATGTACGCGATCCGCCGCGTGCCGGCCTTGCGCCAGTATTCGGGCCAGGTGTCCAACGTATTCGTGGTGCTGATCGGCCTGATTGCACTGTCAGCGATCATCTACTCGGTTCTGCCCTGAAACGGGCCGCAAACGAAGAAGGCGAGCCATGGGCTCGCCTTCTTTTTGGCCGGATTCATTGTTCGACAATATTCCCGGCATGTCCCTTGCTACATCGCTGAAGGAGACAGGACCACGGAAGGGCCGATGGTCAGGTTTGGCGAACCAACCCGATCAAGGCCGGTCAACAACTGCACGTTCAATCAGGCGGTGACGCATCATGGACAATCCTTTTCAGATCATTACCGATGCCTTCGCGCCGGACTATCAGATCAACCTGAGCATTCAGGGCCTCGACGGCAGCATCATGCTGACCCTCTCCAATGGCGGCCGGATCGTCGCCAAACGGATGATCAGCGCCGAACAGCGCAACGATCCCAAGCGCCTGAAGCGCCTGGTTCAGAGCATTCAATTCGGCATCGCCATCGAGCAGGGTCACAGCGCCATGGCGATCCTCGATGCCATGACCCGCGGCGACGGAATCGCTCCGCCACCGCGTCAGGCCAAACATCAGCCCCGGCCAGCCGCCGGCCTTTAAAGTTCGCCCTTCTCCACTTCCGGATGTTCACTGGAACCCGTGCCGATCTTGCGGTGCGGGTTCTCGATTTTCACCGAAGGGAATTGCGACGAGGCGTAACGCACCACCAGAATCGAGAACGCCAGCAGCAGAATCCCGCCGCACAGGTAGATAATGCCCATGTCCGGCGGGTTGTGGTGCGAGACGTTGGAGATCAGCAGGCGGGTCAGTGCGGTGATCGCCACGTAGATCAGGAAGCGCACCGGCATGTGGTTGGTCTTGAAATAAATCCCGACCATCGCCCCCAGTTCCAGATAGATGAACAGCAACAGAATGTCATCGATCTTGATGCGCCCTTCCTCGAGCATCCCGAGAAATTCCATCACCGCCGCCCACGCGGTCACCGCACCAATGGCGAACAGCGCCAGATAGTGGAAGGTCTCGACGAACAGGTTGCCCAGGGACTCGGCCAGTTGGTGCACGTTTTGCCGCAGTTTCTCGGCCCAGTTGATTTTCACGTTGAAGATTCCTTAGCCCGGTTCGAGCGGATGTTGCTTGCTGGACGTGACGGTTATTGCACACGTACGCAGATGCATGCAGAAAAGAGGCCACGCCATCATGGCGAGGCGGCACGAAACCCGCGCCGTGGCGTTTGGTCGCACCTGTGCGCAGGCATCGGGCTGACAAAATCCGAATCCGGTCTACATTGAAAAGCCACTACCCAAAGCGCAGGGATTCGCTTATCCTTTTCGCTGTATATAGATACAGTAGTCGCAAAGACAACTTAATGTGAAGGCATGTGAGGTGGTGAATGGCCGTCGAAGTGGTATACCGCAGCAGCCGAGATCTGGAGCGCTTGTTCATGGATAAAGCCGAAGCTGACCGTCATGACAAAATGCTCGAACTGGCCGAACTGTTGGCCGAAGTGCTGGAAAAAGCCGTTCCTTCGTTGAGCGAGCAGCAAGTGGAAGAAGTCGGGATCTTCATGGCGAAGAACCGCGATGTGTTCGCCCGGGCGTTCAAGAGCCAGCCTGATGCACTGTCGGAGCTGATCAACGCACCGGCGGCACCGGTTGTGGCAACCGAGCCGGCAGACGTGGCCGAACCGGCAGAAGCGCCAGCCAAACCTGCCAAAGCGGCGAAGGCTGCGAAGTAAGCGACACTTGGATTGAAGCCTCTGAATTGAATAGCCCCTGAGTTGAAAGACTCGGGGGCTTTTTCATGCCCGGACAAACCTCAGCGGTACAACACCTTCTCCGCCAGCTCGTCCGCCACCCGCGCGGGTGAACGTTTTTCCGCCTGGGCGTGGGCGAAGACTTCAGTCAGGCGCGAACTGATCTTCGACAGGTGCGCGGTGATGGTCGTCAGTTCTTCGCCCCGATGCTTGAGGGAAACGTAGATCAGACCGCCGGCATTGATCACATAATCCGGCGCATACAGGATTCCGCGCCGTTCGAGTTGATCGGCGACATCCAGGTGCGTCAGTTGATTGTTGGCCGAGCCTGCCACCGCCGAGCAGCGCAACTGGGTGACCGTGTGGCTGTTGAGCACACCGCCCAAACCGCACGGCGCGAGGATGTCGCACGGCGTGCTGAGCAACGCGTCGTTGGCAATCGGATGGGCGTTGAGCTGTTCCATCGCCAGTTGCACCTTGCCGTGGTCGATGTCGCTGACCAACAGTTCGGCACCGGCTGCGTGCAGCTGTTCAGCGAGGGCATAACCGACGTTGCCCAGCCCCTGAATCGCCACGCGCAAGCCTTCGAGGTTATCGCTGCCCAGCCGCGCCATGGCTGTGGCACGAATTCCGGTGAACACGCCCATCGCCGCATGCGGCGCGGGGTCGCCAGCCGAAGTGGTGCTGGTGACATGCTGGGTCTGCTGGGCGATGCAATCCATATCCGCCACTGACGTGCCGCTGTCGATGGCAGTGATGTAGCGCCCGTCGAGCTGATCGATGCAACGGCCGAAGGCTTCGAACAAGGCGCCGCGGTTTTCGACATGGGCCGGCCGCACGATCACGGCCACCCCACCGCCCTGGGCGAGACCAGCCAATGCGGCCTTGTAGCTCATGCCCTGGGCCAGGCGTATGGCGTCCTCGACCGCGGATTCGTCGTTCGGATAGGCGAGATAACGACACCCGCCCAGGGCTGGCCCGAGGCGACTGTTATGAATGGCAATGACCGCCTTCAATCCGGACACCGGATCAACGCTAAGGTGCAGCGATTCCAGGCGAGTGCTTTGCATGAGAGCGAACATCGGCAGGCTCCCGAATCACTTCTGGTAGACGCCAGTATAGGCTTGCGCCTGAAAATTGCTGAAGCGCACGGGAATAAGGCCCGACAGCGACCAATGCGTTGCGGCATAACCCGATGGCAGAGCGGCCCGGCACTGGACGAATGGCAAAGACGGGGCTAAAACGAGGCATGCCCCGGAGATTGAGATGAGTCCGCGCCAACGTTTCTTCGAGTGTCTGCACCGTTCACCGCCCGCGCTGTTCGAAGCGGCGTTGTGGATGGCTGCCGAGCACGACAAACAAGCCGATCCCGAAGCGCTGTTGCAGGAATTCAAGGAACTGCAGCAGCGGGTCAGCTATGGCTTGCCGTTGCTGCCGGTCAGCGAGCTGGCGCAACCGTTGCTGCGGCGCATGACCGATCTGGGGTTTGCCCAGGATGATTTCGTACCGCTGCGTCCGCAGGCCGCAATGGTGCACAAAGTCATGCAGACCAAACGCGGCCAGCCGCTGGCGCTGGCATTGATCGCCCTGGAACTGGCTCGTGGCCTGGAGATTCCGCTGGTGGGCGTGAACTTCCCCGGGCATTTCCTGCTGAAGGTTCCCGGGGCCGATCACCTGCTCGATCCGTGCGGCGGACGGCGCCTGTATCCGAACGACTGCCGCGAACTGCTGCACCGCCAGTACGGCCATCAGATGAAACTCAACGCCGACCACCTGCTGACTGCCGAACCGATGCAGATGCTTCAGCGTCTGTCACGCAACCTGCGCCAGCTGCACCTGACCCACGACGACTTCATCGCGGCGCTGATCGATGCCGAGCGCGTGCTCGAACTGGGCAACGCCAGCGCCGCCGACTATCTGGCCCGGGCCAGTCTGTACCAGCGCCTCGATTGCCCGAACGCCGAGCGTTTCGATCTGGAGCACGCGCTATTGCTCAGTGACGACCCGATTCAGCGACTTCGCCTGACGGAACGGCTGGGGCATCTGCCGCCGAACGCGGTTGTCCACTGAACAGCGCAGTGGCTGGCGAACGCACCTGAATGATCAGCAACGCCGCAATCACCGCCGGAATCGCGCAGAAGAAGAAAATCTGCTCCACCGGAATGTGCATCGCCAACAACAGGCTGCCGAACAGCGGCCCGAGAATCGAGCCGAACCGCCCTACTCCCAATGCCCAGCCGGTGCCGGTGGCGCGCACGTGCGCCGGATAGAAATTGCTGGCGAACGCGTTGAGCGTCAGTTGCCCGCCGATGATGCAAAACCCCGCCGCAAACACACAGGCCACCAGATAACGCGGATTGTCGTGATTCAGGCCCAGCAGGATCGTGCACACCGCCGCGCCAGCCAATACGCCGGACAACAGTCGTACTTTGCTTTTCAAACGGTCGGCGAACCACGCCATGCAAATTGCGCCGAGCGTGCCGGCGAACAGGAACATCGACGTCACCAGGTTCGCTTCATTGAGTTTCAAGCCACTTTCCAGCAGCAGTGACGGCAGCCAGCTGATCATGAAATACAGCAGGATCAGGCTCACGAAAAACGTTGCCCAGATCAGCAAGGTCGGGCGTGCGTAACCGTTGCGGAACAACTCCACCACGGTCAGTTTGCTGCCCTGCTCGCGTTCGTTCTGCTCGACCGATGCGGCCGGTGGCTGCCAGTCCGGCAGCATCCGCGCGGTGACTTTGCGCAGGCGTGCGTAGGGCGGCGCGTCACGCAGCAGTCGTGGCAAGGATTCCGGCAGCATCCACCAGAGAAACGGAAACAGCAGCAACGGCGTGACACCGCCGGCGAGGAACACTGCCTGCCAGCCGAAACGGTCGATGAAACCGGCCGCGACAAAACCACCCGCCGCACCGCCGAATGAAAAGCCGCACGCCGCCAGCGTGACCATCAACGTGCGCAGGCGAGGCGGTGAATATTCCGACATCAACGCCATGGCGCTGGGCATCGCGCCGCCCATGCCGATGCCGCAGATGAAGCGCGCGATCATCAGGGTATTCAGGGAATCGGCGAACACCATCAGGACGGTGAGACTGGCGTAGATCAGCACGCAGGCGAGCAGAATCCGTCGAACGCCGAAGCGGTCGGCCAGCGGCGTCACGGCGAGAGAGCCGAGGGTCAGACCCAGCAAGTTGGCGCTGAACACCGGGCCGAACGCGGATTTTTCCAGACCCCAGTCCTGCGCCAGCGCCGGCACCACGTAACCGAGCACCTGGGCGTCATAGCCGTCGGTGACCAGCAGTAAGGCAAGAAGAATCAGGAGTAACCACTGAAAGCGGGACACAGGACGGGCGTCGAGTGCCGCCCGGAAGCTGGCAATCTGGTTGTGCATCGCAAGGTACCTGTTTTGTTTTTATGATTTTTTGCGGGTAACCGGAATGGCTCCCGTGCGCTGCACGGGAGCCATCAAACGCTACTTCGGGGTGTCCGGCTGATTCGCCGGATGCGCCGCAATGAACGCCGGATGCTCAGCGGCCAACGCGGCCACCCGACGAATCCGTGGAAACGCCTCCAGCGAAACGTTGAACCGCTCGGCCGCGTACAGCTGTGGAATCAGGTACACGTCCGCCACGCACGGCCACTCGCCGAAACAGAAGCCGCTGTCGCCGATCAACTGCTCCACCGTCGCCAGCCCCTGACTGATCCAGTGGCCGATCCACTCGTTCACCTGCGGCTCGTCATGCCCCAGACCGCGCAGGCGATTGAGCACGCTGACGTTGTGCAACGGATGCACATCGCAGCCGATCACCGCCGCGACGCCGCGCACCTGGGCGCGGGCAACAAGGTCTTCGGGCAGCAACGGCACCTGTGGATAACGTTCCTCCAGATACTCGATGATCGCCGGCGACTGAATCAGCAACTTGCCTTCGTCAGTGCGCAGCGCCGGAACCCGACCCTGAGGATTGATCGCCAGGTACGCCGGTTGCCGATGCTCGCCACCCGGCGGTGCGATCAAATTGACCGGCAATGCCTGGTAGTCGAGGCCCTTGAGTGCCAGCGCGATCCGCACCCGGTACGACGAGGTGGAACGGTAATAGGTGTAGAGGTCCATGAGCCGCTCCTGTCAGCGCGCCGCCAGCAGGGTGCCACGGCATTCGCCGAAGCCGATCGAGGCAAAACCTTCGCGGGCGCAGCGGGCGCGCAGGATGATTTCGTCGCCGTCTTCAAGGAACTTGCGCACTTCACCGGACGCCAGTTCGATCGGCTTTTTACCGCCCTCGGTGATTTCCAGCAGGCTGCCGAACTGACCGTTTTCAGGGCCGGACAAGGTGCCCGAACCGAACAGGTCACCGGCCTGCAACTGGCAACCGTTGACACTGTGGTGCGCAACCATTTGCGCGACAGTCCAGTACATGTAGCGGGTGTTGCTCAGGGTCAGGCGATGGGCCGGCAGATTCTGCTCGCGCATTTTCTCGGTGAGCAGCAGCACTTCCAGCTCGATGTCGAAACCACCACTCTCCTGATCGCGCTTGTCGAGCAGGTACGGCAGCGGCTGCGGGTCACCTTGCGGACGCGCCGGCTGCGCGGTACGGAATGGCGCCAGCGCTTCGGCGGTCACCACCCATGGCGAGACACTGGTGATGAAGCTCTTGGACAGGAACGGGCCGAGCGGCTGGTATTCCCAGGCCTGGATGTCACGGGCGGACCAATCGTTGAGCAGGCAGAAACCGGCAATGTGTTCAGCAGCGTCACCGATGGCGATCGGCTCGCCCATCTCGTTGCCCTGACCGATCCAGATCCCCAGTTCCAGCTCATAGTCCAGCCGTGCGCACGGGCCGAAGGTCGGCTCGGTCGCGCCGGCCGGCAGGGTCTGGCCTTTCGGGCGGCGCACGTCGGCACCGGAGGCGCGCACGGTAGACGCACGACCGTGGTAGCCGATCGGCACGTGTTTGTAGTTCGGCAGCAGCGGGTTGTCCGGACGGAACAGTTTGCCGACGTTCTGCGCGTGTTCGATGCCGACGTAGAAGTCGGTGTAGTCGCTGATGCGCGCCGGCAGGTGCAGCTGGCAATCGGCAGCCAGCGGCAGCAGTTTCACGCCCTGGGCTTCAATGTTGCCGCGATGAGTGCTGCCCTCGCTGAGCAGTTCCAGCAGACGTTCGCGCAAGGCAACGCGGGCGTCGCGGCCGAGTTCGAAGAACGCGTTCAACTGACCGCCGCGCATGGCTTCGACAGCACTGCGCGCGACGCCGTCGAACAGACCGGCCTCCAGCGCCACTTGCAGATCGAAGATGTGTTCGCCAATCGCCACGCCCGCGCGCGGTGCCGAGCCGTCGATGCTGAACACGCCCAGCGGCAGGTTCTGCAGCGGGAATTCGGTGTGGTCGTTGGCCGAAGCGACCCAACTGCGGGTGATGGAATTCTGAGTCATGGGTTATCTCCGGGTCGGGTCGAACGTGGCGGGCAGCGTGGCCCAGCAGGCGTCGTAAGTGGATTGCAGTTGCGGGCAGTCGAGGGCGAAGCGGCTTGGGCGCAGCACCTGGCTGGTCTCGAACATGAAGGCCATGGTGTTGTCGATCTTGGCCGGCTTGAGGTCCGCGTTGATGGCTTTGGTGCAGGTCTCGCCGTCCGGGCCGTGGGCGCTCATGCAGCTGTGCAGGGACGCGCCGCCGGGCAGGAAGCCTTCGGCTTTGGCGTCGTACTCGCCCTGGATCAGGCCCATGAATTCGTTCATCAGGTTGCGGTGGAACCACGGCGGACGGAAGGTGTTCTCGGCCACCATCCAGCGCGGCGGGAAGATCACGAAGTCGAGGTTGGCCAGGCCGTGGACGCTGGTCGGCGAGGTCAGCACGGTGAAGATCGACGGATCCGGGTGATCGAAACTGACGGTGCCGATGGTGTTGAAGCGGCGCAGGTCATATTTGTACGGCACGTTGTTGCCGTGCCAGGCGACCACGTTCAGCGGCGAGTGATTGAGTTCGGTGCCCCACAACTGGCCGAGGAACTTCTGCACCAGGGTGGTCGGTTGTTGCAGGTTTTCGTAGGCGGCCACCGGGGTCAGGAAGTCCCGCGGATTGGCCAGGCCGTTACTGCCGATCGGCCCCAGATCCGGCAGACGCAATGGCGCGCCATGGTTCTCGGCGACGTAGCCGCGCGCTTGCGGATCTAGCAGTTCGACGCGGAATTTCAGGCCCCGTGGCAACACGGCGATTTCCAGCGGCGCCACTTCCAGTACACCCAGTTCGGTGGCGATGCGCAGGCGCCCGAGTTGCGGCACCAGCAGTAGCTCGCCGTCGGCGTTGAAGAAAACGCGCTCCATCGAACGGTTGGCGCAGTAGTGATAGATGCTGATGCCGGCCGGTTTTTCGGCGGCGGAGTTGGCCGCCATGCTCACCAGACCGTCGATGAAATCGGTCGGTTCGGCCGGGATCTCCAGCGGGTTCCAGCGCAGGCGATTGGGGGTCACTTCACCCAATGGTCCGCCCGCCAGTTGCCGCTCCAGTTTGACGAATGCCGGGTGATTGGCCGACGGCTGGATCCGGTACATCCACGTGCGCCGCGCTTCACTACGGGTCATGGTGAACGCGGTGCCGGAGAACAGTTCGGTGTACAGACCGTAAGGGGCTTTCTGCGGGGAGTTCTGGCCGACGGGCAGTGCGCCGGGCAACGCTTCGGAGCTGAATTCATTGCCGAAACCGGACTGGTAAGCCAGGGCTGAATCGAGGTTCATGGAGCCTCCTGAACAGGGAGTCGGCATGGCCGGACGCTCTGGATCGGAGGTCTTGGCACGCCGGGGTTATTTTTATCGTAATTCAATTACGCATAACGTAATTTGCTCGCTATCCAGCGTCAAGCTATAAAGACGCCCATTCGTTCCGAGACACGGCAGCACCATGGAAAAAACCAGCGACAGCAACGGCAAACAGAAAGTCCGCTCCGCCGAAGTCGGCACCGACATCCTCAAGGCCCTGGCCGAGTTGTCGCCGTCCACTTCGCTGTCGCGTCTGGCCGAACATGTGCAGATGCCCGCGAGCAAGGTTCACCGTTATCTGCAGGCCTTGATTGCCAGCGGTTTCGCAGAACAGAACACTGCCACCAACCACTACGGTCTCGGCCGTGAAGCGCTGCGCGTGGGCCTCGCTGCTCTGAACAGTATGGACGTGCTGAAAGTCGCCGCTCTGCCGCTGGCCGAGTTGCGCGACGAACTCAACGAAACCTGTTTCCTGGCGGTGTGGGGCAATCAGGGCGCGACCGTGGTGCACATCGAACCGGCGGTGCGCGCGGTGACGGTGGTGACGCAATTGGGCTCGGTGTTGCCGCTGCTCAGTTCCTCCACCGGTCTGGTGTTCGGCGCTTATCTGCCGCACCGGGAAACCGACGAATTGCGCGAACAGGAAATCGCCAGCGGCGGCCATCCGCTGGCAGACGAAAAAGCCTATGCGGCGTTGTGCGAGCAGATCCGCGAACGCGGTCTACATCATGTCCACGGCTTGCTGATGCCCGGCGTCGATGCCCTGTCGGCACCGGTGTTCAACGCCCTCGGGCAGGTCGCGGCGGTACTGACTATCGTCGGCCCGACCTCGCTGTTCCACGCCGACGAAAACGGCCCGGCGGCGCAGCGGTTACTGGCTGCGACGCGGGCCGTGAGCTGGCGGATGGGTTATCAGCCAGATTGATGAGGCAAGGGGTCAGCCGATGATTCGGGTTTTACTGTCCGCGATCACATAGGGAGAAGCCACGGCGGTGACATAACCAATGCCCACTGGCACCCCGGTCGCGGTCGATACGATCTCGGAAATATCCTTGACTCGCGACAGCAGCCCCACCGCCGAAACAGATCCGCCAACGCCAGCCACAATCCCCACATACAGGAGAATGGAGCTTCTCCAGGCCGAGGCGAGATGGTTCTTGCCGGCTTCGTCATCCCCCAGGCTGTAGGCAACGATGCCCTGGACGATCGACCGTGTGATGCGCACGATGCTGTTCACCAATCCCACCGGCGGGACAAACAGCGAGACGATATCCACCGCAAGCTCGGTGATCACCATGACCGTGTTCCAGAAACGCTCGGCAGGTGTGGTGGTTTGATAGTCAACGTCGCTGAGCACACGGGAAATCATGCTGTCGAATTCGAACTTGAAATGGGTCACTACAGAACTGTTGTTCAACGCCGGGGTTGGGAGAGCGCCTGACGCGTTCTGGCAGCGAATGACAAAGTTCTGTACGACACTCCTGTGTTCGAGCCTGGTCAGTGCAATAACGTGATTTCCCAGGTCGGCGTCCTTGAGCCCCAGTGTCAAGGACTCCAGCGGACGGAAACTCATGCCATCCGGAGCCTTCGGAATATAGACCAGCAGCTGCAGTTTCCCTGCCACCCGGCGTCCAAACGTATAAGCGCCCTCGATGCGTCGCCCTTCAAGAACCAGCGTGTAAATACCGTCCTGCGGGGTAGTGCCCGGCTTGAACGGATCCAGTTCATGAGGACGGTCATGATCGAGCCCGTCGACCAGTCCCGCCAGCCAGTTGAACTGTTCGGCGGACAAAGAGCCCTGCATCTTCTGGGTCAATGCCGCCCTGAGCATTTCGTTCTGCTTGAGCTTGCAGAACAGTTTCGCCTTGAGATCCAGCGACGCGCCGTTGGCGAAACGGTCGACCAGATGCCACTCATACATCATGCCCGGCCGCAAACCGATCAACGATTTGACGACCGTCGCATTCAGACCGCCCAGTGAAGAACCCTCCCTGGAGACGAATGCCACCTGATCATCGTCTGGCCAAAGCTGCCATTGAATGAAGAGATGGGTGAGCGTCATCCAGTCCTGCCCTCTCACCTTGACATCAACGCGATCAGGATCGATCAACGGGTGGTTCGGGTCAGAACGACGCAGATGACTGTTCAACCGTTCCATCACCTGGTCTCGTGAAAAAGAAACCAACGTGGGGATATTAAGCTCCTCTTTCGAGAGTTCGTAGAGCGCCCTGAAATCCGTGTTCAATCGGGTAAGCATCTCGCGATCGCGCGCCGCCGCACTCCTGTACCAGGCAGGAGTAGCCACCTGTTCCTCGGCAATTTCCCAATCGATGATTTCATGAATGGCCCCCATCAGCGGCCCGTCTTCGTGCCCCCGGTTCCACTCCACCAGGGTGACACCGCCCCACCACCATGGCTGAAACACAGGGCCCGGTTCGTCATAAGAGAGCTCGTCTTTCACGAAAGCTGCGCGGTCCTTGCTGAAAGCCTGACCGGTCAGGAATTCACGATCACGTGGCTCGAATCCCCAAGAGATGAACTGGCGCTTCAACCCCGTCAGATCGGAGAATTCGTACCACTGCTGCCCGGTCGGGGCACCCGGCGCATACAGCACATGTAATTGACGGTCTGGCGCAGCTCCCCTTGCACGAAACGCAATCATGTCCCTGAACGGCCTGTAGCGCTGACGAAACGCAACGCCAAACGCTTCGACTCCCGGGTCCCCATACAGATACCGCTGCACCATGTTCTGTGCTTGCGGGCCGATGTGTTTTTGCAGGACGGCGGCGAAGTGGCTGAGCGCAATTTCCTGCCCCAGGACTTCGCGCATGGCTTCGCGGATCCGCGCCTGTGCGAATCGCTGATTGCGCTCACTGGCATATTGCACACGCAGATCAAACTGGCGGATGGCGAGTTCGATACTGGAAGCCGTCAGTCGCGGATTGTTGTGAAAGGCTTCGAGCTTGATCGTGTAGGGAGCCGCCGTGTCATGCACGCCGTACATGAACAACTGCGTCAGGGTTTTACGCTCGACATGTTCGATACGCCGAGTGCCCATGCGCAACGAATGTTGCACTGTCACCCAGACAGTATCAGGGTCCACTCGCCGGGTATCGCCCGCGCTGATGTGGGTTTCGACAGCACCGCGCACGTAGTCCTGAAAAGAAGATACCCCTTCCATGGCCTCATGCAGGCACACCTGCCCCCTGAGCAGTTCCTTTTCCAGAGAGGCGAACATTTCCTGATGGTTGGCGGTGGCATCCTTCAACCATTGCGGCCGGGCGTTTCGGTTCATCAGGGCCAGTAGTCTGGCGACCCGCCCCCGGGCAGCGTCGATGACCGCCTGCTGCTGAAGGGCGCTCTCGACCGAACGCACGAGAGCAGGCCGATCCCCGCCCGGCGCCTGTAACCGGCGAAGATGGTAAGCAACGTCGCGTTGTTGTTTTTCAAGAAGCTGGGCGGTGAGGGTCTGGAAGATTTCGCCTTGAATGTTCAGGTAACGGATATCCGGAACGCTGCCGACCTGCTCGGCATCTTCCTGTGAAACGCTCCTGAGCAGTTGTGCCCGGGTTTCTGCATTGCCCAGGCGTTGCTGCAACGCTTGATGCATCAAGGCGGCGGTGCGGAATGTTTCCAGGCCGTTCACGGAGGTGTAGAGCACTACCCATTCGTCATCGTCCAGAACCAGTTCGGGGATAGAGCGCCCCGTGAGGTAGGTGACAAAGCAGCCGGCCAGCGTTGCGAATCGACCATTTTCCAGTTGCAGTGAAAGACTGTAGGCCGGAGTCAAAGATGTGCCCTTGATAAAAACGGCATAGCTTTCCTCTACCTCCGGCCGAACGCCTTGCATCTGCACCGTCGCACCCAATTCCTGCCAGAACAGCGCTGCATGGACATCCTGCAGCTGACGCCGGCGCGAAGCCAGCTCGCGCCCCTTGTCGTCCTTCCCCGAAGAAGCAGCCCAGTATTGCGCCAGCAAAGGTGTGTATTTCTGCGCCAGCGCCCCCAGCACATTACCGATCAAGGAACCGACGGCGACCACATCCAGCCCGTGAATCCGGTCCTCTTCATCCGTGGAGTCAGGCCAATCGAAGACGCCGTACAGACTGGCGTCATAGACGGGCGCATTACCGGACATCAGGCACTGCATGAACACGTCCATCAACAACCCGGTCGGTTGCGGATTCACAATCCCTGGACGCTGGGCGGTAATGTACGTTTTGCTGATATAGATATCCGGCGATAACTGTTGAAGTTCCTTTAACACCAGATCCTGTAAAAGCGATTTGAACGACGGTAGTGCACCCAGTAAACCTTCCAGGTCGTCCCTGTGCTGATTGATTTTATTCAGATGCTTTTCCGCCGAGAAACTTTCCACTGCGCTCATGATAAAACTCCGTTATTACACGCATTAACAGGACGACAAAACATCGCCCAAGCTGTGCAAACAACTTAACCGGAGTAAAACCAACAAAAACACCCACTATCCTTTGCAAGACATTTAAAGGATCAAACTTAAAAAAAACCAACACACTGATTAAATGACGATTAACAACATAAACCCAGCATTCTAGCGCGCGCCACGGCATGCGTACGGCGTTCGACGCCCAACTTTGCATGAATCCGCCGGACATGAGTTTTAACGGTATGCAACGAGATGAACAACTTGTCCGCTATTTGTTTATTGGAACTTCCCGCCGCAATCAACCCCAACACTTGCGACTCTCTCAAACTTAATGAATTTTCACTCTCGCCACTTTCAGAAAACTGATGTCCGGATAATGATTCAGATCGAATAACCGTCGCGGCATCATCGAACTTCATGACCAGGCACTGCAAGTTGAACTGGCAGGCCAGCATGCGGCCCTTGTCGAAATACTGCCGGGCAGATTCCCGATCATTGAGAATTGATGCCACCTCGCTCATTGCCAGCAGCAACTCGGTTTCCAGAACAATCATCCGGCAAGACCGAGCCTGCTCGAGCAGAGACTGCAATCGCAGCACGGGCTGCTGCGTCTGCCCCAAACGGGTCTCGGCCAGAATCAGCAAACACTCGATACGCGGAATCAGTTCCAGCGTTGCCGGCGGCGCCTGCCGTGCCCGCGGGCCACGATAATGCCTGAGCACTCGACTCAACGCTTCGCGAGCCAGTTCTGGCCGCCCTTGTTGCAGCCAGAATTCACTGCTGAGCTGCAGCAGAACGCCGCGATAGACCGTGTCCGGAATCTGCCGCTGCTGCATGAGCCGCTCGGCATCACGCAGACGCATGAACGCCTGCGGGTAATCGCCCTGATCGGCGGCCAGTTGCGCCTGCCCCAAAAAGCCATAAAGCACCCGCTTGTCAAAGCTGCACAGGCAATCGTCGAGCCCTTGTTGAAAGAATCCGGCGGCCCGATCCTGCTGTCCCATGCTCAGCGCCAACCGCCCGCGACGCAGGGCAATACGGCCCAGCAACGGCGTCGGCCGCTCGACAGACAAGCCGAGCATGTCGCAAAGATTGGCCAGCAATTCTTCGGCACGAGCCGACGCGCCCCGTTGCTCCAGCAGTTGGGCGTGATCCAGTTCCAGCAACGCTTCGAACAGCAATGAACCCTCAGCCCGGGCCAGGCACAGCGCTTCACGATTGATCGAATGAGCCAGCTCCAGATCACCGCACAGCAACGCCTGCTGAGTGCGGCCCGACAGGCACAAAAGACGCGCCGCCCAGGCCTGCGGCGAAAGATCGTTCAAGGCCTGCTCGAAATGCTCGCGCGCCTCGTCCATGTGCCCCTGCAAATGCAACAGCCAGCCTTGCTGAGCCTGCCAGCGGGCGATCAATTGCCGTTGCTGACCCGCCGACGGCGGCGGTAGAAAACGCGACAGTTGCCCGATGCAATCCGCCGCCTGGGCAAAACGTCCGGCGAACAGCAGCGCTGCCGTGATCAGCCCGACCAGTTGCGCCGAACCCAGCAGCAACTCCTCGCCGCGCTGCTCGTAGAGACGCAGTAGCAACACAACAGTCTGCTCCTCGAACAGGTGCTCGAAGCTGAAGTGCTGCAGCAGGCTCACCGCGACCTCGTACTCTTCGGCCAGCAACGCCTGTTCGAAGGCGCATTTCCAATGCTGCCCGGCAGCAAACCATTGGCAGGCCCTGCGATGCCAGGAACGTCCGGCCGACCAGGGTTCGTCGCGCATCAGACGCGATAGCGGAGCGCACACCTGCAACCAGTCCGGCGATCCTTGCCAGGGTTCGATAAAACACCCGAGCGTTTGCAGCGTGCGCATCCACTGCGCCCCTTCGCCGGCACCGAACAGGTGATCGCACAGACTGGCGTTGAACCGCGGCAAATGTGCCAACACCCGCCAGGCCTCTGCCAGCTCCGGGCTCAAACCACTGAACAGTTCGTGTTGCAGATAGTCCAGCAAGGTGTCCATGCGTTGCTGCGGCAAGGTCTTTTGCGACCAGTCGCATTTTTGCATCAACAGGATCCGCACCCCGGCGCACCACCCACCGCTGCGCTGGAGGATTCGCCCGGCTACGTCGTCGGCCTGGGCTGGCGGAAGGTGCCGCAACAATTGCGCGATCTCGCCACGACTCAACGCCAGCGCCGCGCGTTCGCACTCGTACAAGGCATCATCGAGCAGCAGGCGCGGCCAGTTGCATTGCGGGCGCCGACGGGTGCCGATCCACCAGGTGACGGCAGGGCTGGCAAGCGCCAGCAGGCGGTCGAGGAGCGCATCCAGCGCCGGGTCTTCAACACGGCAGTAATCGTCGAGAAACACCCAGACCGGCGAGGACCGGCGCGCCAGTTCATTTAGCAACGACGACTCATCCGCCGCTGCCAGCCCGAATGCCTGCGCCAGTCGCTCGCAAAATGCCGCGACACTTATCGACATGCCCGCCAGCGGCAGCCAGCACACCGTGCATTCGAGGGGCGCCTGCAACAGGCATTCGGTGAACAGCGTGCTCTTGCCACTGCCGGCCGGTGCGCAGATCAGCCGGACCCGTGCCGAGGACTCCAGCAATGATGCAGTCAGACGTGGACGTGGAAGATGATGAGCCGAGAGTCTGGGCAAGAATCCCGGACGATCCGGAGCGTGGGTCATGGCGGTCATCGGGTACGCCTTTTTATCGTTGTACGCTCACCCTAGTCCTCTCCCCGGTGCTTGTTGACGAGTATTCAGTACGCTGATTGGCGCCCATAAAAAAGGCGACCGTATGGTCGCCTTTTGCCTTGCCAATGTATCGAAACCCTTACCTCACGCCCTCGGCGCGCAGGGCCGACGGGGTGTAGTCGGCGGCCTTGGCTTCGAAGCCGAATTCGAAGCTGTGCTTCTCTTCGTTCTTCATCCCCAGGGCAATGTAGCGGCCGGCGATGATGTCGTAGAGCGCTTCGAGGGTGTAGGCCTGGGCCTGGTGATCGTAGTAGTACTGCGCGTGTCCCTCGGCCACTCGCCACAGCTGCCCGCGACCGTCGTAGTGATCGGCCAGCGCCACCTGCCAGCTGTCCTCGTCGATGTACATGTGGCGCTTGGCGTAGATGTGCCGTTCGTTCGGTTTCACCGTGCCGACCACTTCCCAGACCCGGTGCAGTTCATAGCGGGTCAGGTCCTGGTTGATGTGCCCCGCCTTGACGATGTCGTCGTACTTGAGACTCGGCGAGTCGAGCTTGTAGCTGTTGTACGGAATGTACATTTCTTTCTTGCCGATCAGTTTCCAGTCGTAGCGGTCCGGCGCGCCGGAAAACATGTCGAAGTTGTCCGAGGTGCGCAGGCCGTCGGCAGCGGTGCCCGGCCCGTCATAGGCGACCTGCGGCGCACGCCGCACCCGGCGCTGCCCGGCGTTGTAGATCCATGCCAGGCGAGGTTCGTTCACCTGATCGAGGGTCTCGTGCACCAGCAGCACGTTACCGGCCAGACGCGCCGGCGCTGTCACCGACTGTTTGAAGAAAGTCAGAACGTTGGCGGCTTTTTCCGGATCGAGATCCTTCATCAGTTGCGGCACGGCGATCTCTTCTTCAAAGCGGATCGGCGTGTAGCTGCCATTGGTTTGCGGGGTCACCTGCGTGATGATCCGCCGCAGGTTGCCGCCGTGATAACGGGTGATGTGGTTCCACAACACCTCGACGCCATTTTTGGGAATGGGGAACGCGTAGTAGCGGTTACCGGTGAAATTGGCCAGTCCGTTGCCGTCGTTGATGCTGGTGACGTTGAGTGCGCTGCGTTTGGCCGACTCGTAGATTTCCGGCGGTGCGGCCACGGTGCGATGGGTCGGGTAGACCGGGATTCTGTAGGTTTCGGGGTAGCGTTTAAACATCGCCACCTGACCGTCGGACAGCTTGTCCTTGTACTTGTCGACGTTGGCGGCGGTGATGGTGAACAGCGGTTTTTCGCTGGCGAACGGGTCAGCCAGAAAGCCCTTGCTGTCGACCGCACCCGCGTTTTTCGGGATACCGCCGGTCCAGGCCGGAATCGAGCCGTCGGCGTTACCGGCCTTCTCGGCGCCCAGCGGCGTCAGGCTGGTGCCTAACTTGTTGGCCTCTTCCGGCGATACCGCCGCGATCACATTGGCAGCCAGCAGGCTCAGGGCCAGAACACCGCATTGCAGAATCATCTTGCGCATTGCATTCATCCTTCTCGGGCAGATCAGAAGTTCACACCGAAGCTCAGGGCCACGAAGTCACGGTCTTCGAGGGTGTTGTAGTCACCGCCGAAAAAATCGGTGTAACTCAGGCTCGCGGTATAGGTGTTGCGGTAGTCGGCATCGACCCCGACGCTGACGGCCTTGGCGCCTTCGTTGAACAGACCGTTGGGGCCATAACCGGCGACGTCGTGGGACCAGGACAGGTTGGGCTTGAGGTTGATCCCGCCGATCACGTTGGCGTAATCGAGGATCGCCCGGGCGCGATACCCCCAGGAGGTGGAGGTGACGAAACCGTCGGTGTCACCGCCGAAACCGTACTGGCCGTAGACCGAGTCACGGCCGTAACGCAGCTTGCTGCGCGACTCCAGGCCGCCAACCCGCACCACCGCCGCTTCGCCGACCAGGGTCAGACGCTGAGCGCCCCAGACCTGATCGAAAAAGTGCGTCAGCGTGCTCTGGATCTGGGTCACTTCCTTGCGTCGGTAGCCCTTGTTGTCAGCACCCGGCGAGGTAAGCAGCGGCGACGCGGCACCGCCGGCAATCGGATTGAGCAGCGCAAGGGTCAGGTCGTTGGTGTTGACCTGCACCGGCGCGTTAGGGCGATAGCTGATCTCGCCGGTCCAGGCGGTGCCGGTCGGCAGCGTGGTAGAGAAACTCGCGCCATACAGGCGGATGTCTTCCGGGTATTCGAGGTAGTACTGACCACGCCCGAGCATCACGCTTTGCGCCAGTCCCGATCCACTGCCGGGCGCCAGCCGGTTGGCGATCCCGACCATGCCCGGCAAGGCCGCGAGGGTCGACAGGCCGGCGGTGCTGGTGCCAACCGTCGGCGTGCGGCTGTGATAGTTCATGAAGTAGAGGCCGTACTCGGTGTCATCGCCGAGCCAGCGCAACGCCGTGCCCCATTGCCCGGAATCCCGCGCATCGCGGTCGCCGCCACGGGGCACGATCACGCCTTCGCGGGTCACCTGGATCGGCTGGCCAAAGGCTGCCGCCAGCGGCGCCAACGGGGCGATCGCCGGGCTGCCGACGGTGTAACCGTTGTTGCAACCGTCCGCCGCCACGTCGACACCGAAGAAGGTGCCGCAGTTGTCGAGGACGGTCTGATCCCATTCCAGTTGATAGAAGCCTTCGACCGTCAGTTGGTCGGTGAGCCCCTGAGAGGCGAACAGCATGTTCACCGGAATCAGCCCTTCCTTGATCTCCGCACCTGGCCGGCGAAACGCCGAGACGTCGATCGGGTTGATGCTGTTGATCGAGTTGCCGATGAAGGTACTTTCGCCCCAGCTCACTACTTGCTTACCGGCACGCACGGTGCCCGGCAGGTCGGCGATGGAGTAGTTGTGATAGACGAACGCATCGAGAATCTGCGCGCCGGAAGACTTCGCGCCTTCCTTGCGACCCTTGTCACTGATCTGTTTGAACTCGCGGTCTTCGTCCTTGAGTTCGAAGTCGTACCAGTACTTGCCGCGCACGAACACACCGGTGTCGCCGTACTTCAGTTCGAGGTCGTGGATGCCTTTGAAGATCTTGGAAAAGGTCTCGCCCTTCTTGAAGTTCAAACGCCCGTCATCACCGGTGGAAGACTGGCCGGTCCCGCCGTTGACAGTCCCCACCAGCGACTTGTCGGCATCGCGCATGCCCCAGCTCGCACCGACCGACAGCGACGAATCGAAGGTGCCTTCGATTTCCCCGATATTGAAAGCGACCGCGTGCGCCTGGGCACAGCAACCCAAGGCCACCGCAGCGGCAAGCGCGTGCGGTGTGAAGATGGCGCGCATTGTTGTTTTTGTCATGCGTCTTCCCCGGTGAGTGACAGAAGACCCCACCCTACTGCCGCCACGCAGGGACGATAAGCGCACCAAGGAGGTATTCACACTGTCGCTCAAAAGGATGAATCCCCGCCTGCAGCAAGGCTTTGCGCCCGCCATGAACAGGCTGGATGGATCACTATCAACGCAACGGATAATGACGACCCCGGTGCGCGCCACTGTTACATGCCCCGTAACAGTGCATGTCCGGAATCGCTATTTTTCCCTGAGGCGCCAGCCCTTATTCTGAGCCGGCTTTCACGGCAGACCGCCAGTAAGCACGAAGTCCACGACCGAGTCGTTGGCAATGATTTCTGATCGATCGAAGCGTTTTTCGATCCATCGCCCCGGTGTTCACTGACGTTGATTTGTAGCTCCTTGATCCAACGTCTTACCTTGGCCGCTGCGTTTGCAGCGGCCTTTTTTATGCCTGCTGAAAAGCCGAACGCCCTATCTTTCGAACAACTTCGAAAACAATGTCGGACATTTCCTCTTGCACCAAAGAAATATGACCTGAACGTTGAAAACCCAGGAACCCTCTTTCAAAACGAAACACCATTACTTACGGAGCTCTCGGATTTTGTAACCAGAGTTTTGTTGTAACTTGAAGCACCTCAAACATTCGCTGGCGACACAGGCGCCGCTTTCAACGGCACCATTTTGCCAGTGAGCCAACACGCACATTCAAAAGGATATGAATATGCAGAAACCTCCACCCTTTGTATTAACAGAGGCTGTCCATACGACAGCAATTGCACCGCCAAACACTCCCATCATTCGCGGGACATCCCCTGTTCTGCCCCATAGCGGCACGTTTGGCATCCCACATAACGTTGTAGCCAGTTCGCGGGAGTTCACTGCTGCCAAACTAAAGATTGAACAGGACTTTCAATCTCAGAACCAACAACTGGTGCAATCGATTGAGCAGGAACTCGCCGCAACACGTCTGGAAGGCAATACCCATCCGCTTCCTCCCGCGCAAGCAATCACTCGAGAGCTAGGAGTACGCCACACACTTATTGCTAGAAAGACCGCTCAACTTCATCAAAAAAATATTCTTGTTAACCATTTTTTTGGGGAGACGCCACTCAATAAGGACTTCCATGTTTTTTATCGACAAGCGCAGAACATGGATAGCAACGTCAGGCCTCGTGGTCTTGCCATGCAGGCTTGGGCGACCTCGTACAGAGCCGCCCACGAAGCGATCTTGCTGACGCAATCCATCGCCATACTTAACCAGCAACAGGTCGGAGTACAAAAATGGCTGGCCGCCGTGCAGGCCAATGATCAAGAGCGAATAGCGGCTGAACAGCAAGCGCAAAGAGCGGCGGCCGAACTGGCGCGCATCAATGAACAGGCACGACTCGCAGCACTGGCAGAAACTGCGCGTCGGCAAAAAGAACAGCAGGAAATTCAGGCGCGTGAACAGGCGCGCGTTGCAGCGCTGCTCGAGGCGCAAAGGCTGGCGGATGAGCTGGCACAAATCGCCGCCGCAGCCGCTGCGCGACAAGTCGCCGCCGAGCAGGCACGCCTGCAAGCGCAAGCCGAAGTTCAGCGCCGCGAAGAGGAACGCCGGCAACTGGCTGAAAAAACACGTCGGGAAAAGCAGCAGAAAGCGCTGAGAAAAGCACAAAAGAAACAGCGAAAAAAAGCACGCAAGATCGCCAGGGAGCAGGCGCAACGGCAAGCCGAAAACGCCAAAACCGGACAACCTCCGCTCTTTGCCAATGCGGGTTCGATGGCCGCTTTGGGTCCCACCTTTACCGGCCCGCTCGGCGTTTTTGGCAACAACCTGGCCACGACTCTGGCGCTCAGAACTTCGCTGCAAACGGCGGTTTCTTTGGCGCTGGCTGCCATCTCCACTGCTGCCGCACCGGTGATCGTCGGGTTCGCGGCGTTGCTCGCCCCTTCAAAACTAGGGAACAGCGACCTGTATTCGGCCAGCGTTCCCTTGTCAGACCTCGCACCGGATCTGAATGAAGATCTTCATCACGTGGCGGCCGTCGGGGGAACAGTCGATCTGCCGGTCAGGCTGGGCTCGTCGACGATCGGCGACAAAGTCGAATTCGTCGTAGTCACGACGGACGGAGTGACAGTCCCCGCCCCTGTTCCCGTGAGAGCCGCTCGCTTCGACGCCAGTAAAAACGTCTACGTTTCCACCGCCAGCGACACCAACGGCCCCACGCTGACCTGGACGCCGTTGGTACAGCCACAAGATACCTCGACCCACCTGCCGCTGGCCGATAACGATCCTCCGGTCTACGACGGTGCTGAAGTTGTTCCAGACGAGGGACGGATCGATCCGTTTCCCGAGCTGGATCGGTATGGGTTTGGCGGGTTTATCACGGTCTTTCCAACTGAGTCCGGATTGTCGCCGTTGTATGTGGTTTTCAGCAGTCCCTATGAGGGAGGCGTTGAAGGTGGCGAGCACAGTGGCCGCGCGTTTAACCCCGAGGAAACAGGTGGACCAATTCTTGACTTGGAATGGTCCCCTGTAACTGCAACATCAGAAGGAGCAAGCACTGTGCGACTACACATCTCAAGATTTCCTGAATCGGCCGCCAATAAGGTAATGATTGATCGCCTGGAAAAAATCATCAGCGGAGAGCTTGAGATAACGGATACAGACAAGCGCTTCTACACTCATGAGTTGAGAGAGCTAGAAAGATTCAGAGCCTTGGGATATGGGGATAACGAACGACCTGATCCGAACTCTCCTGTGTGGAACAATGTTCACACAGCAACGCTGGAAGACTTCAAACTCAAAGACGATGCTTCGCTGCTGTACACACCTGAAGCGCTGGCCGCCGACGCAGAACAAGTGGAACTCGAATACCAAAGGTTGTTGAAGGAGATGTGGAAATGAATACTGTCGAACAAATCGTAAAAAACGAGTCCCTTGATGACATCGTTGCAGTGTTCGCGTTGATCAAAGCAAATCCACATCTGGACAGGATGATCAGACTCTATAACCGTGACATCCTCAAAGAGTATGGCGCACTCGAAAACGCCTACTCCCGCCTCTTCGCCGCCGGGGTACTTGCTCTCGGAGAGCACGGCCTGGCGATCAAAGGCCCGAACTGGTCCCCACCAAAATTCATGATCGAAAACAGATACACCTGATCGGCAAATCGGCCACCAGGCTCTCACCTAGTGGCCACTTCAGGTTACAACGAATACTTCTGCAGATTCCCCATCATTTCCTTCAGCGCTTCGATGTTGTCCTTCGGATGCGCCGCGCCTTCGAAATCACAGATCTGCTGCCAGTGCGCCGCGACGTCTTCCGGGGAAAACCCGACGCGAGGATCGAACCCGGCACCCAGGCTGCGCTCCCAGCGCACCTTGCCCATCCAGCCGCCGCCGACTTCGAACAGGCCGGAAGTTTCCTGGCATTGTTCGCTGGCCAGGTACACCACCAGCGGGCTGACCAGCTCCGGTTTGAGTTGTTCGAACACTTGCGGCGGGATCAGGCCTTCGGTCATGCGCGTGCCGCCGGTGGGGGCGATGGCGTTGACCAGGATGTTGTTCTTGCGACCTTCGATGGCCAAGGTACGGGTCAGGCCGTAGAGGCCGAGTTTGGCCATGCCGTAATTGGACTGGCCGAAGTTTCCGTAGATGCCCGAGGTCGATGCGGTGAAGATCACTCGCCCATAATTTTGCTCACGCAGGTGCGGCCATGCGGCACGGGTCACTTTGTAGGCGCCTTCGACGTGGACGCGATAGACCAGATCCCAGTCGGCGTCTTCCATTTTGTGGAAGGTCTTGTCACGCAGGATCCCGGCGTTGTTCACCACCACATCGACGTGGCCGAACACATCGAGCGCGTTCTGCACCAGTTTGTCGCCGTCGGTGACCGAGTCATGGTTGGCTTCGGCGATGCCGCCGGCCTCACGGATTTCCGCTACCACGCGGTCGGCAGCCGAAGCGTTTGCGCCTTCGCCCTGGGTTGAACCGCCGAGGTCGTTGACCAGCACTTTGGCGCCCTGTTTGGCGAACAGCAAAGCGTGAGCGCGTCCCAGGCCACCACCGGCTCCGGTGACGATCACGACTTTATCTTCGAAACGCACAGACTCATTCATCGGGGCAACTCCAGCAGACCTGAGGGACAGTGTCCCCGAGTGTCAGGCACGACGCGTTCGGTCACAACGAACACGGCTGGGGCTGAATGGTGCGCGATAAGGCTGGGGGATGATGAAAACGTGCCGCGGCGCCCGGCGCCTGCGGCACGAACTCAGGAACACGCCACCTTACGCGGCGGCAACACGAAGTGATCGCGAAATTCGAGGTAGTGCTTGAGCACCTGCACCGGCGCTTCGGTTTGCGGGTAGTGGCCGATGCCCGGCAACAGCACGGTGTCCGCGTCGGGAATCAGCTCGCGATAACGCTCGACCATGTGCGCGCCGGAAATCGGATCGACCTCGCCATCGATCACCCGCAACGGCACCTCGCCGCGCTGCATCGCTGCGACCCAGCGATCACGCTGGACCCTGCGCTCGGGAATGTAGTGGATCAGCTTGTGCATGACTCGCGGCCCGCGATTGCATTCGATCAGGCTCCAGAAATCATCCATCTCGCTTTCGCTGGGCCGGGTGTCCGGGCCGAAGATCTGCCGGAAACTTTTTACCAGCGCATCGCGGGTAAACGCCCGGCCGATCATCCAGCCCAACGGGCTGAGCAACAGTTTTTGCGTCAGCAGCGGCCGATGGGTTTCCGGGAACAGACCGCCGTTGAGGAACACGCAACTGGCGACCTCGATCAGGTCTTCGTAATGCCGGGCCAGCAGTTCCTGGGCAACGCTGTCGCCGTAGTCGTGGGCCAGAATGTGCACCGATTGTTCGACCTGCAGATGCGCCAGCAAAGCCTGTTGCAGATCGGCCTGCTCCAGCAGGCTGTAAGTGTGATTCAGGGGTTTGGCCGAGTCGCCGAAGCCGAGCATGTCGCAGGCAATCACCCGGTAGCGCTGGGACAGCGGTTGCCACAGGTAATGCCAGTCCCAACTGGCCGTCGGAAAGCCATGGATCAGCAGCAGCGGTTCGCCCTGCCCGGCCGTCCAGTAGCGGATCGGCTGACCATGGAAGACAAAAGTCTGGCTGCGTTTGCGCCAGGCACTCAGAGGGATCTCGGCGAGAGGCATTAGAGTTTATACCCCGGGTCTTGTTTATCGAGTTTGCGCAGCAGCGCCGGCCAGGCCAGCGCGCCACCCATGCCTTGAGCACTTTTGGTGACGCCGGCGATCATCGCCTTGGCGCCTGCCAGAATCTGCGGTTCGATGGCGATCAGTTCGGCACCGCCGGTCTGCGCCATGACCTGAATGTCGCAGGCGCGCTGGAAGGTGAACATCATCAGGAACGTGTCGGCGATGGTGCCGCCACAGGTCAGCAGACCATGGTTGTGCAGCATCAGGAAATTGCAGTCACCGAGATCCGCCTGCAACCGCGCTTTCTCTTCATGGTTCAGGGCCACACCTTCATAGGCATGAAAGGCCAGGCTCGACAGCACGAACAGCGATTGCTGACTGATCGGCAACACGCCCTGCTTCTGCGCCGACACCGCGACACCGGAAGCGGTGTGGGTGTGCAGCACGCAGGCCACGTCGTGCCGCACTTCGTGCACGGCGCTGTGGATCGTGTAACCGGCGGGATTGATCTCGTAAGGGCTGTCCATGAGTTTGTTGCCGGCCTGGTCGACCTTCACCAGACTCGAGGCGGTGATCTCATGGAACATCAGGCCGAACGGGTTGATCAGGAAATCTTCGGTGCCGGGCACCTTGGCGGAAATGTGGGTGAAGATCAGATCGTCCCAGCCATGCAGCGCAACCAGACGATAACAGGCGGCCAGATCGACCCGGGTCTGCCATTCCGCGGCACTGACCTGGTCTTTGACGTTCACGGACGAAGGGACGGGGGCTACGCTCACTGTATGCACCTCTGCGTTCTTATTGTTTTTGCGTGTGTCAGCAGTCTAGTCAGCCATGGACGGCCGCGTAGTTGCATTGGCAGCCAGCTTGATGACTGAACGAGTCAGCCACGCAAACAGCTTGGATCCATGTCAAAGCAACGACGCCAACAAAGGCGCGGCGAACAGATTGAGCAACCCCGTCAGCACCATCACCAACCCCGCCACCGAACCTTCCTCGCCGCCCACTTCATGGGCCCGGCTGACCCCGGCACCGTGCGCACCGACGCCGAACAATGCCCCGCGCGCCAGGGCGCTGCGCAGCGGCAGCCACTTGAGCAGCACACCGCCGAGCATGGCACCGAACACTCCGGTGAACATCACGAACACCGCTGTCAGCTCCGGCACGCCACCCAGGTCCTGCGCCAGCGGCATGGCGAACGGTGTGGTGATCGAACGCGGCACCAGCGACAGCGTCACCGAACTGTCCAGCGCCAGTGCTTTCGCGAGGCCGAACGAAGTGCCGATCGACGCGGCGCTGCCGGCCAGCATGCCCAGCAGCAACGCCGACCAATGCCGCGCCAACAAACGCCGCTGCTGCCAGATCGGCACCGCAAACGCCACGGTGACCGGCCCGAGCACCAGCATCAGCCAATGGGTGTTACTCGAATATTCGGCGTAAGCGGTGTGCAGCGGCACGGCAAGCGCCAGCAGCAACGCAGGGACCAAAATCAGGGGCGACAGCAAGTAGCGCCCGGTCCGGCGATACAGCCAGCGACTGAACAGATAAGCCAGCAACGTGAATGCCAGCCAGAACATCGGCATCAGCTCAAGCTTCATGGGACCGCCTCAGGCGCACGGCCAGCTCCACGGTGAACGCGGTCACCAGCATCACCATCAGCGTACTGGCGGCGATCACCAGCAGAATCCGCCAGCCGTCGTCACGCAGCAATGCGCCGTAATCCAGCAGGCTCATCAGCGCCGGAATGAAGAACAGCAGCATCTCCGCCATCAACAAGCCTGCGCCCATTTGCAGCGCCGCCGGTTTGACCCAGCCAAGCGCAAAGCCCAGCAGCAACAGGGCCATGCCGATCACGCCGCCGGGAATCGGCCAGGCCAGCCACGCTGCGATCTGGCAGCCGAGCAGGTAGAGAGCAAGCAGGACGGCCAGTTCGGACAGCAGGCGGGAGAAGTATTTAACGGTCGAGGCTTTCATCGGTGGGCTCCTTTCAGGTGCCTATTTTACGAACCCGACTGCCATCTCCGAAGCGAATTGTTAGACTCAAAGCCATTCCAATATGGAATCAGGCCATGGAATTCAAACAGCTCAAAAGCTTCGTCGAAGTGATGCACCAAGGCGGCTTCACCCAAGCCGCGAAGACCCTGCACATCAGTCAGTCCGCCGTGAGCAAGCAGATCGCCCAGCTCGAACAGAGCCTCGGCACCCCATTGCTCGAACGGCTGGGTTCGCAAATACGCCTGACCGCCGCCGGCAGCGTGGTGCTGCAACGGGCAGAAGGCATGCTGCGGTTGCGCAATGAATTGCTCAGCGAACTGGATGATCTCAGCCATCTGGCACGCGGCGAGCTACGTCTCGGGCTGCCATTGCTCGGTAGCGATGCATTGTTTGCCGGGCTGTTCGCCGAATACCGACGGCGTTACCCGAACATCAGCGTGCAGTTGCTTGAAGGCGGCAGTCGCAATATCGAACAGGCGGTGCTCAGCGGGGAGCTGGAGTTGGGCGGCAGCCTGCTGCCGAAAGATCCGCAGTTCGACTTTCAGCCGTTCTGCGATGAACCGCTCGATGCGCTGCTACCGGTGGATCACCCACTGGCTACAAAAGGTGAAATCGGTCTGGAGGAACTGGCCGATACGCCGTTCCTGCTGTATCAGCGCAGTTTCGTGCTCAACGATCGTTTGCTTCAGGCGTGCCAGCAGATGGGCTTCACGCCGAAGGAAGGCGGGCGCAGCGGGCAGGCGGATTTTCTCGCGGCGCTGGTCGCCGCCGGGCAAGGCGTGGTGTTGCTGCCCAGCGTGGTGGCGCGCGGACTGGTGCGGCCAGGCGTGGTTCGCCTGACCTTGAACGCGCCGGATTACTTGCGCTGGGACATCGCTTTCATCTGGCGCCGGGGCGCCTATCTGTCGAAGGCTGCACAGGCCTGGCTGGCGCTGTTGCGTGAACGCGGGATCAGCCCTTGAGCGTGGCGATCAACTGTTCCAGCCAAGGCTCGGCGTCGGTTTCCGGGGTAACGCTTTCGCTGGCGTCGATGCGCAGCATGTCCTGTACTTCGCGCACACCCAGTTCGCCGAACAACTCGCGCAATTGCTCGCCGCCGCCGCAGAACGTGTCGCCGTAACTGGCGTCACCCAAGGCGATCACCGCGCCAGGCAAACCACGCCAGGCCGCCGGCAATTGGTCGCGAATCGCCGAATACAACGGTTGCAGGTTGTCCGGCAGCTCACCCATACCGGTGGTCGAAGTCACGCCGAGCAAGGCTTCAGGGCCAAACGCCTGGAGATCGGCAAGGCTGGCGCGGGCGTTGTAGAAGGTTTCAAAACCGGCGGCGTTCAACAGGTTCTGAGCGTGGCGAGCGACTTCTTCGGCCGTGCCGTACACGGAGCCGGAGAGGATGGCGACTTTCATCAATCTGATCCTGAAACTGAAAAAAAGAGCGGCGATAGTAACAGCCAGCGGCGCTCTGTTGCGATTGGCTCTCGATAAGCGCTGATGGCCAGTAGACAGCGCCGGTCGATCTTCTAGAATGCCTGCCACCGAAATCCTTGTAAGGCTTCATACATGATCAATGCCAGTCTGCTGCAAATGGTGATCAACGCGTCGAACGAAGGGATCGTGGTGGCAGAAAAGGAAGGCGATCAGGACAACATCCTGATCTACGTGAACCCGGCTTTCGAAAAAATGACCGGCTACACCCGCGAAGAAATTCTCTATCAGGACTGTCGCTTCCTGCAGGCTGGGGATCGCGACCAGGCCAGTCTCGGGGTAATTCGCGAGGTTTTGAGAGAAGGCGGCTCATGCCGGGAAATCCTGCGTAATTATCGCAAGGATGGCACGCCGTTCTGGAACGAGCTGTCCCTGTCCACGATTAAAAATGCCGATGACGGAATGACCTATTTCGTGGGCGTGCAAAAAGACGTCACCGTTCAGGTCAAGGCCCAGCAGCGGGTTGTGCAACTGGAAGCCCGGGTTGCGGCGCTGGAAGCCGAACTCGCAGAACTGAAAGCGACGAACGGCGCAAACAAAACCGCGAACTAATTGTCATTAACTACAATCACCAAAGACTTTGTAATTATTCATTTCGAGTTAGCCATGCAGCGTGACGCCCTCCTGACCCAGGATGAGCTGGATTTCATCCAGACCATGCAACACAACCCGCAACTGAATGTGCGGGATGCGACGTCGAGCCTGCTGGTCAATGGTGGTTCGCAGATCCGTGATCTGCTCACGCGTCTGGCGGCCCATGAGCAAGTCACCATCCAGGCCAACTTCGAAAATCAGCAGATGACTTTCCCGCTGCATCTGGTGGAAGACGAGTTCCACGCTCTGCACCTGCGCCTGGGCGTACCAAGCATCTATGAAGACGGGCCGATGGTGCGCCCATGGCGCCTGACTCTGGAAGAACCCGTGGCACTGGAAAATGCCAAGGGCCAGCCCGGTACGTTGTGGGTGCATGAGGTTTCGCACAAAGGTGTGCTGCTGGAAGTGCGCAACAAGACCAAACCGCCGAAGCATTTTGCGTTGTGGTTCAGCCCGTCGGGCTACGAGCGGATTTCCCTGCGCGGGACGTTCGAGCGGGAAACCGAAAACGGCTTTTATGCTTACGAGCTAAGCCAGAGCGATGCCGACGAAACCGAGCGTCTGCGCCAGTTCATCCTGCAACAGCATCGCCTGACCCACCCTGCCCTGCACACCTGACTCTCAGGTATCCAGCGTCCCTGCCAGGAACTGATTCATGCGCTGGCGCATGGTCGCCCCTTCGTTGCCCAGACAGCCAACCGATGATCCGGCCAGGCTGTCCTGCGCCAGATCGGCAGCATCGCCTGCCAGCATCAACTGACAATCCAGACTCAAGGCCAGACGATTCAGACGTCGCGGCAGCTCTGCGGTCGGCGCATGATTGGAAAACAGCACCAGAGCCTGGGGCCTGGTCTTTTCGCACACCAGCGTCAGCTCATCGAACGGCTGACCGGTGGTGAGCACACGAACGCCCGCGTCATTGCCGCTGAGAAACAGCGCCGCCACCAGCAATTCAAGCTCACGACATTGACCGGCCAGCGCGCTGACGATCACCTTGCGCGGTTGCGAGCCGCGCAGCACGACGATGCGCTGCAGCACCTTCGCTCGCAGAAAACCATCGAAGAACAGCCACTCGCTGGTCTGCCCGAACGCGTCCTGACGCTGGAGCATTTGCAGCCACAGCGGCATCAGGATGTCCTGAAACACTACGGGCAAGGCATAGGAGGAGAAAATCTGTCCGTAGACCCGGTCGAGCAACTGATCGTCGAACGAGCTGACTGCCTGCCGGACCTGTTCCTGCCACTGGAGGTAGTCAGCCTGCACCAGGTCATCGGGAATTAAGTGGGCCAGCACCTTCATCGGCTCGGTCTTGGCGAGGATCCTGCCGATCTTGCTCACGGCGACACCCCGATCGATCCAGTCGACGATGCTGCGAACGCGCTCGATATCGGTCATGGAATACAAACGATGCCCACTTTCGGTGCGTGTCGGCTCGATCAAACCATACCGACGCTCCCAGGCGCGCAACGTGACCGGGTTCACGCCGGTCACGCGCGACACTTCGCGAATCGGGAAAAGCTCCTCGCGCTCCAGCGCAACAGATGCCTGCGAAGCAGGGCGAACGTCTGTAATGACAGGCATTTGGGCGGACACGTCCTTGTTGGCGAAGTTGGATCCCATTCTACTCCGGATGCCCCTCCCCGGTTCAACCGACAAAATGAGACGAAAGTCTCTGGTTTTGTCACGATAATCAGGAATAATCCTTGCTTGTCGAAAAACGCAGCCCTCTACCCCGGCGCTGCGTCAGGCGAAACTCCTACCCGGAGCGACGCAAATGCAATACGGAGATACACAATGTCTACTTCCCCCGTCACGCTGATGGTCGCGCGTCGTGTCGCCAATGGTCGTTATCAGGATCTGATCGCCTGGCTGCGAGAAGGCGAACAACTGGCCACCGACTTCCCCGGTTATCTCGGCTCCGGCGTACTGGCCCCGCCTCCCGGCGACGATGAATTCCAGATCATCTTCCGCTTCGTTGACGAACAGACCCTGCACGCCTGGGAACACTCGGCATCGCGCACCGCCTGGCTGGCTCGTGGCAGCGATCTGTTTGCTCACCCGACGGAACATCGGGTCAGCGGAATCGAAGGCTGGTTCGGTGCAGCTGGCGCACGTCCTCCTCGCTGGAAGCAAGCGGTGGCGATCTGGCTGGCGTTCTTCCCGGTGTCGCTGCTGTTCAATTTCGTGCTGGGCCCGCTGCTCGCGGAAATGAGCCTGTTGACGAGGGTCTTCATCAGCACGCTCTGCCTGACCCCGTTGATGGTCTACTTCTTCATTCCGCTGTCGACCCGCCTGCTGGCCGGCTGGCTCAACCCGGCGCCTGCACGCCCGCTGCCTGCCGCACCCTCCACGCAAAATCGCTGAAGCCGTCGCTCGCGTCGCTGTTATAGTTTTTGCTCTGACTTCGACGCGAGCCGTACATGACTTCTCACACAGCTCCCATCCTCATCACCGGCGCCGGCCAGCGGGTCGGCCTGCATTGCGCGCAGCGTCTGCTGGAAGACGGTCATCGGGTGATCTTCACCTACCGCAGCGAACGGCCGGGTGTGAAGGCATTGCGGGATCTGGGCGCCCTCGGGCTGCACGCGGACTTTTCCAGTGAAGCCTCGATCCTCGCGTTCATCACCGAACTGAAGACCCACACCGACAGCCTGCGCGCCATCGTGCACAACGCCTCGGAATGGCTGGCGGAAATCGGTGACGGCGAAGCCGAAGCCTTTAGCCGGATGTTCAACATCCACATGCTGGCGCCGTACCTGATCAACCTGCATTGCGCCGAACTGCTGCAACGTTCGAGTCCTGCCGACATCATCCACATCAGCGATGACGTCACCCGCAAGGGCAGCAGCAAACACATCGGCTATTGCGCCAGCAAGGCCGGGCTCGACAGTCTCACGCTGTCCTTCGCCGCGCGCTACGCGCCGTCAATCAAGGTCAACGGCATCGCGCCAGCCCTGCTATTGTTCAATCCCGACGACGACGCGGCGTACCGCGCCAAGGCGCTGGCCAAGTCCGCGCTGGGCATCGAACCCGGCAGCGAAGTGATTTATCAGAGCCTGCGCTATCTGCTCGACAACCCGTATGTCACCGGCACGACCCTGACCGTCAACGGCGGGCGGCACGTCAAGTAATACGCCCCGCGAGGATGCTCCATGACCCGTTCCCTGCCCGAGAATTACCGCGAGATCCTGATCGGTCTCGGTGAAAACCCTGACCGCGAAGGACTGCTCGACACGCCGGTGCGGGCGGCCAAGGCCATGCAGTACCTGTGTCACGGCTACGAACAGAGCGTCGACGAGATCGTCAATGGCGCGCTGTTTGCCTCCGACACCGACGAGATGATCATCGTCGCCGACATCGAGCTGTACTCGTTGTGCGAACATCACCTGCTGCCCTTCATCGGCAAGGCCCATGTGGCTTATATTCCGACGGGCAAGGTGCTGGGGCTGTCGAAGATCGCGCGGCTGGTGGACATGTTCGCCCGCCGCCTGCAGATCCAGGAAAACCTCACCCGCCAGATCGCCGAGGCGGTCCGGCAAGTCACCGATGCCGCCGGTGTCGCGGTGGTCATAGAAGCCCGGCACATGTGCATGATGATGCGCGGTGTCGAGAAACAGAATTCGACCATGAACACCTCGGTCATGCTCGGCGCCTTCCGCGAGTCGAGCAACACCCGCCAGGAGTTCCTGCAATTGATTGGACGGAGCAAGTAAATGCCACAACTTCAACCGGGAATGGCGCGCATCCGGGTCAAGGATCTGCGCCTGCGCACCTTCATCGGGATCAACGAGGACGAAATCCTCAACAAGCAGGATGTGCTGATCAACCTGACCATCCTGTACGCCGCGCAGGAAGCGGTGCGAGACAACGACATCGACCACGCGCTGAACTACCGCACCATCACCAAGGCGATCATCGCGCATGTGGAAGGCAACCGTTTCGCGCTGCTCGAACGCCTGACCCAGGAGCTGCTGGATCTGGTGATGGCCAACGAATCGGTGCTGTACGCCGAAGTCGAAGTCGACAAGCCGCATGCCTTGCGTTTTGCCGAGTCGGTGTCGATCACCCTTGCCGCCAGCCGCTGAACGTGTCTGGCGCTACGGGCGTCAGACTTTTATCATCAGCGCCACGATTTGACTGCACAGAGCCCATCATGACCGAGCAACAACGCCTCGAACTCGAAGCCGCCGCCTTCCGCCGGCTGGTCGCCCACCTGGACAGCCGCAAGGACGTGCAGAACATCGACCTGATGAACCTCGCCGGGTTCTGCCGCAACTGCCTGTCCAAGTGGTACAAGGCCGAGGCCGACGAGCGCCAGATCGAGGTCAGCCTCGACGATGCCCGTGAAGTGGTTTACGGCATGCCGTACGCCGACTGGAAAGCCCAATATCAGCAAGAAGCCAGCGCCGAACAGCAAGCGGCGTTCGCCAAAGGAAAACCCAATGAGTGATCTGAACACACTGCGCGCCAGCCTCAAGAGCGGCGAACACGTTTTTGCCGACACCCTGTCCTTCATCGCCGCCGGTTACGACTACCAGCCTCAGGCGTTCAACAACGGCGGCGTGGAAAACGCGGCCGGGCAGAACGAAGGTTCGTGCAAGACTTTGGGTCTGGCGCTGCTGGAAGGCTTGAGCGACGAAGAAGCGCTGCTGGCGTTCGGCGAACACTACCGCTCGGTCGTGGCAACGCCTGAAGGCAGCGATCACGGCAATATCCGTGCGCTGATCCAGCACGGTCTGGCGGGCGTGAAATTCGAAGCGCAACCGCTGACCCGCCGCTGAATCCCGACACAACACTATCCCTGTCAGATCGTTCCCACGCTCCGCGTGGGAATGCAGCCGGGGACGCGGAGCGTCCCAAGGACGCAGAGCGTCCAGATGAGGCATTCCCACGCAGAGCGTGGGAACGATCATTGTCGTGGTGCCTGTGAATAATGGGCATGAAAAAACCGGCCAATTGGCCGGTTTTTTTGTGTCTGCGTTCTTAGAACGAAACGTTCTGCAGATCGTCCAGGTAACGCTCGGTGTCCAGTGCCGCCATGCAGCCGGCGCCGGCCGAGGTGATGGCCTGACGGTAAACGTGGTCGGCCACGTCGCCGGCAGCGAAGATGCCTTCGACGCTGGTCGCGGTGGCGTTGCCTTCACGGCCGCCCTGAACCACGAGGTAGCCGTCCTTCAGCTCCAGCTGACCTTCGAACAGCGAGGTGTTCGGGGTGTGGCCGATCGCGATGAACACGCCGTCGACCTTGATTTCGTCGAAGCTGCCGTCGTTGTTCTTCAGACGCGCGCCGGTCACGCCCATGTTGTCGCCCAGCACTTCGTCCAGGTTCGCGTTCAGTTTCAGCTCGATCTTGCCTTCGGCCACACGGGCGTTGAGCTTGTCGATCAGGATCTTCTCGGCGCGGAAGGTTTCGCGACGGTGGATCAGGGTGACCTTGCTGGCGATGTTGGCCAGGTACAGGGCTTCTTCGACAGCGGTATTACCGCCACCGACCACGGCCACCGGCTTGTTGCGATAGAAGAAACCGTCGCAGGTCGCGCAGGCCGAAACGCCTTTGCCCATGAACGCTTCTTCCGACGGCAGGCCCAGGTAACGAGCGCTGGCGCCAGTGGCGATGATCAGCGCGTCGCAGGTGTAGGTGCCGCTGTCGCCGGTCAGGCTGTATGGCTTGGAAGCGAAGTCCACAGCGTTGATGTGATCGAAAACGATCTCGGTTTCAAAACGCTCGGCGTGCTCGCGCATGCGCTCCATCAGCACCGGGCCGGTCAGACCGTGGACGTCGCCCGGCCAGTTGTCGACTTCGGTGGTGGTGGTCAGTTGACCGCCGGCCTGCATGCCGGTGATCAGCAGCGGCTTGAGGTTGGCACGGGCAGCGTAGACGGCAGCGCTGTAACCGGCAGGGCCGGAACCGAGGATGATCACTCGCGAATGACGGACTTCAGACATGAACCTGCTCCTGTTGACCGGCCAAGACACCTGGCCGGACGCCGGACTGCCGGCGGGAATAAAAAAGGACTGTGGATAACCTTGGGGAAGGCATGAGCTCGACAGTCCTGTAAAAAGTTGGGTGCAGCGTATCGAGGGGGGCAAGATTAAGGAAATACGGTTTAACAATCCAGCTCATAGGTGGTCTCTATGCCGACACACTGACGAGATGGACGTCTTTGTTACAGTGAATGTCCATCCCGCCGCCGCGCTTTCACAGGTTCTGCAAAGTCGGTAAGGTCGGCGCGTTTTCCCTTGTTCGGAGCACCTTATGCCCGCCCCTGTTCTGTCCGGCCCGCAATACCTGCGCGAAGGCCTCAAACTGGTCTTGAGCCCTGGCCTGCGCCTGTTCGTGCTGCTGCCGCTGGCCATCAACCTGGTGCTGTTCGTCGGATTGATCTATCTGGCCGGCCACCAGTTCAGCCTGTGGGTCGACACGCTGATGCCGTCGCTGCCCGAGTGGCTGAGTTTCCTCAGCTACATCCTGTGGCCGCTGTTTGTGGTGCTGGTGGCGTTGATGGTGTTTTTCACCTTCACCATGCTGGCCAACGTGATCGCCGCACCGTTCAACGGTTTCCTCGCGGAAAAAGTCGAAGTGGTAGTGCGCGGCACCGACGACTTCCCGGCCTTCAGCTGGGGCGAACTGATCGCCATGATCCCGCGCACCCTGGCCCGGGAAATGCGCAAGCTCGGTTACTTCCTGCCCCGGGCGATCGGCCTGTTCATCCTCTCGTTCATCCCGGTGGTGAACATCGTCGCCGCACCGCTGTGGCTGTTGTTCGGGGTATGGATGATGGCGATCCAGTACATCGACTACCCGGCGGACAACCACAAGCTGGGCTGGAACGAAATGCTCGCCTGGCTGCGCCAGAAGCGCTGGCAGAGCATGAGCTTTGGCGGGATCGTTTATCTGGTGTTGCTGATTCCGGTGGTCAACATCCTGATGATGCCGGCCGCCGTGGCTGGCGCGACACTGTTCTGGGTCCGCGAACGGGGTGCCGAGAATCTTGTGACGCAACGCTGAGGCCGCGTCACAAATCCATCATCCGAACGTCACAACCACGACATGGCCTCAGCCGACACTGAGGTCATGACGACAGCTCTACATATCACCCTCATCAGCGAAACCTTCCCACCGGAAATCAACGGCGTGGCCAATACCCTTGGCCGCTTGTGCGACGGCTTGCGCGCACGCGGGCACCGGGTGGAACTGGTGCGACCGCGTCAGGCTGACGATCCTCAGCGCAGTGAAGATGACTCGCTGCTGCTGTGCCGGGGCTGGCCGTTGCCGGGTTATCCGGGGTTGCAATGGGGCCAGTCGTCGATGCACAAGTTGCTGCGGCGCTGGACGCGCCAGCGCCCGGACGTGCTCTACATCGCCACCGAAGGTCCGCTCGGGCTGTCGGCCTTGCGCGCGGCGCGCCGTCTGGGGATTGCCGTGGTCAGCGGCTTTCATACCAATTTTCAGCAATACACCCACCAATACGGGCTGGGATTGCTGACGCGCTTGCTCACCCACTACCTGCGCTGGTTTCACAATCGTTCGGCCATGACTCTGGTGCCGAGCGTCAGCCAGCGCCTGGAGCTGGAGCGTCGGCACTTCGAACGCCTGGCGCTGCTGTCGCGGGGTGTCGACAGTCAGTTGTTTCACCCGGCCAAACGCCTGAATGCCTTGCGTGAGCAATGGGGTCTTGGCGAGCAGGACATTGCTGTCATTCACGTAGGACGCCTGGCGCCGGAGAAAAACCTCGGCCTGCTCAAGCGCAGTTTCGAAAAGCTCGCCGGTACGTATCCACAACGCAACCTGAAGCTGATCGTGGTCGGCGACGGACCGCAACGAATGGCACTGGAGAAGGAACTGCCCGAGGCGATTTTCTGCGGCTCGCAACGGGGCGAAGCACTGGCAGCGCACTATGCGTCGGGGGATGTGTTTCTGTTTCCGAGCCTGACCGAAACCTTCGGCAACGTCGTGCTGGAAGCGCTGGCCTCAGGCCTTGGGGTGGTGGCTTACGATCAGGCCGCGGCGGCCCAGCATATTCGCCATGGCTACAACGGCGTGCTGGCGATGCCCGGGGATGAGGAGGCGTTCTGCGAGGCAGCGGCGTGGCTGCTGGAAGAAGACGAAAGGTTGCGCTGCGTACGCCTGAACGCACGCCAACACGCCAGCCGCCAGGGTTGGGCGGCTATCGTCGAACAGTTTGAAAACCATTTGCTGGGGGCTTGCCGCGACCTGCGCGACAAGCCGCCCACGGCGATCAAACCAGCGTCATCAACGCCTCACGGCTGAACGGCAGAATGTCCTGCTCGCGGCCTTCGCGCACTTTCTGCGCCCAGTCCGGATCGACCAGCAGCGCACGCCCCACCGCCACCAGATCGAACTCGTCGTTGTTCAGACGCTCCAGCAGTTTTTCCAGACTGGCCGGTTGCGCGACCTTGTCGGTGTTGACCATGAACTGCAGGAACTCGCCATCGAGGCCGACGCTGCCGACGGTGATGGTCGGTTTGCCGGTCAGCTTGCGTGTCCAGCCGGCCAGGTTCAGGTCGGAACCGTCGAATTCCGGCTCCCAGAAACGGCGCGTCGAGCAATGGAAAATGTCCACGCCAGCGTCGGACAACGGCTTGAGGAATTCACCCAGCGCTTCGGCGGTTTGCACCAGACGCGCGGTGTAGTCCTGCTGTTTCCACTGCGAGAAGCGGAAGATGATCGGGAAACCTTCGCCCACCGCCGCACGCACAGCCTGAATCAGCTCGATGGCGAAACGCGAACGGTTGGCCAGGCTGCCACCGTATTCGTCGGTGCGCTGGTTGCTGCCTTCCCAGAAGAACTGGTCGATCAGGTAACCGTGGGCGCCGTGGATTTCCACGCCGTCCATGCCGATGCTTTGGGCATCTTTCGCCGCTTGGGCGAAGGCTGCGATCACGTCCTGGATGTCCTGTTTGGTCATGCCGTGTACGACGACCTGACCGTCCTTGAGTTTTTCCGACGGGCCGTAACCCGGCACGCTTGCGTCCGGCTCGGTGCCCAGACGGCGCACATTGCCGACGTGCCACAGTTGCGGAACGATCTTGCCGCCTTCGGCGTGCACCGCGTCGACGACTTTTTTCCAGCCGGCCAACGCCGCTTCACCGTAGAAGTGCGGCACGTTCGGGTAACCGTTGGAAGCCTGGTGGCCGACGGTGGTGCCTTCGGTGATGATCAGGCCGACACCGGCCGCCGCGCGACGACGGTAGTACTCGATCACTTTGGAATTGGGCACACCGCCTGGAGAAAACGAACGGGTCATCGGCGCCATGACCACGCGGGTCGGCAGTTCGAGGGCACCGAGCTGGAACGGTTTGAACAGGGCTTGCACGGGCATGGGAGGCTCCACGAAAAATTGATCGACGGGCATGCGATTCATATGACGGCGATAATATGCGGAGTTCCAATCAACCGATAGCACTATTGATCTGAATGATTAAGGGTCAAAAGGCAGGCGAAAAAAATCGCAGCGCGAGGGCTGCGATTTTTGTGTTTCAGCTCAGGGCTTTTTCAATCGCCGTAATCACCGAAGGATCATCCGGCGCCGTGCGCGGCGAGAATCGGGCCAGTACCCGACCGTCCTTGCCGAGCAGGAATTTCTCGAAATTCCAGGTGATGTCACCGGGAAACTCCGCGCCCTCGCCCGCCAGCAGGCGGTAGAGCTGATGACGATCGTGACCGTTGACTTCGAGCTTTTTCGACAACGGAAAACTCACGCCATAGTTGAGGCTGCAGAATTCCTGGATCTCCTGCTCACTGCCCGGTTCCTGACCGGCAAACTGGTTGCACGGCAGGCCCAGCACACTGAAGCCTTTGCCTTTGTATTGCTGATAAAGGTTTTCCAGCGCCGCGTACTGTGGGGTCAAGCCGCATTTGGAGGCGACGTTGACCACCAGCACGACTTGGCCCTTGAAGGGTGCCAGCGGTAGCTCCTGACCATCCAGGGCTGTCAACTTAAGGTCGTGAAAAGCACTCATGACGAACTCCAGATTCCCGTTTTCTACTCGAAACAGCCACTTGGCGAGGCCACCAAGGACAGCCGCGGACTAAAAAGGCGCCCTCGGGCGCCTCTCCAGTACTCGAAGCTTAGCGCAGAAAATCAGTGGTGATGGCCACCTTCGCCATGGACGTGACCATGAGCGATTTCTTCCTGGCTGGCGTCACGGATGGCAACGACCTTCACTTTGAAGTTCAGGCGCTGACCGGCCAGCGGATGGTTGCCGTCGACAGTGACATCGTCGCCGTCCAGGTCACGAATGGTGACGATCTGCATCTGGCCGTCCGGCGCCGAAGCGTGGAACTGCATGCCGACTTCCAGCTCGTCAACGCCTTCGAACATGCTGCGGCTCAGGGTGCTGACCAGTTCAGCGGCGTATTCGCCGTAGGCATCTTCCGGCTCGACGGACACTTCCAGATCGTTACCGACTTCTTTACCTTCCAGGGCTTTTTCCAGGCCCGGGATGATGTTGCCTGCACCATGCAGGTAGACCAGCGGAGCGCCGCCGGCGGAGCTGTCGATGACCTCACCAGCGTCGTTGGTCAGGGTATAGTCGATGGAGACAGCCTTATTGGCGGCGATCAGCATGGGGCGAGACCTTTTGCATAAGAATGAAGAACGGACAAGTCTAAACAAGGATTTGCCCGAAAGCGAACAGAACCCGGACAGACGGGATCGATTGGCGCCCGTGACCGTCACCGGATTCCATCAGGACGAGGACGGCCACTGGGTCGCCGAACTGTCCTGCGGCCACACCCAGCACCTGCGCCACCAGCCGCCGTGGCAGTCGAGAGCATGGGTGCTGGACGCAATGCAACGTATTGAAAAAATAGGCCAACCCTTTGCTTGCGGTTGGTGCGCTCAAGGCTCGGTTAGCGATAACCTTGGCGACTGAAATTCGGCAGATCGGCACACAGAGGCGATCGCCATTGCCATGCACCCTTAGAGAATCCGCATGCAAACTTTTTTTATCGCGCCCACCGATTTTGGTGTGGGTCTGACCTCCATCAGCCTTGGGCTGGTGCGCACGCTGGAGCGGGCCGGGCTGAAAGTCGGCTTCTTCAAACCGATCGCCCAGCCGCATCCGGGCGACACCGGCCCTGAGCGCTCCACCGAACTGGTGGCCCGCACCCACGGCCTGAAACCGCCGCAGCCACTGGGCCTGGCCCACGTCGAGCGGATGCTCGGCGACGGCCAGCTCGACGAGTTGCTCGAAGAAATCATCACCCTCTACCAGCAGGCCGCCATCGGCAAAGACGTGCTGGTCGTCGAAGGCATGGTGCCGACCCGCAGCGCCAGCTACGCCGCGCGGGTCAACCTGCACCTGGCCAAGAGCCTGGATGCCGAGGTGATTCTGGTCTCGGCCCCGGAAAACGAAGTGCTGACCGAACTGTCCGGCCGCGTCGAGTTGCAGGCGCAACTGTTCGGTGGACCGAAAGACCCGAAAGTCCTCGGCGTGATCCTCAACAAGGTCAAGACCGACGAAAGCATGGACGCCTTCGCCGCGCGTCTGAAAGAGCATTCTCCGTTGCTGCGCACCGGTGATTTCCGTCTGCTCGGCTGCATTCCGTTCCAGCCCGAACTCAACGCCCCGCGCACCCGCGACGTCGCCGACCTGATGGGCGCCCAGGTGCTCAACGCCGGCGACTACGAAACCCGGCGCATGACCAAGACCATCATTTGCGCACGCACGATGCGCAACACCGTGGACCTGCTCAAGCCCGGCGTGCTGGTGGTGACCCCCGGCGATCGCGACGACATCATCCTCGCCGTCAGTCTCGCCGCTATCAACGGCGTGCCGCTGGCCGGCCTGCTGCTGACCAGCGATACCCTGCCGGATCCGCGCATCATGGACTTGTGCCGTGGCGCGTTGCAGGCCGGTCTGCCGGTGCTGTCGGTGAGCACCGGCTCCTACGACACCGCCAACCTGCTCAACGGCCTGAACAAGGAAATCCCCGTCGATGACCGCGAACGCGCGGAGATCATCACCGACTTCGTCGCCAGCCATCTGGACGCCAACTGGTTGCACCAGCGCTGCGGCACGCCACGGGAAATGCGCCTGTCGCCGGCGGTGTTCCGCTATCAATTGATTCAACGCGCGCAGGCCGCCAACAAACGTATCGTTCTGCCCGAAGGCAGCGAGCCGTTCACCGTGCAAGCAGCGGCGATCTGTCAGGAACGCGGGATTGCCCGTTGCGTGCTGCTGGCCAAACCGGCAGACGTTGAAGCCGTGGCCAGAGCCCAGGGCATCACGCTGCCGCCGGGGCTGGAAATCCTCGACCCGGACCTGATCCGCGAACGCTACGTCGAACCGATGGTCGCCCTGCGCAAGAGCAAAAGCCTCAACGCGCCGATGGCCGAGCAGCAACTGGAAGACACCGTGGTGATCGGCACCATGATGCTCGCGCTGGATGAAGTCGACGGCTTGGTCTCCGGCATCATCAACACCACCGCCAACACCATCCGCCCGGCGCTTCAACTGATCAAGACCGCGCCGGGCTGCACGCTGGTGTCGTCGGTGTTCTTCATGCTGTTCCCCGAGGAAGTGCTGGTCTACGGCGACTGCGTGATGAACCCGCACCCGAGCGCCAGCGAACTGGCCGAAATCGCCCTGCAAAGCGCCGACTCGGCTGCCGCCTTTGGCATCACCCCGCGCGTGGCGATGATCAGCTACTCCAGCGGCGAATCCGCCACTGGCGAGGAAGTCGAGAAGGTCCGTGAAGCCACCCTGCTCGCCCACGAACAACAGCACTCGCTGCTGATTGACGGGCCGTTGCAGTACGACGCCGCCGCCAACGAAACCGTGGCCCGGCAACTGGCGCCGAACAGCCAGGTGGCCGGTCGCGCCACGGTGTTCGTGTTCCCCGACCTCAACACCGGCAACACCACCCACAAAGCCGTGCAGCGCAGTGCCGATTGCGTCAGCCTCGGCCCGATGCTGCAAGGCCTGCGCAAACCGGTGAACGATCTGCCGCGCGGCGCGCAGGTCGACGACATCGTCTACACCATCGCCCTGACCGCGATTCAGGCTGCCAACCGACCTCTGGATATCTGACCCGATGCTGGCTTTCCTCCCTGCCACCCTGCGCGGCGTGATCGCCGCGCTGCTGCTGGCGCTGAACACGATCCTGCTGTGCTCGTTCCTGTTTCTCGTGGCGCTGATCAAAGTGCTGCCGTTCGACCTCGCACGCCGCGCCTCGCGCTGGCTGATGAGCCACACCCACGAAGCCTGGATCAGCAACAACAAAGGCTGGATGAACCTGGTGCGCCGCACCCGCTGGCACCTCAGCGGCCTGCAAGGCCTGGACTACCAGCACTCGTACCTGATCACCAGCAACCACCAGAGCTGGGTCGACATCCTGGTGCTGCAATACGTGCTCAACCGACGCATCCAGCCGCTGAAGTTCTTCCTCAAACAGGAACTGATCTGGGTCCCGGTCATCGGCCTGGCGTGGTGGACACTGGGCTTCCCGTTCATGAAGCGCTATTCGAAGGCGTACCTGGAAAAACACCCGGAAAAGAAAGGCAAAGACCTGGAAACCACTCGCAAGACCTGCGCGAAATTCCGCGACAACCCGGTAGGCATCTTCAACTTCGTTGAAGGCACACGCTTCACCGAGGGCAAACACGCGCAGCAGCAATCACCGTTCAAATACTTGCTCAAACCAAAGGCCGGCGGCATTGCCTTCGTACTGGATGCGATGGGCGAACAACTGGAATCGATCGTCAACGTCACCATCCACTACCCCGGCGGACGCCCTGGCTTCTGGGACCTGCTGTGCGGCAACGTCCGAGACGTAGTAGTGCACTTCGAAGAACTGAAAATCCCACCGCAGTACATCGGCAAAAACTACGACCAGGACGGCGAATACCGCCTGCAATTCCAGGGCTGGATCAACCAATTGTGGCAAGACAAGGATGCGCTGCTCGAGCAGATGCACCGCGAATATCCCAACCGACGCTGATCCCCCCTGTGGGAACACCTGACAGAAATTGGTCGTCTGTCAGGCCGCCATCGCCAGCAGGCTGGCTCCCACAGGAAAACAGTTCGCTTTCAGTTTTTGGCTTTTCGCCTCACACCACTCAACACAATGAGCGTTAGCTCGAGTACCGCTCTTGACGTGCCGGCCCCTTCGGCCGGCTGAGTGGAGGGATTCATCCGGGGGGGGAGCGCAGCGACCGTGCGGCGCAGCCGCATGCATCGAGAGGAGGTGCAGCGAAGCAAACCGTAGGCGATGCCCCCGGATGAATCCCGGAGCGAAGGAACACCGAGCCACAGCGAGGTGCCGAACGCCGGGGCCCAGCCTTTTGGTTACTTTTTGGCGTTTGAAAAAGTGACCCGCTGTAAGAGCGGAACCGCCAGCCGCAGCACCAGAAAAAACGGATATTCACCCCAAACAACCCAAAAAAAAGCCCGCCAATGATCACTCATCGGCGGGCTTTTTCATTCGCAGCTAACGCTTAAATCGCACCACGCTTACGCAACAGATCCAACACCTGCTTCACACTTTCATCCAGCGACAACGACTGAGTATCGATCACCAGATCAGCATCCAGCGGCACGTCATAGGGGAACGACTCACCCGGAATGTTATCGCCACCCGCAGCATACAAACCTTGCGGATCACGCTCGGCGCACACAGTCGGCGAAGCCTGAACATAAACCGTCAGCAAACGCTCCTTGCCAATCAGATCCTTCGCCTGCTCACGACCTTCAGCACTCGGCGCCACAAACGCCGCAAGCGTCAGCAGACCCGCCTCGTTGAACTGACGCGCCACATGCGCGGCACGACGCCAGTTCTCGGTGCGACCCGCGCGATCCTGCGGCAGCCCCTTATTGAGGTCATGACGCAGATTCTGACCATCCAGCACAAACACCGCACGCCCCAGATCGAACAGCTTGCGCTCGACCGCATACGCCAAGGTGCTCTTGCCCGCACCGGACAGGCCGCTGAACAGCACGGTGGCCGGTTGCTGACCGAAACGCTGAGCGCGCTCTTCGGTCGCTACATGGGCCAGTTTGCCGTGGTGCGTAGCCGTGCCATGGGTCACCGGCTGAGCGACGATCATACCGGCGCCTACAGTGCCGTTGGTCAAACGGTCGATGACGATAAACGCGCCGGTGGTGCGGTTGCTGTCGTAACCGTCGAGGGCGATCGGCGCGTCGAGCGCGATCTTCACCTTGCCGATTTCGTTGAGCTGCAACGCGCTCGCCGGGCCTTCTTCGAGGGTGTTGACGTCGACCTTGTTGACGATGCTGGCGATGGAGCCCGGCACGTAACTGGTGGCGCGCTTGATGTCGTATTTCTTGCCCGGCAGCATCGGCTCTTCAGCCATCCACACCAGCATCGCTTCGAAGCTGTCGGTCACTGGCGGAACGTTATCGGCGTGTACCAGCAGGTCGCCACGGGAGATGTCGATTTCGTCTTCCATGGTCAGCGTTACCGCCTGGCCAGGACCTGCGTGTTCCAGTTCACCTTCGAAGGTGACGATGGATTTCACGCGGCTGCTCTTGCCCGACGGCAGGACCACGACTTCGTCGCCCTTCTTGACGATGCCGCTGGCGAGGGTGCCGGCGAAACCGCGGAAGTTCAGGTTCGGACGGTTGACGTACTGCACCGGGAAACGCAGATCGGTGAAGTTGCGATCACCCGCCACTTCCACGGTCTCGAGGATTTCCATCAGCGACTGGCCGGTGTACCACGGCGAACGCTCGGACTTGTTCACCACGTTGTCGCCCTTGAGAGCGGACATCGGCACGAAGTGCATGCTCGTCGGCTTCATCTTCAAGCCTTCGGCGAACTTCAGGTAATCGGCCTTGATCGATTCGAACACGCCCTGATCGAAGCCCTTGAGGTCCATCTTGTTGATGGCGACAACGATGTGCTTGATGCCCAGCAACGAGGCGATGAAGCTGTGGCGACGGGTCTGGGTCTGCACGCCGTAACGGGCATCGACCAGAATGATCGCCAGGTCACAGGTGGACGCACCGGTGGCCATGTTGCGGGTGTACTGTTCATGGCCGGGGGTGTCGGCGATGATGAATTTGCGCTTGGCGGTGGAGAAATAGCGGTAGGCGACATCGATGGTGATGCCCTGCTCGCGCTCGGCCTGCAGGCCGTCGACCAGCAATGCCAGGTCGATGTCGTCACCGGTGGTGCCGACTTTCTTCGAATCGCGGGTGATGGCTTCGAGGTGATCTTCGTAGATCATCTTCGAGTCGTGCAGCAGGCGCCCGATCAGGGTGCTCTTGCCGTCATCGACGTTACCGCAGGTCAAAAAGCGCAGCAGCTCTTTACGTTCGTGCTGGCCCAGGTAGGCGAGGATGTCCTCGCTGATCAAATCAGATGCGTGCGACATGACAACCCCTTAGAAATAACCCTGACGTTTCTTGTCTTCCATCGAGCCTGCGCCATCGTGGTCGATGACCCGGCCCTGGCGCTCGGAAGTTCGCGTCAGGAGCATTTCCTGAATGATGTCCGTCAGGCTTTCGGCCTCGGACTCCACCGCGCCCGTCAACGGGTAGCAGCCAAGGGTACGGAAACGCACTTTCTTTTTGACGATGCGCGCCTTGTCCTCGTCGGACAGGTGCTCGAGGATGCGCTCGTCGTCGATCATGATCAGCGTGCCGTTCTTCTCGATCACTTCGCGTTCGGCCGCAAAGTACAGCGGTACGATCGGGATGCCTTCGAGGTAGATGTACTGCCAGATGTCCAGTTCGGTCCAGTTCGACAGCGGGAACACACGAATGGATTCGCCCTTGTTGACCTTGCCGTTGTAGACGTTCCACAGCTCGGGACGCTGGTTCTTCGGGTCCCAGCGGTGTTTGCTGTCACGGAACGAGTAGACGCGCTCCTTGGCGCGGGACTTCTCTTCATCGCGACGGGCACCGCCGAAAGCGGCGTCGAAACCATGCTTGTCGAGTGCCTGCTTCAGGCCCTCGGTTTTCATGATGTCGGTGTGCTTGGCGCTGCCGTGGGTGAACGGGTTGATGTTCTGCGCCACGCCATCGGGGTTGATGTGAGTGATGAGGTCCAGGCCAAGCTCTTCGACCATCTTGTCGCGGAACTTGTACATTTCCTGGAATTTCCAGCGGGTGTCGACGTGCATCACCGGAAACGGCAGTTTGCCCGGGAAGAACGCCTTGCGTGCCAGATGCAGCATCACGGCGGAGTCTTTACCGATGGAGTACAGCATCACCGGGTTGTCGAACTCGGCGGCCACCTCGCGGATGATGTGGATGCTTTCCGCCTCCAGCTGTTTCAGATGCGTCAGTTTGTCGACCATGGCTACTCACGAAAGCTTTCTTATGAACGGCCAGCGGGCCGTGTTCGAGCGAGGAATCCTAGCACAGCGACCTCTTCTAATCAGGACGCCAACTAGATCGAAAGGGTATATGAATATGCCCGCCCGTTCGGGTGCTTTCAGGCAAAAGTCAGATCGGATTCGGGCAGTCGATGAAGATGTGCTCGAGGGCGAAACGCTTCGCCAGATAGTCGCCCAGCGCCTGCACGCCGTAGCGTTCGGTGGCGTGGTGGCCGGCGGCGATGAAGCTGATGTCGTTTTCCCGGGCGCTGTGGAATGTCTGCTCGGAGGCTTCACCGCTGATGAACAGATCGACGCCGGCGGCGATGGCGTTGTCGATGTAACCCTGGCCGCCGCCAGTGCACCAGCCGACCCGACGGATCATCGCGCTGCCTTCGACCAGCAGCGGCTCGCGGCCCATGACCTCCTGCACTTTGCGGGCGAAGTCGCGCGGGGTCATCGGCTCACTCAGCGAACCGACCAGACCGACGATCTTCAGATTGTCCGGGTCCAGCGGCCCTTCGACGGTGATGTCCAGTTGACGGGCCAGTTGCACGTTATTGCCGACGTCCGGGTGCAGATCCAGCGGCAGGTGATAACCGAGCAGGCTGATGTCGTGCTTGAGCAGCGTCTTCAGACGTCGCTGCTTCATGCCAGTGATGCACGGGTTCTCGCCCTTCCAGAAATAACCGTGATGCACCAGCACCAGATCGGCTTCGGCCTCGACGGCGGCATCGAGCAGCGCCTGACTGGCAGTGACGCCGCTGACGATGCGCATCACCTGCGGACGGCCCTCGACCTGCAGGCCGTTGGGGCAATAATCGGCAATTTTCGCACTGCCGAGGTAACGGTCGGCTTCTTCGACCAGGGTGCTCAGGGCGACGGCCATGAAAGACTCCTAAATATCCCGTTCAGAGGCACGCGCGGCCTCGTATAATGCGCGACATTATGGGCGGTCTGACCCCGCCTGCAACTTTTCCAGGACGTGCTTAATGCTCAAGGCGCTGCGTTTTTTCGGCTGGCCGCTGTTGGCCGGCGTGCTTATCGCTCTGTTGATTATTCAGCGTTACCCGCAGTGGGTCGGGCTTCCGAGCCTCGACGTCAACCTGCAACAGGCCCCGCAGACCACCAGCGTGCAGCAGGGGCCGGTGTCCTATGCCGACGCGGTGACCATCGCCGCGCCGTCGGTGGTGAACCTCTACACCACCAAAGTCATCAACAAGCCAAGCCATCCGCTGTTCGAAGACCCGCAGTTCCGCCGTTTCTTCGGTGACAATTCGCCGAAGCAGAAGCGCATGGAATCGAGCCTCGGCTCCGGCGTGATCATGAGCCCGGAAGGCTACATCCTGACCAACAACCACGTCACCAGCGGCGCCGACCAGATCGTCGTGGCGCTCAAGGACGGTCGCGAAACCCTGGCCCGAGTGATCGGCAGCGACCCGGAAACCGACCTCGCGGTCCTGAAGATCGACCTGAAAACCCTGCCTTCGATTACCGTCGGCCGTTCCGACAATATCCGCATCGGCGACGTCGCACTGGCCATCGGTAACCCGTTCGGCGTCGGCCAGACCGTGACCATGGGCATCATCAGCGCCACCGGCCGCAACCAGTTGGGCCTGAACAACTACGAAGACTTCATCCAGACCGACGCGGCGATCAACCCGGGCAACTCCGGCGGTGCGCTGGTCGACGCCAACGGCAACCTCACCGGCATCAACACCGCGATCTTCTCCAAGTCCGGCGGCTCGCAAGGCATCGGCTTCGCGATCCCGGTGAAACTGGCGATGGAAGTGATGAAGTCGATCATCGAGCACGGTCAGGTGATTCGCGGCTGGCTGGGCATTGAAGTGCAACCGCTGACCCAGGAACTGGCCGAGTCGTTTGGCCTGTCCGGGCGTCCGGGAATCGTGGTGGCGGGGATTTTCCGCGACGGCCCGGCCCAGAAGGCCGGTCTGCAACTGGGTGACGTGATCCTGAGCATTGACGGCGAACCGGCCGGTGATGGCCGCAAATCGATGAACCAGGTGGCGCGGATCAAGCCGACCGACAAGGTCACGATTCAGGTGATGCGCAATGGCAAGGAGATCAAGCTCACGGCTGAAATCGGTCTGCGTCCGCCGCCGGCGCCGGTGAAGGAAAAAGAAGAGTAAGACTTTGTTCGCGTCACTGACGCGAATAACAGACATTCTCAACAGGCATGTTATATTGTTTCAATTAGCACATTGGAACAACATAACATGTCATCTCGAAAAAAGGCCTCCCTCCTCGGCCTTACCCTTGGCCTGCTGGGCGACCCTGCGTTTGCCGATGAACCGCAAACGCTTGAACTCGACGCCATCAGCGTCATCTCCGATTACGAATCCCCTGCCGGCCCGGTCAAAGGCTATCGCGCTACCCGCTCATCCAGCGCCACCAAAACCGACACCGCGATCCGCGATATTCCGCAGGCCATCAGCGTGGTGCCCGCCAGCGTGCTCAAGGATCTGGGCAGCACCAGCGTAGAACGCGCGCTGGATTTCGCCGGTGGCGTGTCGAAGCAAAACAACTTCGGTGGCCTGACGCTTTACGAATACAGCGTGCGCGGCTTCACCACCTCTGAGTTTTACCAGGACGGCTTCAGCGCCAACCGTGGTTATCCGAGCACACCGGACGCCGCCAACATCGAGCGCATCGAAGTGCTAAAAGGACCGGCCGCCAGCCTGTATGGCCGAGGTGATCCGGGTGGCACGGTAAACATCGTCACCAAAAAACCGCAGCCCGAGCCCTTCACCACCCTGCAAACCAGCGCTGGCAGTTGGGATCGCTATCGCACCGCGCTGGACGTCAACACGCCGCTGGATGATCAGGGTGATGTGCTGTCGCGGATCAACCTCGCAGTCGAGGACAACAACAGTTTTCGCGACCACGTCGACAGTAAACGTGTATTCGTTGCCCCCTCTTTCAGTTGGCAGTTGAACCCGGACACCAGCCTGCTGGTGGAGAGCGAATTCGTGCGTCATAGCTCGACCTTCGACCGCGGCATCGTTGCGCCAAACAATAAATGGAGCGGCGTCTCGCGCTCGACATTCCTGGGTGAGCCGAACGACGGCAACATCGACAACCACAACAACAGACTGCAAGCCACACTTGAGCACCACCTCAACGATGCCTGGAAACTGCGCCTGGCCAGCCATTACAAGGAAGGCAAACTCTGGGGTTTCGCCTCCGAAAACCGTCCCTTGAATGCCGATGGCCACACCGTCAACCGCCGCTATCGCGAACGCGATACCAACTGGCACGACAGCATCACCCAACTGGAACTGCGCGGTCTGTTCGACCTCGGCACCTGGCAGCACGAACTGCTGATCGGCAGCGAGTACGAGAACTTCCGCAAGAACGAGCGCGTCACCACCATCGCCGGCGGGCCTTACGCCATCGATATCTATAACCCGGTGTACGGCCAGCCCAAACCCAACGGCGCACGCTCTGGTACAGACTTCTTCGAACACGTCGAAAGCCATGCGCTGAACCTGCAGGATCAAATCGTCTTCAGCGAAAAACTGCGCGGGATGATCGGGGCGCGATTCGAGCACTTCGAGCAAACCATCGATGACCACAGCCGCAACACCACCAGCCGCCAGACCCACGACGCGCTCACCCAACGTGCCGGCCTGCTCTATCAACTGACACCGGACACCGGCCTGTTCGCCAACGCCTCGACCTCATTCAAACCGAACAACGGCCTCGATGCGGCTGGCAAATCCTTCGATCCGGAAGAAGGCGTGGGTTACGAAATCGGGATCAAGAACGAGCTGTTCGACGAACGTTTAAGCAGCACCCTCGCCTTCTTCCATATCGACAAGGAAAACGTCCTCGCCCTCGACCCGGGCACCGATACCAGCCGCGCCATGGGCAAGGCCCGCAGCCGGGGTTTCGATCTGCAGGTCACCGGGCAAGTCACCGACGCCGTCAGGGTGATCGGCGCCTTCGCCTGGATCGACGCCGAAGTGACCAAGGGGGATGCCGCGATCCCCGCCGGTAGCCGCATCCTCGGGGTCGCCAAACGCAGCGGCAGCGTGCTGGGTGTCTACGAGTTTCAGGACGGTCGCTTGCGCGGCTCGGATATCGGCGCGGCGTTCACTTACGTCGGTGACCGCTCAGGTGAGTCCGGCAGCGATTTCGAGCTGCCGGCCTATCACACCGTCGACCTGCTGGCCCATTACAAGGCCAGCGACACCGTCACTCTCGGCCTGAACCTGAACAACCTGTTCGACGAAAAGTACTACGAGCGCTCGTACAGCAACTATTGGGTCAACCCCGGCGAGCCGCGCAATTTCACGGTCAGCCTGACATTCAACCTGTAAAAGGACGTCACCATGCATTACGGCAAACTCTTATTGATCATCTCTGCGCTGTTCGCTGGCCAAGCATCAGCGCATGGTCTGTGGACCGAACAACGACGCGGCAATATCGAAGTGATCTACGGCCACGGCGCAGAAGACAACGCTTTCAAAGCGCAGAAAATCAGCGGTGCATGGGCATATGACGTCAGCGGCAAGATGATCCCGGTCAACGTGCAACGCCTGACCGATCATGCGCGACTGCAACCGCTGAAACCGCCGGCGGTAATGGCCGTGGCCCTGAACAACGGCATGTGGTCGCAAACCGCCGACAAGAAATGGATCAATGAGGGACGCAGCAAGGTACCGGGCGCCATCGAGTCGACCGAGACCCTCAAGTACAGCCTGGCGATTTATCAGCCGGGAGCGAAGCTGCCCAAACTCAATCAGATCAAATTGCTGATTTTGCCGGAGGTCGATCCTCTGACCGTCGGCCCAGGGAAATCATTGCCGGTGCGGGTGTTGCTGGATGGCAAACCGGCAGCGGGCGTGAAGTTGATCGGTGACTACCGCAGCGCGCCGAATACCTTGAGCACTGAAACCGACAAGGACGGCCGCGCTCAGGTGCTGGTGCGTAACGAGGGATTGAATGTGATTGCGGCGCAGGTGGAGGTGCCGGTGAAGGACAATGCAGAGGTGAGCAGTCGGGGGTTATTCAGTTCGTTGACGTTCCTGGGCGAACCGCATCACGAATGAACCAACGCTGATCCCTGTGGGACGAAACCCACAGGGATCAGCGTCGTTTCAGAGTTCGCCCAGACCGTCGATCAACGCCTGATTCTGCTCCGGCGTGCCGATCGAGATCCGCAGGAACTGGGCAATCCGCTCCTGCTTGAAGTGGCGCACGATCACGCCCTGCTCACGCAGTTTGGCCGCCAGCCCCGCCGCATCGTGTTGCGGATGCCGGGCGAAGATGAAGTTCGCCGCTGACGGCAGCACTTCAAAGCCCTTGGCCTGCAACTGCGCAACCACCCACTCGCGACTCTCGATGACCAATGCGCAGGTCTTGTCGAAGTATTCGCGATCCTCGAACGCCGCCGCCGCACCGACATTCGCCATGCGATCGATCGGGTAGGAGTTGAAGCTGTTCTTGATCCGCTCCAGCGCCTCGATCAGGTCCGGATGGCCGACCGCCAGACCGACCCGCAGGCCCGCGAGCGAACGGGACTTGGACAGGGTCTGGGTCACCAGCAGGTTCGGATAGCGATCCACCAGGCTGATCGCGGTTTCGCCGCCGAAGTCGATGTAGGCCTCGTCGACCACCACCACCGAATCCGGGCTGGCCTTGAGGATCTGCTCGACCGCTTCCAGCGCCAGCAGGCAACCGGTAGGCGCGTTCGGGTTGGGGAAGATGATCCCGCCGTTCGGCTTGGCGTAGTTCGCCGGGTTGATCTGGAACTGCGCATCCAGCGGCACCGCGTCGAACTTGACGCCGTAAAGGCCGCAATAGACCGGATAGAAGCTGTAGCTGATGTCCGGGAACAGGATCGGCTGATCGTGCTGCAGCAGACCGTGGAAGATGTGCGCCAGCACTTCGTCCGAACCGTTGCCGAGGAACACTTGATTGCTCTGCACGCCGTAGTACTTGGCGACGGCGTTTTTCAGCAGATCGCTGTTCGGGTCCGGGTACAGACGCAGGTTGTCGTTGAGTTCGGTCTGCATCGCCGCCAGGGCTTTTGGCGACGGGCCGTACGGGTTTTCGTTGGTGTTGAGTTTGACCAGACGGGTCAGCTTCGGCTGCTCGCCCGGCACATACGGCACCAGATCCTTGACGAACGGGCTCCAGAATTTGCTCATGTTCAGTTCCCCTTCACTTCGTCTTTGATGCGGTATTCGGCGCTGCGCGCGTGGGCGCTCAGCGATTCGCCACGGGCCAGGATCGATGCGGTCTTGCCGAGTTCCGAAGCACCGGCCTCGGAGCAGAAGATGATCGAAGAACGCTTCTGGAAGTCATACACGCCCAGCGGCGAGGAGAAACGCGCGGTGCCGGAGGTCGGCAACACGTGGTTCGGACCTGCGCAGTAGTCGCCCAGCGCTTCGGAGGTGTGGCGGCCCATGAAGATCGCGCCGGCGTGGCGGATCTGCGGCAGCCAGGCCTGCGGGTCTGCGACCGACAGTTCAAGGTGTTCCGGCGCGATGCGGTTGGCAACTTCGATGGCCTGGGCCATGTCGCGCACGTGAATCAGGGCACCACGGCCGTTGATCGAGGTTTCGATGATGGTCGCGCGATCCATGGTCGGCAGCAGTTTGTCGATGCTGGCGGCGACCTTGTCGAGGAACTCTGCGTCCGGGCTGACCAGAATCGCCTGGGCGTCTTCGTCGTGCTCGGCCTGGGAGAACAGGTCCATGGCGATCCAGTCCGGATCGGTCTGGCCGTCGCACACCACGAGGATTTCCGACGGGCCGGCGATCATGTCGATGCCGACCTGACCGAATACGTGACGCTTGGCCGTGGCGACGTAGATATTGCCCGGGCCGACGACCTTGTCCACCTGCGGCACGCTTTCGGTGCCATAGGCCAATGCGGCAACGGCTTGCGCGCCACCGATGGTGAACACCCGGTCGACGCCGGCGATGCACGCCGCCGCCAGCACCAGCTCGTTGACCTCACCGCGCGGGGTCGGCACCACCATGACCACTTCGGTCACGCCGGCGACCTTGGCCGGAATCGCGTTCATCAACACCGACGACGGGTACGACGCCTTGCCGCCCGGCACGTACAGACCGGCGCGATCCAGTGGCGTGACTTTCTGGCCCAGCACCGTGCCGTCGGCTTCGGTGTAGCTCCAGGAGTCCTGCTTCTGTTTTTCGTGATAGCTGCGCACGCGGGCGGCGGCTTTTTCCAGCGCTTCGCGTTGCGGGACAGTGATGCGGGTCAGGGCCAGTTCCAGACGCTCGCGCGGCAGGATCAGGTCCGCCATCGAAGCGACTTCGAGGCCGTCGAATTTCTGGGTGAACTCGACCAGTGCCGCGTCACCGCGCTCGCGTACAGCCTTGATGATGTCCAGCACCCGCTGATTGACCGAGTCGTCAGACACACTTTCCCAGCTCAGCAGATGATCCAGATGATGCGCGAAATCCGGGTCAGCAGCGTTGAGTCGGCGAATTGCAGTCGGTGCGGTCATAGCGAGAGCCTCATAGGAATGGCAAAAACTCAGGCGCCCTAACTTAGCAGTCGTTTCCGCTTGGGCACCTGAGATTCTGGCTATGAGGCGGATAGACGGGCGCGACTTAACGTCGCGCAGGTACATCAGCCGCGGTGTCGAGACTCCACTGCCTTGCGCAGGGTGTCGATCAACGCCTGGATTCGGGCGTGTTGCATTTTCATCGAAGCTTTATTGACCACCAGACGAGAGCTGATCGTGGCGATCAGTTCCTGAGGTTCCAGGCCATTGGCACGCAGGGTGTTGCCGGTGTCGACCACGTCGATGATCTTGTCGGCCAGACCGATCAGCGGTGCCAGTTCCATCGAGCCGTACAGCTTGATGATGTCGACCTGACGACCCTGCTCGGCGTAGTAACGCTTGGCGACGTTGACGAATTTGGTGGCGACGCGCAGGCGGCCCTTGGGCTCGACCGCACCGACCTTGCCGGCGGTCATCAGCTTGCACTGGGCAATCTGCAGATCCAGCGGCTCGTACAGGCCTTGGCCGGTGTATTCCATCAGCACGTCTTTACCGGCAACGCCGAGGTCGGCCGCGCCATGCTCGACATAGGTCGGCACGTCGGTGGCACGCACGATCAACAGGCGAACGTCTTCCTGGGTCGTGGGGATGATCAGCTTGCGGCTCTTGTCCGGATTCTCGGTCGGCACGATGCCCGCTTCGGCGAGAAGCGGCAGGGTGTCGTCAAGGATGCGGCCCTTGGACAGTGCGATGGTCAACATGGGAAACGTCAGTCCTTATCAAGGTACTCATGTCCGGTCGCAATCGGCGCCGGACATACATCGAGGGCGTTACCACCCCCGATCAAAACGAATTCAACGGACACTTCCCTGTGTCCAGATGCAGCGACTAGCCCGGAACGCGACGGATCTTGGCGCCCAGCATCTGCAGTTTTTCCTCGATGCACTCGTAACCACGGTCGATGTGGTAGATGCGGTCGATCAGGGTATCGCCTTCGGCCATCAGGGCCGAAATTACCAGGCTGGCCGAAGCACGCAGGTCGGTAGCCATGACCGGCGCGCCCTTGAGAATTTCAGTGCCGGTGACGATGGCCGTGTTGCCTTCGACCTGGATCTTGGCGCCCATGCGATGCAATTCGTACACGTGCATGAAACGGTTTTCGAAGATCGTCTCGATGACCGCACCGGTGCCTTCGGCAATGGCGTTGAGCGAGATGAACTGCGCCTGCATGTCGGTCGGGAACGCCGGGTACGGCGCGGTGCGCACGTTGACCGCTTTCGGACGCTTGCCGTGCATGTTCAGCTCGATCCAGTCTTCGCCGCTGGTGATTTCGGCGCCGGCTTCACGCAGCTTTTCCAGAACCGCTTCGAGAATGGTTGGATCGGTGTCCTTGACCTTCACGCGACCACCGGTGACTGCAGCGGCTACCAGATAGGTGCCGGTCTCGATACGGTCAGGCATGACTTTGTAGAAAGTCGAACCCAGACGCTCGACGCCGTCGATGGTGATGGTGTCGGTGCCGGCACCGGATACCTTGGCGCCCATGGCGTTCAGGAAGTTCGCCAGGTCGACCACTTCAGGTTCGCGAGCGGCGTTCTGCAGTACGCTGCGGCCCTTGGCCAGAGCAGCAGCCATCATGATGTTTTCGGTACCGGTCACGCTGACGGTATCGAAGAAGAAGTGCGCGCCGCGCAGGCCGCCTTCAGGGGCCTTGGCCTTGATGTAGCCGCCTTCGACGTCGATGACCGCGCCCATGGCTTCCAGACCTCGGATGTGCAGGTCGACCGGACGCGAGCCGATGGCGCAGCCACCAGGCAGTGCGACTTCGGCTTCACCAAAACGTGCGACCATCGGGCCCAGCACCAGGATCGAGGCACGCATGGTTTTCACCAGTTCGTACGGAGCGATCAGGGTCTTGATGGTGCGCGGGTCGATTTCGACGCTGAGCTTTTCGTCGATCACAGGCTCGATGCCCATGCGACCGAACAGCTCGATCATGGTGGTGATGTCGTGCAGGTGCGGCAGGTTGCCAACGGTAACCGGGCCATCGCACAGCAGGGTGGCGGCCAGGATTGGCAGGGCGGAGTTCTTCGCCCCGGAGATGCGGATCTCGCCATCAAGACGAGCGCCACCGGTAATAATCAATTTATCCATAAGAATCTCGACGCCCTAGGGCTCAGGTGCGCTCGGCCCAGGCCGCGCTGCTGAAAAATTTCATAGTGACCGCGTGGATGCTGCCATCGGCGATCCAAGGGTTCAAATGGGCATAGATGCTTTGCTGACGCTTGACCGGGCTCAACGCCGCCAGTTCATCACTAATCACGTTCAGCTGGAAGTTGCAGCCTTCGCCTTCAACTTCCACCAGCGTTCCTGGCAGCTTTCCTTCAAGGAAGCTCTTCACTTCTACGGCCTGCATGCTCAACCTCAATCGGCGCCCTGTGCGCACGGGTCGGACATCATACAAAAAAGCCCCGCGCCTGCGAACCCCGCTGCGCAGGACTCTGACGGGGGGCTTCTCTATTGATGCGGGTTCAGGGTTGCGCCAACAGCTCGGTCAGTTCGCTGACCTGAGCAATTTCACGCATGTCTTCGGGCATCCCGCGGATGCTGACCGCCTTGCCGGCGGCCTTGGCATCGCGAATGAAGCACAGCAGCAGCGACAGACCGACGCTGCTGGACTTCTCCACCGCCGAGCAATCGATCACCAATGCCGGGGCATTGCACGACTTGATCAGCGCCCTGCCCTGCTCGCGCAGGTCAGGGGCGGTGCGATAATCCAGCACGCCGCTGAGCTGCAGCTCACTGGCTTCGTCCAGACGAATGGCCGACTCGGTCATTGCGCAGGCTTCTCGTTCTGCTCGGCCGACTGCTTGGCCTTGGCGACTTCACCGGCCCAGCCGTTGATGGTCTTGTCCAGGTCGTTGCCGTTGCGCTGCATCGCGTCGGCGAACTGGTCACGGAACAGTTTCCCGATGTTGATGCCGTTGATGATCACGTTACGCAGTTTCCACTCGCCGTTGATCTTCTCGAGGGTGTACGACACCGGATAAATCGCGCCGTTGTTGCCCTTGACGGTCATGCCGACGCTGGTGCGATCGCCCGACTCATCCTTTGGCGCATCGACGGTGATGCCCTGGTTGTTGTACTCGAGCAAGGCGTTGCCGTAGAACTGGAACAGGCCGCGCTTGAAGTTTTCCTCGAAGGTCTTCATCTGCGCCGGGGTTGCCTTGCGCGAATACTTGACCGTCATGATGCTCTTGGAAATGCCCTCGGCATCCACGACCGGCCCGACGATGGTGTTCAAAGCGGTGTAGAAGTCCTGCGGATCCTGCTTGTACTTCTCTTTATTGGCCGACAGATCGGCGAGCATCCGGTTCGTGGTGTCCTGAACCAGATCGTGCGCCGATTGTGCCGCCACGGCGTTAGCCACCAGCGGCAGTGCCGCAAGCAACACCAACAGGCCACGTCGCAAGGTAGAGATCATTCAAAAGCTCCTCATTTGGCGTCTTTGCTAACGGTATTGAGCAGGAATTTACCGATCAGGTCTTCCAGTACCAGAGACGACTGCGTGTCGTGGATGGTTCCACCATCCTTCAGGCGGGTGTCTTCCCCGCCCACGCTGATACCGATGTATTTCTCGCCCAGCAGACCCGCTGTCAGGATAGATGCTGTGGAGTCGGTCGGCAGATTGTCGACGCTTTTATCCACTTGCAGGGTCACCCGACCGGTGAAGCTGTCGCGGTCCAGATCGATCGCGGTGACCTTGCCGATGGTCACACCCGCCATGGTCACTTTGGCTCTGACCGTCAGACCGGCGATATTGTCGAAATACGCGTAAAGCTTGTAGGTATCGGTGGTCGAAGTCGGAGACAGGCCACTGACCCGCAGGGCGAGCAGCAACAAGGCCAGGATCCCTGCCAGCAGGAACAGGCCGACACCGATTTCCAGGGTGCGGTTTTGCATCAGAAATCTCCAAACATCAAAGCGGTCAGAATAAAGTCCAGGCCGAGTACTGCCAGCGAGGCGTAAACCACAGTCTTGGTGGTGGCACGACTGATCCCCTCGGAAGTGGGTTCGCAGTCATAGCCTTGAAATACGGCGATCCAGGTGACGACAAAAGCGAATACTGCACTTTTGATGATGCCGTTGAGCACATCGTCACCGAAGCTCACGCTGTTCTGCATGTTCGACCAGTAGGAACCTTCGTAGACGCCCAGCCAGTCGACGGCGACCCACGAACCGCCCCAGATGCCGACCACGCTGAAGATCATCGCCAGCACCGGCAGGGAAATGAAGCCGGCCCACAGACGCGGAGCGATGATGTACTTGAGCGGGTCGACCCCGATCATTTCCAGGCTGGACAACTGCTCGGTGGATTTCATGTTGCCGATTTCCGCCGTCAGCGCCGAACCGGCACGACCGGCGAACAACAGCGCGGTCACCACCGGCCCCAGTTCACGCAGCAGGGTCAGCGCCACCATCTGCCCGACAGCCTGCTCCGAGCCGTAGCTCGACAGGATGTTGAAGCCCTGCAGCGCCAGCACCATGCCGATGAAAATCCCGGACACCACGATGATCACCAGCGACATCACACCGACGGAGTGCAGTTGCTTGACCAGCAGTCCAAAACCGCCACCGATGCCACCACGACCCAGCAAGGCATGAAACAGGAACAGGGTCGAACGCCCGAACACTGCGACGCTGTCGATTCCGGCGAGGCCGAAGCGACGTACACGCTCCATTAATGTAATTCTGCGCATCAGCGGCGCTTCCCCAGAAGATCTGCGCGGTAATCCGGCGCTGGAAAGTGATACGGCACCGGGCCGTCGGGTTCACCGGTCATGAACTGGCGGATACGCGGATCGTCCGAGTTCATCAGTTCGTCCGGCGTGCCCTGCCCCAATACCTGCCCATCACCGACCACATAGATGTAGTCGGCGATGCTCGCGGTTTCGGCGAGATCGTGGGACACCACGATGCTGGTGATCCCCAGGGCATCGTTGAGCAGACGGATCAGGCGAACCAGAACGCCCATGGCGATCGGATCCTGGCCGACGAACGGTTCGTCGTACATGAGAATCTGCGGATCGAGGGCAATGGCACGGGCCAGTGCGACACGGCGTTTCATGCCGCCGGATAGCTCGTCGGGCATCAGTTCGATCGCCCCGCGCAGTCCCACCGCCTGCAATTTGAGCAGCACGATGTCGCGGATCATCTCGTCCGGCAGGTCGGTATGAACACGAAGCGGGAAGGCGACGTTCTCGAACACATCGAGATCGGTGAACAGCGCACCGCTCTGAAACAGCACGCCCATGTGCTTGCGCGCATCGAACAGATCGCTGCGCGACAGCTTCGGCAGGTTCTGGCCGTTGACCCAGACCTCGCCTTTGGATGGCCGCAACTGCGCGCCCATCAGGCGCAGCAGCGTGGTCTTGCCACACCCGGAAGGCCCCATGATGCCGGTGACCTTGCCGCGCGGGATGCGGATATCGACGTTATTGAAAATGCTCCGCGCACCGCGCTTGAAGGAGACTCCCTTCAGCTCGACCGCGTAGGCGTTATCGGCACTCATCTAAACTCCTTGCGATGCAGCCTCTCACTCGGACGCCTGGCTTCCTGGAAGAAAGCCCCTACATCCCGGGCAGGCCGAACTGGCGGCGAACTATATCACTGCAAAGGGCAAGCGCCCAAGGCCTGCACCGGCCCGCATTCGGCGAGTTGTAGGGCTTCAGGCCTTATTTACAGAGTTTTGGTAACGAGGAATGACAAAGCACGACGAACTTGCGTGAGGCTTTTCAACATAACCGCTATAATCGCCGCCTTTTCATCGGGCTATACGATTTCTGACATGAGCCAAACCAGCGACCTGATTCAATCGGCACAACGCACCATCCGCCTCGAAGTGGAAGCCGTACAAGGCTTGTTGCCCCATATCGACGCCGATTTCGTACGCGCTTGCGAGATGATTCTGGCCAGCAAGGGCCGTGTTGTCGTGGTCGGTATGGGCAAGTCCGGGCACATCGGCAACAAGATTGCCGCGACCCTGGCCAGCACCGGCACCCCGGCGTTTTTCGTGCACCCGGCCGAGGCCAGCCACGGCGACATGGGCATGATCACTCGCGATGACGTGATTCTGGCCCTGTCGAACTCCGGCTCCACTAACGAAATCGTCACCCTGCTGCCACTGATCAAGCGCCTGGGCATCCAGCTGATCAGCGTCACCGGCAACCCGCAATCGCCGCTTGCCAAGGCTGCCGAGGTCAATCTCAACGTTCACGTCGAACACGAAGCCTGCCCGCTGAACCTCGCACCGACCTCCTCGACCACCGCTGCGCTGGTCATGGGCGACGCCCTGGCCGTGGCGCTGCTGGAAGCGCGCGGCTTCACTGCCGAAGATTTCGCCTTTTCCCACCCGGGCGGCGCACTGGGCCGACGCCTGCTGCTGAAAGTGGAAAATGTCATGCACGCCGGTCAGGAACTGCCGCAGGTACAGCGCGGCACCCTGCTCAAGGACGCGCTGATGGAAATGACCCGCAAGGGTCTGGGCATGACCGTCATTCTTGAAACGGACGGCAAACTGGCCGGGATCTTCACTGACGGCGACCTGCGCCGCACCCTGGATCGCAGCATTGATATCCATAGCGCCACCATCGACCAGGTAATGACCGTGCACGGCAAGACCGCCCGCGCCGAGATGCTCGCGGCCGAAGCCCTGAAAATCATGGAAGACCACCGAATCAACGCGCTGGTTGTCGTAGATGAAGAGGATCGCCCGATCGGCGCCTTCAATCTCTCCGATCTGCTGCGCGCAGGAGTGATGTAAATGAGCACCGATCTGCTGCAACGCGGCAAAGCCATCAAACTGGCGGTTTTCGACGTCGACGGTGTCCTCACCGACGGTCGCCTGTACTTCCTTGAAGACGGCAGCGAGTTCAAGACTTTCAATACACTCGATGGCCAGGGCATCAAGATGCTGATGAATGCTGGTGTACAGACCGCCATCATCAGTGGTCGCAAGACCCCGGTGGTCGAACGCCGGGCAAAAAACCTGGGGATCCCGCACCTGTTTCAGGGCCGCGAAGACAAACTGGTCGTGCTCGACGGTCTTCTGGAGCAACTGGGCCTAAGCTATGAGCAAGTGGCTTACCTCGGTGACGACCTGCCGGACCTGCCGGTGATCCGCCGTGTAGGGCTGGGCATGGCCGTGGCCAACGCCGCCCCCTTTGTGCGCGAGCACGCCCATGGCGTCACCCAGACCCGTGGCGGCGAAGGTGCCGCCCGCGAATTCTGCGAACTGATCCTGCGCGCCCAAGGCAGCCTCGACGCCGCCAACAACGCGTACCTGTGAGTCCAACCATGTTTAGCAAAAAGTTTCGCAACATCCTGCTGTTCGGTTGCATCGCAGCGATATTCGGTGCGGTCGGCTACTGGAACATCAGCCCGGAACGCTTCCTCGACAAACCGCCGGTTTCGGCAGAGGAAAGCCCGATCGACTGGTATGCGACCAATACCCACACGATCCAGTACCTCGAAGACGGCAAAGTGCAGTACGAAATGACGTCCGACAAGGCTGAGCACGTCAAGGCGACCGACATTACACTGGTCACCAAGCCTGATCTGAACATGTTCCGTGGCACCGATTTCCCATGGCACGTGACCAGTGAACGCGGTGAAGTGAACTCCGGTGGCACCGAGGTCGAGCTGATCGACTCGGTACGCGTCAAGCGCACCGACGAAAAGAACCGCGACACCCTGATCACCTCCACTCGCATGACGGTGTTCCCGCAGCAGCAATATGCGCAGACCCAGCAACCCGTTAGAATCGACGGCGCTGGCGGTGTATCGACTGGCGTAGGAATGAAAGCGTATTTGAAGGAAAGCAGGATACACCTGCTATCGAACGTAAGAGGACAGTATGAGGCTCGTTAAAACCCTCCCTATTTTGCTCAGTCTGGGCGCAGCACTGGGAAGCGTGAGCGCCTGGGCTCTGCCGAACGATCAAGAGCAGCCAATCCGTATTCAGGCCGACGATGCCCAGCTGGACGACAAGAACGGCGTTGCTACCTATAAAGGTGACGTGATCATCACTCAGGGTTCGATGATCGTCAAAGGCAACACCGTGACCATCACCCGCACCCAGACCGGCGATATCGACGTCGTGACCTCGGTGGGCAACCTTGCCTACTTCGAGCAGTTGCAGACGGCGGGCGACACCAAGCCTGTACAGGGCTGGGGCGTGACCATTCAGTACCACGCCGCGCAAAACCGCGTTGTGCTGATCGACAAGGCGAAAGTCGTCGACAAGGACAACAACACCACTCAGGGCGAGAAAATCGTCTATGACACGGTGAAAAAGCTGGCCAGCGCTGGTCGTGCCACCGGCAACAAGGTCACCGAAGCGCGTCCGCGCATTGACATGGTGATCCAGCCGAAGAAGAAAACCGACGAGAAAACCCAGTAATGGCAACTCTGAAAGCTCAGCACCTGGCCAAGGCCTATAAAAGCCGCCAGGTCGTGCGCGACGTCAGCCTGTCGATCGACAGCGGTCAGATCGTCGGCCTGCTCGGCCCGAATGGCGCCGGCAAGACCACCTGCTTCTACATGATCGTCGGTCTGGTCCAGGCCGATCAGGGTCGCGTACTGATCGACGATCTGGACGTCAGCCACCAGCCGATGCACGGTCGCGCCAAGGCCGGTATCGGCTATCTGCCGCAAGAAGCGTCGATCTTCCGCAAACTGTCGGTAGCCGACAACATCATGGCCATCCTTGAGACCCGTCAGGAGCTCGACAAGGCCGGTCGTCGCAAGGAGTTGGAAAGCCTGCTGCAGGAATTCCACATCAGCCACATCCGCGACAACCTCGGCATGAGCCTGTCCGGTGGTGAGCGCCGCCGGGTGGAAATCGCCCGTGCACTGGCCACGGCACCGAAATTCATCCTGCTCGACGAACCGTTCGCCGGTGTCGACCCGATCTCGGTCGGCGACATCAAGCAGATCATCCACCACCTCAAGGCCAAGGGCATCGGTGTACTGATCACCGACCACAACGTCCGTGAGACGCTGGATATCTGCGAAACCGCCTACATCGTCAACGATGGCCAGTTGATCGCCGAAGGCGACTCCGCGACCATCCTCGCCAACGATCTGGTGAAGGAAGTCTACCTGGGCCACGAGTTCCGCCTGTAAGCTCGACGGTATTCGACCAGCCGTCCGGGTGCTGTAACGTTGAAGCGCTTTTTTATACGCTTTTATTGTTACAGCGCTCTAGGCAAACACGACAGTTTCAGGCATATAATTTGCTTAAGTTTGGCGCTCCGGCGCCCTGTAGTGGATGGCGCATAGCGCCGGCGAATAAGGTGTTAAGCCCCTGCCATGAAACCATCGCTAGTCTTGAGAATGGGCCAGCAGCTGACGATGACACCGCAGCTGCAACAGGCCATCCGCCTGCTCCAATTGTCGACCCTGGATCTGCAACAGGAAATCCAGGAGGCTCTGGAATCCAATCCGATGCTCGAACGCCAGGAAGACGGCGACGACTTCGACAACTCCGATCCCATGGCCGACAACGCCGAACAGAAGCCCAACACCGAGATCCAGGAACCTTCTTATCAGGAGACCGCGCCGACAGTCGACAACCTCGAAGACGGCGAATGGAACGAGCGAATCCCCAACGAACTGCCCGTGGACACCGCCTGGGAAGACGTCTACCAGACCAGCGCAAGCAGCCTGCCGAGCAGCGACGATGACGAGTGGGACTTCACCACCCGCACCTCCGCCGGCGAGAGCCTGCAAAGCCACCTGCTATGGCAGTTGAACCTCGCACCGATGTCCGACACCGATCGCCTGATCGCCGTCACCCTGATCGATTGCATCAACAATCAGGGCTACCTGGACGAAACCCTCGAAGAAATTCTCGAAGCCTTCGATCCCGAGCTCGACATCGAGCTGGACGAGATCGAAGCCGTCCTGCACCGCATCCAGCAATTCGAGCCGGCAGGCATCGGCGCACGCAACCTGGGCGAATGCCTGCTGCTGCAATTGCGCCAGCTGTCGGCCAAGACCCCTTGGCTGGCCGAGGCCAAACGTCTGGTCACCGATTACATTGACCTGCTCGGCAGCCGCGACTACAGCCAGCTGATGCGGCGCATGAAGCTCAAGGAAGATGAACTGCGCCAGGTCATCGAACTGGTGCAGAGCCTCAATCCGCGCCCAGGCTCGCAGATCGAATCCACCGAAGCCGAGTACGTGGTGCCTGACGTCATCGTGCGCAAGGACAACGAGCGCTGGCTGGTCGAGCTGAACCAGGAATCGGTACCGCGCCTGCGGGTCAACGCCCAATACGCCGGTTTCGTGCGCCGTGCCGACACCAGCGCCGACAATACCTTCATGCGCAATCAGTTGCAGGAAGCTCGCTGGTTCATCAAGAGCCTGCAGAGCCGCAACGAAACCCTGATGAAAGTAGCCACCCAGATCGTCGAGCATCAGCGCGGCTTTCTGGAGTACGGCGACGAAGCCATGAAGCCGCTGGTCCTGCACGACATTGCAGAGGCGGTTGGCATGCACGAGTCGACGATTTCCCGGGTGACCACGCAGAAATTCATGCATACCCCACGGGGCATATATGAACTGAAATACTTTTTCTCCAGCCATGTGAGCACCTCAGAAGGCGGTGAATGCTCGTCCACGGCGATCCGCGCGATCATCAAGAAACTGGTTGCCGCGGAAAATCAGAAAAAGCCGTTGAGTGACAGCAAGATCGCTGGTTTACTGGAGGCACAAGGCATTCAGGTGGCTCGCCGCACCGTCGCCAAGTACCGCGAATCCCTCGGGATCGCGCCTTCGAGCGAACGCAAGCGGTTGATGTAAGCCACGTTACAGCGTTCCAGTGGCAGGCTCTTCGGCCTGCCGCTTTATGCACTGGCAACGAAGGAGAAGCTGTATGCAAGTCAACATCAGTGGACACCAACTGGAAGTTACCCAGCCTCTGCGCGAGTACATCGAGCTCAAGCTCAAGAAGCTCGAAGGGCATTTCGACAAGATCACCAACGTACAGGTCACGATGTGCGTCGAAAAGCTGAAGCAGAAAATCGAAGCCACGCTGCATATTCCCGGCAACGAGGTCGTCGCAAATGCGGAACATACCGATATGTACGCTGCGATCGACGCGTTGACCGACAAGCTTGATAAACAACTCAAAAAGCATAAGGAAAAGACCCAGAGCCTGCTTCAGGGCGCTACCGGTCGATAACCCCCACCCCCATGATCCGACTTGAAAGTATCCTGACCCCCGGCCGTTCCCTGGTGAACGTGCCGGGCGGCAGTAAAAAGAAAGCCCTCGAACAAATTGCCAACCTGATCGCCCGGGAAGTTCCGGATCTGGAGATGCAAGATGTCTTCGAGGCATTGATTGCCCGTGAAAAACTGGGTTCCACCGGTTTTGGCAACGGCATCGCCATTCCTCACTGCCGCCTCAAGGGCTGCGAAGCGCCGATCAGTGCGCTGATGCACCTTGATGCCCCTATCGATTTCGACGCTATCGACGGCGCGCCTGTGGACCTGTTGTTCGTCCTGCTGGTGCCGGAAGCCGCCACCGATGCGCACCTGGAGCTGTTACGCCAGATCGCCAGCATGCTCGACCGCAAGGACGTGCGCGACAGACTGCGCAGCGCGCCAAGCAACGAAGCCTTGTACCAGGTTGTACTGGAAGAACAGAACAGGCCGTAACCATGCGCTTGATCATTGTCAGTGGCCGTTCCGGCTCGGGTAAAAGTACCGCCCTGGATGTCCTTGAGGACAACGGCTACTACTGCATTGACAACCTGCCAGCCGGCTTGTTGCCAGACCTCGCCGAGCGCGCGCTGGTTCATACCGAAATGCTCCAGCCACAGGTGGCGGTCTCGATCGACGCCCGCAACCTGCCGAGCCATCTGTCACGCTTTCCAGAGTTGCTCGAGGAAGTGCGCAGCCGGCACATCCAGTGTGATGTCCTGTACCTGGACGCCGATGACGAAACGTTGCTCAAACGTTTTTCGGAAACCCGTCGTCGCCACCCGCTCAGCAATGCCAATCGCTCGCTGGCCGAAGCCATCAACGACGAAACCGCGCTGCTGGGCCCGATCGCCGATCTGGCCGACCTGAAGGTCAATACCACCAATCTGAACCTCTACCAGCTGCGCGATACCATCAAGCTGCGACTGTTGAACCAACCGGAGCCGGGGACTGCATTTCTGGTGGAGTCGTTCGGTTTCAAACGCGGCATGCCGGTGGATGCGGATCTGGTGTTCGATGTACGCTGCCTGCCCAATCCGTACTGGAAACCGGAATTACGCGCACAATCCGGGCTCGATGAGCCTGTGGCGGAATACCTGGCGGCGCAGCCGGAGGTCGAAGAGATGTTCCAGGACATCTATGCGTACCTGTTCAAATGGCTGCCGCGCTTCGCTGCGAGCAATCGCGCTTATGTGACCATTGCCATTGGCTGCACCGGCGGACACCACCGTTCCGTCTACCTGACCGAACGCCTGGGTCAGGCCCTGCAGAAAACCCTGAAGAACGTCCAGGTTCGCCACCGCGACCTCAGCTAAAGGATTCACACCGCGATGCCTGCTCTGGAAATCGAAATCATCAACAAGCTGGGCCTGCATGCCCGGGCGTCGGCAAAGTTCGTTGGCGTGGCGGGTCAATATCCCGACTGCACGATCAGAGTGGGCCGCACCCCGGAAACCACGGTTGATGGCAAAAGCATCATGGCGATGATGATGCTCGCCGCCGGCAAGGGCACCAAAATCCACCTGAGTACTGAGGGTCATCAGGAACAGGAAGCCATGGATGCGCTGGTCGCGCTGATCAACAACTACTTCGACGAAGGCGGTTGAAAGCCTTTAGTGTCGAGGGAGGGAGCAAGCCTCCCTCTCATCCCAACGCCGTATCCATCACCATCATCAGGCAGAACCCGATCAACAATCCCAGGCTCGCCAGCTTGTCGTGACCATTGCGCCGCGACTCCGGGATCACTTCGTGAGTCACCACCAACAGCATTGCCCCGGCCGCCAGCGCCAGTCCCAGGGGTAATAACAGTTCCGCCAGGCTGACCAGCCATGCACACAGCAGTGCAAACACCGGCTCGACCAGGCCCGATGCCGCCCCGATCAGAAACGCCTTGACCCGCGACATCCCGGCTCCGGCCAACACCAGCGCAATGACCAGTCCTTCCGGCACATCCTGCAAGGCGATGCCCATCGCCAGGCTGTCAGCATCCGGCATGCCACCGCCAGCGGAAACACCGACGGCCATGCCTTCCGGGATGTTATGGGCAATGATGGCAAACACGAACAACCAGATACGTGGCGGAATCACCGGATGCTCGACAGTGCCGATGAGCATTTCCGGCGAAGCGCCGGACACCTTGCGATCAACCAGATACAGGCCGAATGCTCCGAGCATGATGCCGAAGCAGATCAGACCGCTGGCACCCCACGGGCTCAGACCCAGACTTTCGGCGGCAGCGATTCCCGGGACGATCAACGAAAACGCGGTCGCTGCCAGCATCACGCCGGCGCCAAAACCCAGCAGCGTATCGCCCAGCGCCTGGGGCATGTTGCGGATCACCAGCACCGGAACCGCGCCGAGTGCGGTGCCGAGGGCGCAGATCGCGCCGCCCTGCAATGCCCGCGACAACTTCGGTTCCAGATTCAGCCATTCCAGTCCGTGGGCGACCAGCAAGGTCATGCCCGCCAACAGCAACAGCGAACCGATTGCGTAACGAAACATACGCCCACTTCCGATCGCCAGTGTTTCAGTGCCCATAGTCACCCTTGGATTGTTTTTATAGGAGACTTAAACCAGCGCGGCCTGATAGCGCGCAGCGACTTCCGGCCAGTTGATCACGTTGTAGAACGCGCTGATGTATTCCGGCCGACGGTTCTGATAACGCAGATAGTAGGCGTGCTCCCACACGTCGAGGCCGAGTATCGGCGTGTTGCCGTTCATCAGCGGGCTGTCCTGGTTACCGCTGCTTTCCACCACCAGTTTCTTTTCCGGGTTGACGCTGAGCCACGCCCAGCCACTGCCGAAGCGGGTCAGCGCGGCTTTGGTGAAGGCTTCCTTGAAGCTGTCGAGGCCGCCCAGTTGCTCATCGATCGCCTTGGCCAGCGCACCGTCAGGTTTGCCACCGCCGTTGGGCACCATCACTTCCCAGAACAGCGAATGGTTGGCATGACCGCCGCCCTGGTTGATCACCGCCGCACGAAGCTTTTCCGGCAGTTGCTGGACGCTGGCGACCAGCTTCTCCACCGGCCAGTCCGCGAATTCGGTGCCCTCGACCGCAGCGTTCAGATTGTTGATATAAGTCTGATGATGCTTGGTGTAGTGGATCTCCATGGTTTGCGCATCGATGTGCGGTTCCAGTGCGTCGTAGGCGTAAGGCAAGACTGGCAGGGTAAAAGCCATTTCAGTGGACTCCATGGTGATGTTGGGCAGGCACGCGGCGCGCATTGCCGGTATCCGGGTGCAGCAAGCGTTGGGTGCGCGGGTATTCGCCGTGTTCGCTGATGAAATTGAGCAGCTCGACGTAGGTCTTGCTGCTCTGGCGAAGGGCCGCTTCACGCAGCGCCGGGCGCAGGCGCTCGTCCTGCATGGTCTGCAACAGTCGTTGATGGATCGCGCACAGGTACTCGGCGCTCTCCTCCGGCTGGTTCAGGCGCAGATGCAGGTCGGCCAGGTTGTGATGAGAAATGACGCAGGCCGCCACCGCTTCGTCGGCATCGGCCCAGCGCTCGAACAACACCTGTGCCAAAGCCAGGGCTTGCAGGTAAGCCTCGCGGGCATCGATCAGCTCGCCCAGCATGAAGCAGCGATTGGCCCGTTCGATCGTGCGTTTCCAGTGCTCCATGGTGAACCTCCAAAGCGGTTGCGGTGCTTACACGCCGCCGGCGGTGAGTTTCTCGGGATTGAGCAACTCTTCCAGCTGGCTGCGCGACAGGTCGGTGTGCTCCAGCGCGACATCAATCACCGGACGACCTTGTTTGTAGGCCTGCTTGGCGATCTCGGCAGCCTTCTGGTAACCGATGATCGGGTTGAGCGCGGTCACCAGAATAGGGTTGCGCGACAGCGCTTCCTTGAGGCGCGACTCGTTGACCTTGAAGCTGGCGATGGCCTTGTCGCCCAGCAGACGGCTGGAATTGGCCAGCAACTCGATGCTGCTCAGCAGGTTCTGGGCGATGATCGGCAGCATCACGTTCAATTCGAAATTGCCCGACTGACCGGCGATGGTGATCACCGAATCGTTGCCGATCACTTGCGCGGCCACCATGGCGGTGGCTTCCGGAATCACCGGATTGACCTTGCCCGGCATGATCGAGGAACCCGGCTGCAGCCCTTCCAGTTCGATTTCACCGAGACCGGCGAGCGGGCCGGAGTTCATCCAGCGCAGGTCGTTGGCGATTTTCATCAGCGACACGGCGGTGGCCTTGAGCTGGCCCGACACGGCCACGGCAGTGTCTTGCGAGCCGATCAGAGCGAACAGATCCTTGCCCGGTGTGAACTGGACGTTGGTCAACTGGCTCAATTGGCGGCTGAAGCGCGCAGCAAATTCTGGATGCGCGTTGATCCCGGTACCGACCGCCGTGCCGCCCTGGGCCAAGGATTGCAGGCTTGGCAGCAAATCCTGCAGGTGACCGATATTGGCCTTGAGTTGCTGCGCCCAACCGTTGAGCACCTGACTCATGCGCACCGGCATGGCGTCCATCAAGTGGGTGCGGCCGGTCTTGACGTGGTGATGCACCTGCTCGGCCTTGCGCTCGATCACTTGCACCAGATGCAGCAACGCCGGCAACAGTTGTTCGTGCAGGGCCAACGCCGCGCTGACGTGGATGGTGGTCGGAATGATGTCGTTGCTGCTCTGCCCGCAGTTGACGTGGTCGTTGGCGTTCACCGGCTCTTCGAGCAGGCGGCTGGCCAGGGTGGCGATCACTTCGTTGGCGTTCATGTTGGAACTGGTGCCGGAGCCGGTCTGGAAGATATCCACCGGGAAATGCTGCATGAAGTCGTCTTCCAGCAGACCTTGTGCGGCATCGCTGATGGCTTTGCCTTGCGCGGCGCTGAGCTGGTTAAGTTCGACGTTGGCGCGTGCGGCAGCCGCTTTCGCCAGAATCAGGGCGCGGATGAACTGGGTCGGCATCGGTTTGCCGCTGATCGGGAAGTTATCCACTGCGCGCTGGGTCTGCGCGCCGTAGAGAGCGTCCACCGGCACCTGCAGTTCGCCCATGCTGTCGCGCTCAATACGTGTCTTGGTCATCTGAAAATCCTTGCACCAGTTCAATAAGAGGAATCGAGGGTTGCAACTCGCAGGTGGCGAGCTGCCAGGTGTAGCTTTGCCAGCGTTTGAGCCGGCATTTGCACAGTGACAGGCGCTCCATTTCACGCAGCGGGCGCCAGGCTTGATCGAGGCAGAGGCTGCGCCAGTGCCACGGCAACGCGATGTCGGTGGCCGTGTCGAGCAGCAGACGGAAAGAGGTTTCGGCGACCGTCCAGGGCGAGGTCGCCGTGCAGCAGGCCAGATACCGGCCTTCAGCCAGGTAGTGTTCGATCAGGCGCGGTTCGTCGGGATCCATCGCGCAACGGATCTGGCGACTCATCCAGCGCCAGCTTTCGAGGTACGGCTGCTCGTGCAAGGCAGAACTCATGATTCTGGGCTCATCCGATAATGAGATTTATTATTAGATGATAATGAGAACCAAAACAAGAGTGGCTTTTTTGCTGCCCTGATCAACCCGAAAAGTTTGCGGACACAAAAAAGGCGCGCCACCCAATCGGATGACACGCCTTTTTTTGTACCTGCCTGGGGCTTAGCTGCCCGCGACAGTCATCTTCTCGATCAACACCGAACCAGTGCGAATGTTGCTGCGCAGTTCCAGATCGTTACCCACCGCGACGATCTGCTTGAACATGTCACGCATGTTGCCGGCGATGGTCACTTCCTGCACCGCGAACTGGATTTCACCGTTCTCGACCCAGAAACCCGCCGCACCGCGCGAGTAATCACCAGTCACCATGTTCAGGCCATGGCCCATCAGTTCGGTGACCAGCAGTCCACGCCCCATGCGCCGCAGCAAGGCAGCCTGGTCTTCATCGCCATGGGTGACGAACAGGTTGTGCACGCCGCCCGCGTTGGCGGTGCTCGGCATGCCCAGTTTGCGACCGGAATAGGTGCCAAGGATGTACGAGACCAACTCGCCTTTCTCGACGAACGGTTTGGCATAGGTCGCCAGGCCGTCACCATCGTAGGAAGCACTGCCCATGGCGCGCATCAGGTGCGGACGCTCGTCGATGGTCAGCCATTCCGGGAACAGCTTCTGCCCCAGGGTGCCTTCGAGGAAAGACGATTTACGGTACAGACTGCCGCCGGAAATCGCCGACAGGAAGCTGCCGAACAACCCACCCGCCAGTTCCGCCGAAAACAAAACCGGCACTTCGCAGGTCGGCACCGGACGCGCACCCAGACGGCTCGCTGCGCGCTGTGCCGCGCGCTGGCCAATGCTCACCGGATCCGCCAGCAAGCTGCCCTGACGGTTCACGTCATACCAGTAATCGCGCTGCATCTGGCCATCGGCTTCGGCAATCATCACGCAGCTCAGGCTGTGTCGGGTCGAAGCGTAACCACCGATGAAACCGTGGCTGTTGCCGTACACACGGCAGCCCTGATGGGTGCTCAACGTGGTGCCATCGGCATTCTTGATGCGTGCATCGGCGTCGAACGCGGCGGCTTCGCAGAGCAGTGCCTTCTCGATGGCCTGCTCCGGGGTGATGTCCCATTGGTGGAACAGGTCGAAATCCTGGATATCCCGGGCCATCAGCGCGGCATCGGCCAACCCCGAGGCTTCGTCTTCGGAAGTGTGCTTGGCAATCGCCAGCGCCGCAGCGACGGTTTCGCGAATCGCATCCGGCCCGGTGGCGGATGTACTGGCCGAGCCCTTGCGCTGGCCGACGTACAGCGTGATGCCAAAACCCTGATCGCGGTTGAACTCGACCGTTTCGACTTCACGTTGACGAACCGACGTCGACAGGCCCTGCTCCAGCGATACCGCTACTTCACAGGCACTGGCACCCTGACGCTTGGCTTCGGCGATGATCTGCTCGACCTGTTCCTGCAGTGCCGGCAATGCCTGTGGGCCGACGCTTTCAACTGCACTCATGCTCATCTCCACTCAAATTCTGCTTTCGGCTGGGGCCTTCGAGCGACCGGGCCGGACAAGCGCCCCCCGACTGGTTATCATGGCGGCGTTTCTTTGCGGACTGCCACCATGGTTGATTCTTACGACGACTCCCTCGATACGGGAGAAAAAAGCAAATCCCAGGTCAAACGCGAGCTGCATGCTCTGGTTGACCTTGGCGAGCGCCTTACAACGCTCAAGCCCGACTTGCAGGCAAAACTGCCATTGACCGACGCCCTGCGCCGGGCCCTGGCCGATGCGCCCAAGCACACCGCGAACATCGCGCGTAAACGGCACTTGCAGTTCATCGGCAAACTGATGCGCGATCAGGACACTGACGCGATTCTCACCTTGCTCGATCAACTCGATGCCTCTACCCGTCAGTACAACGAGCGTTTCCACAACCTCGAACGCTGGCGTGACCGCCTGATCGCCGGTGACGATGCCGTGCTGGAGAAATTCGTCGTCGATTACCCGGACGCCGACCGCCAGCAACTGCGTTCCCTGATCCGTCAGGCCCAGCACGAGGTTGCGCAAAACAAACCTCCTGCCTCGAGCCGCAAGATCTTCAAGTACATCCGTGAGCTGGACGAGACTCAACGCGGCCTGCGTTGATATTCGCCACCGGGTGGCCGCACCGCGCGCCACCCGAAGCTCCATCCCTTCTTACGCGCCCGTGCCACCCACGGTGATCGCATCGATTTTCAGGGTCGGCTGACCGACACCCACCGGCACCGACTGCCCATCCTTGCCGCAAGTCCCCACACCGCTGTCCAGCGCCAGATCATTACCGACCATCGACACCCGGCTCATCGCTTCCGGGCCGTTGCCGATCAACGTTGCGCCTTTGACTGGCGCGGTAATCTTGCCGTCTTCGATCAGGTAAGCCTCGCTGGTGGAGAACACGAACTTGCCGCTGGTGATGTCGACCTGACCGCCGCCGAGGTTGGCGCAGTAGATGCCCTTCTTCACCGACGCGATGATTTCCGCCGGATCGCTCTGGCCGCCAAGCATGTAGGTGTTGGTCATCCGTGGCATCGGCAGGTGCGCATAGGATTCACGGCGACCGTTGCCGGTGCGGGCCACGCCCATCAGCCGCGCATTGAGCTTGTCCTGCATATAACCCTTGAGTACGCCGTTTTCGATCAGCGTGGTGCACTCGGTCGGCGTACCTTCGTCGTCGACGCTCAGGGAACCGCGACGACCGGCCAACGTGCCGTCATCGACGATGGTGCAAAGTTTTGATGCAACCATCTCGCCCATGCGCCCGCTGTAGGCCGAACTGCCCTTGCGGTTGAAATCGCCCTCCAGACCGTGACCGACCGCTTCGTGCAGCAGCACGCCGGACCAGCCCGAACCCAGAACCACCGGCAAGGTGCCGGCCGGTGCCGGAATCGCTTCCAGATTCACCAACGCCTGACGCAACGCTTCACGGGCATAACCCATGGCGCGGTCTTCGGCGAGGAAATAACGGTAGTCGGTACGCCCGCCGCCGCCATGACCGCCACGCTCGCGACGGCCGTTCTGCTCGACGATCACGCTGACGTTGAAGCGCACCAGCGGACGCACATCGGCAGCCAGGCCGCCGTCGGTCGAGGCCACCAGAATGCGCTCCCAGACTCCGGCCATGCTTACGCTGACCTGCTGGATACGCGGATCGAGGGCGCGGGTCGCTACGTCGATGCGCTTGAGCAATTCGACTTTTTCAGCGCGGCTCAGGACTTCCAGCGGGTTGTCCGGCGCATACAACTGGGCGACGTCCTGGCTGCTGAACGCCTGCACCGTGCCGTTCTGCCCGGCGCGGGAAATCGAACGGGCCGCACGGGCCGCTGCGCCGAGGGCTTCGAGGGTGATCGCATTGCTGTAGGCGAAACCGGTTTTCTCACCCGACTGCGCCCGCACGCCAACACCCTGGTCGAGGTTGAAACTGCCTTCCTTGACGATGCCGTCTTCCAGCGACCAGGACTCGGATATCTGCCCCTGGAAATACAGGTCGGCCGCATCGATGCCTGGACCCGCCAGATCACCGAGCACGCCTTGCAGGCTCTCGATCGTCACGCCGCCGGGCGCCAACAGGTGATCACTGACTGAGGACAACAACTCGCTCATAGGTTTTACGCCTTAAATTCGTGTTCTGAAGCAGGTCGCTGTGCGCCCTGCGAAAAAAACCGCCGATGACCCGTCACCGGCATTCGCGCCCGGATGGACGCTTGTTCATTGCTGTCGCGTTCGGCCAGCAACACGGCTTCGCCTTGCTCTTGCTGTGCCAGCACGCGGCCCCACGGATCGACAATCGCCCCGTGGCCAAAGGTTTCCCGCGGCCCCGGATGCGTCCCGCCCTGGGCTGCCGCCAGCACGTAACACTGGGTTTCAATGGCTCGCGCGCGGATCAGTACATCCCAGTGGGCCGCCCCCGTCACCGCGGTGAAGGCCGACGGTGCGGTAATCAGTTCGGCCCCGGCTGCGCGCAATTCGCTGTACAGCTCCGGGAAGCGCAGGTCGTAGCACACCGTCAGGCCGATTCGGCCGACCGGCGTGTCCGCAACCACCACGCCACTGCCATAAGCATAGTCATCGGATTCGCGGTAACGGCCGCGATTGTCCGCCACATCGACATCAAACAGATGCAACTTGTCATAGCGAGCAACGATTTCGCCCTGATCGTTCACCAGCAACGAGCAGGCATGGGACTTCGCCTCGGGCTGCCCCACCGGCGGTAACGGCAAGGTGCCGGCCACAATCCATAACCTGAGGTCGCGGGCGGTCTGTTTCAACCACGGCAGGATCGGGCCTTCGCCGAGCGCTTCGGCGCGGCCGATGTCGGCGATGTCGCGACGGCCCATGGCGGCGAAGTTTTCCGGCAGCACGGCCAGCTTCGCACCGGCGTTGGCCGCCTGTTCGAGCAAACGTCGGGCATCGCGCAGATTGGCCAGCACATCGCTCTGGCTGACCATTTGAATCACCGCTAAAGACATGGCGCACTCCGCAAGAGGTATGCGGCCATGCTACTCCATCGGTTCAGGGGCTGGCTGTTCAAAAAGGCTTGTCGAAGGTGATTTTAGGCTCTTTCCATGGGCCTTTGACGGTGTATTTGACGCTGGCGAACCGCGCCACGCGATCGCCGATCAGCTTGTCGATCAGAAACAATGCGCCGCCGACCGCCGGCGCGCCGACAATCAGCGCGGCAATCGGCAGGTTGTTGGTCACCGGCAAAGTCACCAGCAATTTGGCATCCACCTTGTCGCCCACCAGATCCAGCGTGCCGTCCAGTTCCAGGTTGCTCGAAGGCCCGGTCAACTTGATCGGTTCTCTCGTCACATACACGCCGTTGTTAGCCACCAGCAATCCCTTGACCCGGTCATAGCTCAGGCCTTTGCCGAACAGGTCGGAGAAGTCGAGGCGCAAACGCCGGCCAATCGAGTTGAAGTTGAGCAGACCGAACACGCGCAATGCCTGTGCACCGCCCTCCACTTCAACAAACTGGCCTTTGTTCAGCGACGCATCGAGGGTGCCAGAGAAGCGCTTCGTCGCCAGCCACGCCGGCGAGCCCGGCCAGCGGCCGTCGACATCCATGTGGAACTCTTCGCTGGTCACGCTCGGCGCAAAACCCCAGCCCTTGAGCACATCGGCGAGGTTCTTGCCGCCGATCCGCCCCTTGTACCAACTACTCGTGGCACCGGGCGTTCCTTCCCAGCCACCACTGCCCTGCAAAAGAATGCCCTTGAGGCCCAGATCGAGGTTGTTCAGGGCGATGCCCTTGGCGGTCGGCCGAACCTTGAGCGACCAGCCGCCGACCAGATCCTGGCCCTGGAACAATTGATTGATGGTGATATCCAGCGCCGGAATCTTGCTCGGATCGACCGAGGCCAGCGGGTCCGGCGCATTCTCGTCGGCCTGCACCGTAGGGTCCGGTGCCGGCAACCGCACGTATTGCAGGTTCACCGCAATCGGCGCGCCCTTGGCGTCGGGAATGCCGGCCGTGCCTTTGGCCTGCTGACTGTCGAGGGCCAAAGCCCAGGCGCCGGGCTTGCGATTAACCTGCACTGCCGCCTGATCCAGCGTGGTGCCGAAAGCCGTAAGCTTGCCGATCTTGAAGTCCGCGCTGCTGAGCAACTGCTTGGCGTTGCCGCCTGGATCCTGGCCGGCGTACTTGTCCAGCAGATCCTGCCAGGGTTTGACATCCAGCTCGGACAACACGCCGCGTATCCGCAAGCCTTTGTTACCCGGCAACACCGCTTCGCCGGCGCCAAGGAACAACTCGCCACGGCCATCGGCGAAATTGCCTGGTGGCGCGGCGAAGGTGAGGTTGGCCAGTTGATCGTAGTTGACCCAGTAACGCCGCTCCTGCCCCTGTAACGTCATGCGGAACACAGTGTCACGCCCGACATCGGCCGCCATGCCGAACGGCGCCGGCAGATCCACTGCCACGCCCTTCAGGCTTGAACTGACCATCAACTGGCTGTCGGCATCGTCCAGATTCAATTGCAGTTGATAAGGGACAGTCCCGGACACCGGCAACGGTTGAGTCACGCCCAGCCAGTCGGTGAGTTTCTTGACCTCGACCTGCCCCGACGCCGCCACCCGGGTCTTGAGTTTGCCGGGGCCGCCGTCGGCGAAGATCTGCGCAGTGACCGGTTTGTCGAAGGCCCGGGCACTGATGTTCTGCCCGCTCAGGCCCTTGGCGCTGTCGAAGCGGAAATCACCCTTGAGCTGGCTCAGTTCGAGCTTCGGCTCCGCCAGCTTCAATCGCGCATTGGCGGTTTTGAAGTCGACGAGGATTTTCGGCTGATCGCCCTTGGCCAACGGCACATCGAGTTTGAGCTTGCCCTGCAGATCACCCGCGCCTTCCCAGCCAGCGAAGGTATCGGCGGTGCCGATCGGTGCTTCCTGAAGAATCTTCAGGCCATCGCCCAACCCACCCGCGAAGGTGCCGTCGAGGAACATATGGCTGTGCTCGCCGCTCGGCACATGGGGAATATTGACGAAGACATCGCTGACCTGGGTGTCGAGCAATTGGCCCTTGCTGGCGAGAATCCGCACACCGCTGTCTTCGATGAACACGTCACCGCTGACCTTGCTCACGTGCGGCCAGCCCGGCTGGAACGCCAGCTCGGCGTCGTGCACCTTGAAGAACAGGCTGATGCTGCGATCCGCTTCCCCGGCGTTCTTGTTCAGCGAACCCTGATACTGGAAGAAGCCCTGATCTACCGCGCCCTTGAGAATCGCCGTGCGCAGCCACTCGTCGAGGGCCGGGCTCAGGACTTCCGGCAGGTACTTGGCGGTGTAGCGACCGTCGCCATCCACCAGGCCGACCCGCAGGTCCATGTAGTCTTCCTGGCTGTGATCGAAATGCAGGCGGATCAGGAAGTCGCCGGCAATCTTGCCTTCCTCGCCGAGCACCTTCAGGTACGGTGCGATCAGAGTGAAACCTTCTTTATCGAGCTTCCAGGTCAACCGGGCGTTGGCCTGAATGTATTGCCATGGCTTGGCGAAGATCGGATCAAGGTGCAGGACGAAGTCCTTGCTGTCCATGCGCAGCTCGCCGCCGCCGAGATTGCCGGTAAGGCTGCCGCTGACATTCCGTGCCGCGGGCGCGCCGTGGTAGGCGTCGAAGCCGACTTGATCAAGGTTGGCGGCAAAGCCGAATTTGCTGTCGTCGGTGGCGTTCGGCCGGAAATCCAGCAGCACGTTACGCAGCCCGCCGGTGACTTTCAGGCGCTCGACCACGGTGGCGAAGCCTTGGGGCAACGGGCCGAGGGCATTGAGCAAAGGAGTGATCGGGGTCAGGTCGAGCCGGTCGGCCTGCAGATGCCAGAGCTCTTCGTTCTTGTCGGTGGCGGCAGTCTGTTTGATCTGCACATGCGATTCCCAACGGGTTTCGCCGAAATTCATCGCCAGCGAATCAAACGTGACAGTGGCCCCCTCGGGACCGCGCTGGAAATAGCCGTTGAGCGCCAGATTGTTGATCTGGATCGGCTTGCGTTCGGCGTAGGCACCGGTCAGTTGCGGCGCATTGAGGCGGATCGCAGCACTCTGCAACGCCCCCTCGCGCCAGTTGACCCACAGCTCGCCGCCGGCCTTGATCTCGGAGAAATTCCATTGCTGGGTCAGGCGCTCGGGCAGCCATTTCGACCAGTCACTCTGCGGCAGGCTGACATAACCTTCCACTTCGCTGCTCTGCCACTGACTCGGACGAATCCGCGTGCGCAGGCTAAGCGCCACGGGCTGGCCGTCAGGCAAGGTCAATCGTGCATCGAGGCGCTGGCGGCTGGTGCCGGTCTTGAGATTGAGGCCGACATACGTGAAGGTCAGCGGTGCCTGCTCCCGCGGCTGCAAGGTCACTTGGCTGTCGAGCACCGACAGTTGCTGAATCATTTGCATGCGGTTGAACAGTTGCTCGGGATCCATGGGCTGATCCTGCTGCACCGGCAAGCCTTCCAGCGCCCACTTTCCGTCCTCGCCTTCCTTGAGGCTGATCTTCAAACCGTTGAGTTCAAGATGGGCGATGCGCACTTCGCGGGCCATCAGGCTGGCCCACAGATCAGGCACTGCACGCACCCGATCCAGGCGCAGGGCATTGGCGCCGCTGCCGACCATCACATCGTGGGCCAGCAGGATCGGTGCAAATCCGCTCCAGTTGCCTTCCAACTCGCCGATCTGCAGCGGCAGACCCAGGGCGGCGCTGGCCTTGTCTTCGATATCGGTGCGGTATTCGGCCACCAGTGGCGTGAGTTCCCGGCCAAGACTGACGTACAACGCCATCAATACCAGAACCAACGCGCACAGGCCCAGACCCCAGCGGGTCAGTGCGGCCAAAATGCGTGTCAGACGTTCCATGTCAGTTGGCTCCCATGGCAAAAATACTGCAAAAAGCTGAGGCCAGCCGTTTCAGGAAAAGGGTGACGCAGGGGTTCAGAGCAGCACCACGTCATATTGTTCCTGGGAATACATGGTTTCTACCTGGAAGCGTATGGTGCGCCCGATGAAACCTTCAAGTTCGGCCACGTTACCGGACTCTTCATCGAGCAGGCGATCCACGACTTTCTGGTTCGCCAGCACCCGATAACCCTCGGCCTGATAGGCCCGGGCTTCACGCAGGATCTCGCGGAAAATCTCGTAGCAAATGGTTTCCGGGGTCTTCAGCTTGCCCCGGCCCTGACAGCTGCTGCACGGTTCGCACAGCACTTGCTCGAGGCTTTCGCGGGTGCGCTTGCGCGTCATCTGCACCAGGCCCAACTCGGTAATGCCGATGATGTTGGTCTTGGCGTGATCGCGCTCCAGTTGTTTCTCCAGGGTGCGCAGCACCTGACGCTGGTGCTCTTCGTCTTCCATGTCGATGAAGTCGATGATGATGATCCCGCCCAGGTTGCGCAGGCGCATCTGCCGGGCAATCGCGGTCGCCGCTTCGAGGTTTGTCTTGAAGATGGTTTCTTCAAGGTTGCGATGACCGACGAACGCCCCGGTGTTCACATCGATGGTGGTCATGGCTTCCGCCGGATCGATCACCAGGTAGCCGCCAGACTTCAGCGGAACCTTGCGTTCCAGGGCTTTCTGGATTTCGTCTTCGACGCCATACAGATCGAAAATCGGTCGTTCACCTGGGTAGTGTTCCAGACGATCGGCGATTTCCGGCATCAGTTCGGCGACGAACTGCGTGGTTTTCTGGAAGGTTTCCCGGGAGTCGATGCGGATCTTCTCGATCTTCGGGCTGACCAGATCGCGCAGGGTGCGCAGCGCCAGGCCTAAGTCCTCGTAAATCACGCTCGGTGCGCCGATGGTCTTGATCTGTTCGTTGATCTGATCCCACAGGCGGCGCAGGTAGCGGATGTCCATGAGGATCTCATCGGCCCCGGCACCTTCGGCGGCGGTACGCAAAATGAAGCCGCCGGCCTCCTTGATGCCTTCTTTGGCCACGCAATCGCTGACCACCTGCTTGAGGCGTTCGCGCTCGGCTTCGTCTTCGATCTTCAGAGAAATGCCGACGTGGGCGGTGCGCGGCATGTACACCAGATAGCGCGACGGGATCGACAGTTGCGTGGTCAGGCGCGCACCTTTGGAACCGATCGGATCCTTGGTGACCTGCACCACCAGGCTCTGGCCTTCGTGCACCAGAGCGCTGATGCTTTCTACCGCCGGGCCTTCGCGCAGGGAAATTTCCGAAGCATGAATGAAGGCTGCACGATCCAGACCGATGTCGACGAATGCCGCCTGCATGCCCGGCAGGACCCGCACCACCTTGCCTTTATAGATATTGCCGACGATCCCGCGTTTTTGCGTACGCTCGACGTGCACTTCTTGCAGCACACCGTTTTCGACCACCGCCACGCGCGATTCCATCGGCGTGATGTTGATCAGAATCTCTTCACTCATGGCAGGGTCTCGTTCAGGCATGTTCACGATAAAGGCCGCATCTTGTCCGTTCGACGCTCATTGCGCGTTCAGGGTTTGCCAACAGGGTATGCCGAAATGGCCGAGCAGTTCTGCGCTTTCGCACACCGGCAAGCCGACGACCGCCGAGTAACTGCCATTGAGGCTGGCAACGAACACCGCGCCGAGCCCCTGAATGCCGTAGCCACCCGCCTTGTCCCGGGGTTCGCCGCTGGCCCAGTAGGCGGCAGCTTCTTCGCGGCTGATCGACCGGAACCGCACCAGACTGCGCACCACCCGCGACTCGCAGCGCTCGCCGTCGAGCACGGCAATCGCCGTCAGCACTTCATGCTCCTTGCCGGACAACATCATCAGCATGGCGCATGCGTCGGCTTCGTCCACCGGTTTGCCAAGAATTTTGCCGTCCAGCACCACGGCGGTGTCGGCGCCCAGTACGCAAAACGCTACGTCGGAAGCGAAGGTGCGCCGCCCGGCCTCGGCCTTGCCGCGCGCCAGGCGCTCGACGTAGGCCGATGGGGATTCATTGGCGAGAGGGGTTTCATCGATATCCGCGCTGATGGCGGTAAACGGGATGCCGATCTGCGTGAGCAACTCACGCCGACGCGGCGATCCTGAGGCGAGGTAAAGCGGCTTCATCCAAACATCTCCCTGTTGAGTGCCCTGCCTCATGGCACCGGTGGGGGCCCATGCCTGACCGAATCAGTTGATTTTGTAGCGCCGGCGCAATCCACGCAAAGCGAAGCTGACCCAAGGCCAGAGCAAGGCACTGACCAGTGCCGGCAGGACCAGCGCGAGGGTCGGCTGACGGTTGCCGGTCAAGGCACTGAGCCAGAGTTGTACGAGCTGGGCGAGGCCGAAGATCACCAGGATCACCAGGCTCTGCTGCCACATCGGGAACATTCGCAGGCGCTGCTGCAATGACAGCACCAGGAACGTGATCAAAGTCAGGATCAAGGCATTCTGACCGAGCAGATCGCCCTGCAGCACGTCTTCGGCCAATCCCAGGCAGAAAGCTGTGACCATGCCGACGGTGTGCGGCAAATACAAAGCCCAGAAAGTCAGGAGCAAGGCCAGCCAAAGCGGGCGCAGGATTTCCATGAAAATGGGCAGTGGCGATACGCTGAGCAGAATGCCGACAATAAATGTCAGCCAGACAATCCAGCCGTTACGCGATGCGGTAGCCCCGACCATTATTCTTGCCTCCCGGTGGTCGCCGGCGCAGTGACAGGCGGTTTGACCGCTGGTCGAGCCGCCGGCTGATTCGCCGGTGGTTTGCTGGCCGCTGGTGTGGCTGCAGGCGGTTTGCTTGCAGCGGGTTTGGCCGGTGTAGTGCTGGCAGCAGGCGCAGCCGGCGACGCCGCCGTGGCAGGAGTCGCAGCTGCGGCAGGCGGGGTGACGATCTTCGGCACCGTAGACGGAATCACCGGACCGCCACCGAAGGCATCAAGGTTTTCCTGAGCCTGCGCAGCATCGTTGGCACGCTCTTCCGCGGTGCGGTTGTCACTGAACACCAGCAACAGGTAACGGCTGCGGTTCAGTGCGGCGGTCGGCACGGCGCGAACAATGGCGAATGGCTGGCCGGAATCGTGGATCACTTCCTTGACCGTCGCCACCGGATAACCGGCCGGGAAACGCTGACCCAGGCCGGAGCTGACCAGCAGATCGCCTTCCTTGACGTCAGCAGTGTCCGCCACGTGGCGCAGTTCCAGACGCTCGGGGTTACCGGTGCCGCTGGCAATCGCCCGCAGACCGTTTCGGTTTACCTGCACAGGAATGCTGTGGGTCGAGTCGGTCAGCAGCAGCACACGGGAGGTGTACGGCATCAGTTCGACCACCTGCCCCATCAGACCGCGAGCATCGAGCACCGGCTGACCGAGCACCACGCCATCACGCTCACCTTTGTTGATGATGATGCGATGGGTGAAAGGGTTGGGATCCATGCCGATCAGCTCGGCCACTTCGACCTTCTCGTTGACCAGCGCGGAGGAATTGAGCAACTCGCGCAGACGGACGTTCTGCTCGGTAAGGGCGGCAAGCTTCTGCATGCGACCCTGCAACAGCAGGTTCTCCGACTTGAGTTTTTCATTTTCGGCGACGAGCTCGGTGCGACTGCCGAACTGGCTGGCGATCCCTTCCCACAACCGTCCGGGCAGGTCAGTAATCCAGTAGGCATCCATCAGCACCAGCGAGGCCTGGCTGCGTACAGGTTTAAGCAGGCTGAAGCGCGCGTCAACGACCATCAGCGCGACCGACAGTACGGCCAGCACCAACAAGCGCACGCCCAGTGAGGGGCCCTTGGCGAAAAGCGGTTTAATAAGCCGCTCCTCCCAGGCAAATGTTCTGTTTATTCATACGGCATCAAACCGGCCTGGATGAAGACTGACAGAAGATAAACGCCAACAGGCAGCACTGCAAAGTGCTGCCTGTGCGCTCACCCACGTATTGCACCCGGCGATTATTCGCTGGAGAGCAGGTCCATGGTGTGCTTGTCCATCATTTCCAGTGCACGGCCACCGCCGCGAGCAACGCAGGTCAGCGGATCTTCGGCAACGATCACCGGCAGACCGGTTTCCTGGGCCAGCAGCTTGTCGAGGTCACGCAGCAGCGCGCCACCGCCGGTCAGCACCAGGCCACGCTCGGCGATGTCGGAAGCCAGTTCCGGCGGCGATTGCTCCAGGGCGCTTTTCACGGCCTGAACGATGGTTGCCAGGGACTCTTGCAGAGCTTCCAGCACTTCGTTGGAGTTCAGGGTGAATGCGCGTGGAACGCCTTCGGCCAGGTTGCGACCGCGAACGTCGACTTCGCGAACTTCACCGCCCGGATAGGCCGTGCCGATTTCCTGCTTGATGCGCTCGGCGGTGGATTCGCCGATCAGGCTGCCGTAGTTGCGGCGCACGTAGGTGATGATCGCTTCGTCGAAGCGGTCGCCGCCAACGCGTACGGATTCGGCGTAGACCACACCGTTCAGGGAGATCAGCGCGATTTCGGTAGTACCACCACCGATATCCACGACCATCGAGCCGCGAGCTTCTTCAACCGGCAGGCCGGCACCGATCGCAGCGGCCATCGGCTCTTCGATCAGGAACACTTCACGGGCACCGGCACCAAGGGCCGATTCACGGATGGCACGACGCTCAACCTGGGTGGATTTGCATGGAACGCAGATCAGCACACGAGGGCTGGGCTGCAGAAAGCTGTTTTCGTGAACCTTGTTAATAAAGTATTGCAGCATCTTTTCGCAGACGCTGAAGTCGGCGATCACGCCGTCCTTCATCGGACGAATGGCAGCAATGTTGCCCGGCGTACGGCCGAGCATGCGCTTGGCCTCGGTGCCGACAGCGACGACACTTTTCTGGTTACCGTGTGTCCGAATGGCCACAACCGATGGCTCATTCAGGACGATACCGCGCTCGCGCACGTAAATAAGGGTGTTGGCAGTGCCCAGGTCAATGGAAAGATCGCTGGAAAACATGCCACGCAGTTTCTTGAACATGGGAAAGGGACCCTAGGCAACGCGTGGGTAAAAAAGTGCGGCAAACTCTAACAACGACAGGGATTTTGGGCAAGGCGCCAATATGTTAAATTGGCCGCTTTTCTGTGCACCAAGCCCCACAATCGCGGCCTTATGACCGTAGAAGTGCGGTAGTGTTCCGACAATCTAACACACGGACGCCGTCCGTCCTGTTTTCCACTGGAGAAACCCGATGGCGCTAGAACGCTCCGACGTGGAAAAAATCGCTCATCTGGCCAGCCTTGGCCTTAATGACGCCGATCTTCCACACATCACTTCGGCCCTCAACAGCATTCTCGGGCTGGTCGACGAAATGCAGGCGGTCGATACCGACGGTATCGAGCCGCTGGCCCACCCGCTGGAAGCCAGTCAGCGCCTGCGCGCCGACGTCGTGACCGAAAGCAATAACCGCGAGGCTTATCAGTCCATCGCACCAGCGGTCGAAAACGGCCTGTACCTGGTTCCGAAAGTCATCGACTAAAGGGAAAGAGCCTGCAATGCATCAATTGACTCTGGCCGAGATCGCCCGCGGTCTCGCCGATAAAAAGTTTTCTTCCGAAGAGCTGACCAAAGTCCTGCTGGCGCGCATTACCCAGCTCGATCCGCAGCTCAACAGTTTCATCAGCCTCACCGAAGAGCTGGCCCTCGAGCAGGCGAAAGCCGCCGACGTGCGCCGGGCCAATGGTGAGAGCGGCGCCCTGCTGGGTGCGCCGATCGCCCACAAAGACCTGTTCTGCACCCAGGGCATTCGCACCAGCTGCGGCTCGAAGATGCTCGACAACTTCAAGGCTCCGTATGACGCCACCGTGGTGTCGAAGCTGGCCGCCGCCGGCACCGTGACCCTGGGCAAGACCAACATGGACGAATTCGCCATGGGTTCGGCCAACGAGTCGAGCTGGTACGGCGCGGTGAAAAACCCGTGGAACCTGGAACACGTACCGGGCGGCTCGTCCGGTGGTTCGGCGGCGGCGGTTGCCGCTCGTCTTTTGCCTGCTGCGACAGCCACCGACACCGGCGGTTCGATCCGTCAGCCAGCTGCATTCACCAACCTCACCGGCCTGAAACCGACCTACGGTCGCGTGTCGCGCTGGGGCATGATCGCTTACGCCTCCAGCCTCGATCAGGGCGGCCCATTGGCTCGCACTGCCGAAGACTGCGCGATTTTGTTGCAAGGTATGGCCGGCTTCGATCCGAACGACTCCACCAGCATCGATGAGCCAGTGCCAGACTACGCCGCTGGTCTTAACGGTTCGCTGCAAGGCCTGCGCATCGGCGTGCCAAAGGAATACTTCGGCGCCGGTCTCGACCCGCGCATCGCCGACCTGATCCAGAACAGCATCAAAGAGCTGCAGAAGCTCGGTGCCGTGATCAAGGAAATCAGCCTGCCGAACATGCAGCACGCGATTCCTGCGTACTACGTGATCGCCCCGGCAGAAGCCTCCTCCAACCTGTCGCGTTTCGACGGCGTGCGCTTCGGCCACCGCTGCGAAGATCCGAAGAACCTGGAAGACCTGTACAAGCGCTCCCGTGGCGAAGGCTTTGGTGCCGAAGTGCAGCGCCGGATCATGGTCGGTGCCTACGCACTGTCCGCCGGTTACTACGACGCCTACTACCTGAAAGCGCAGAAGATCCGTCGCCTGGTGAAGAACGACTTCATGGCTGCCTTTAATGAAGTCGACATCATCCTCGGCCCGACCACGCCAAACCCGGCCTGGAAACTCGGCGCCAAAAACAGCGACCCGGTCGCTGCCTACCTGGAAGACGTCTACACCATCACCGCCAACCTCGCGGGCCTGCCGGGCCTGTCGATGCCGGCCGGTTTCGTCGACGGTCTGCCGGTTGGCGTACAGCTGCTCGCGCCGTATTTCCAGGAAGGTCGCCTGTTGAACGTTGCCCACCAGTATCAGTTGAACACTGACTGGCACACCCGCACCCCAACCGGCTTCTGAGGAGACACACATGCAATGGGAAGTCGTGATCGGGCTGGAGATTCACACCCAGCTCACCACCCGGTCGAAAATCTTTTCCGGTAGTTCCACCACGTTCGGCTCCGAGCCGAACACCCAGGCCAGCCTGATCGACCTGGGCATGCCCGGCGTGCTGCCGGTGCTGAACCAGGAAGCTGTGCGCATGGCGGTGATGTTCGGTCTGGCGATTGACGCCGAGATCGGTCAGCACAACGTGTTCGCCCGTAAAAACTATTTCTACCCGGATCTGCCGAAGGGCTACCAGATCAGCCAGATGGAATTGCCGATCGTCGGCAAGGGTCACCTGGACATTGCGCTGGAAGACGGCACGGTCAAACGCGTCGGCATCACCCGCGCGCACCTGGAAGAAGACGCCGGCAAGAGCCTGCACGAAGAATTCAGCGGTGCCACCGGCATCGACCTGAACCGTGCCGGCACACCGCTGCTGGAAATCGTGTCCGAGCCGGACATGCGCAGCGCCAAGGAAGCCGTGGCCTACGTCAAGGCGATCCACGCGCTGGTACGTTACCTGGGCATCTGCGACGGCAACATGGCCGAAGGCTCGCTGCGTTGCGACTGCAACGTGTCGATCCGTCCGAAAGGCCAGGTTGAATTCGGCACCCGCTGCGAGATCAAGAACGTCAACTCGTTCCGCTTCATCGAGAAGGCGATCAACTCCGAGATCCAGCGTCAGATCGACCTGATCGAAGACGGCGGCAAAGTGATCCAGCAGACCCGTCTGTACGATCCGAACAAGGACGAAACCCGTCCGATGCGCAGCAAAGAGGAAGCCAACGACTACCGTTACTTCCCCGATCCGGACCTGCTGCCGGTGGTCATCGAGGACTCGTTCCTCAACGACGTGCGCGCCACCCTGCCGGAGCTGCCACCGCAGAAACGCGAGCGCTTCCAGAGTGCTTTCGGTCTGTCGGCCTACGACGCCAACGTGCTGGCCACCAGCCGTGAGCAGGCGGACTACTTCGAGAAAGTCGCAGCCATCGGCGGCGACGCCAAACTGGCGGCGAACTGGGTGATGGTCGAGTTGGGCAGCCTGCTCAACAAGCAGAACCTGGACATCGAGGATTCGCCGGTTTCGGCCGAGCAACTGGGCGGCATGCTGCAGCGCATCAAGGACAACACCATCTCCGGCAAGATTGCCAAGGTGGTGTTCGAAGCGATGGCCAACGGGGAAGGCAGCGCAGACGAGATCATCGAAAAACGCGGCCTGAAGCAAGTCACCGACACCGGCGCAATCTCGGCGGTGCTGGACGAAATGCTTGCGGCCAACGCCGAGCAGGTCGAGCAATACCGAGCGGCAGACGAAGCCAAGCGCGGCAAGATGTTCGGCTTCTTCGTCGGTCAGGCCATGAAAGCCTCCAAAGGCAAAGCCAACCCGCAGCAAGTGAACGAACTGCTGAAAAGCAAGCTCGAAGGCTGACGATGGTCCCGCGCCCGAGGATCGTTCCCACGCTCTGCGTGGGAATGCCGCCTCGGACGCTCCGCGTCCATTGCGGTGTGACGCAGAGCGTCACGGGGGTGCATTCCCACGCCGGAGCGTGGGAACGATCACTTGGGAGCTTTTGAATGAAACGTCTGCTCGGCGCCTGCGCCCTGCTCTCTTTGCTGGCCGGCTGCGCCAGCACAGATGTCATCGACCCGCACGGTTACGACCAGACCGGCGTCGCCTCCTATTACGGAGCCAAGCACCACGGTAAACGCACCGCCAGCGGCGAAGCGTTCAACCAGAATTCCCTGACCGCCGCCCACCGCCAGTTGCCCTTCGGCACGCGGGTGAAGGTCACCAACCTGAAAAACGATGAATCCGTCGTGGTCCGCATCAACGACCGCGGACCGCACACCCGTGGCCGTCTGATCGATGTTTCACGTGCGGCGGCCGAACAGCTCGGTATGCTGCGCAGTGGAACCGCCCGGGTTCGGGTGCAGGCCCTCGACGACTGATGGAGCGTCCACCATTTTCGGACTGACCGACTTACCCCTGATCAGCGTGATCGAATTGCTCAGCGGGCTGTTCCTGCTGATCGCCGGCGCCGAGCTGATGGTGCGCGCCGCCGTGCGCCTGGCCGCGCGCCTGCATGTACGACCGCTGATCATCGGCCTGACGATCGTTGCCCTCGGCAGCAGCGCCCCGCAAATGGCCGTCAGCCTGCAAGCCGTGCAGGCGCACACGCCGGACATCGCCGTCAGCAGCGTGATCGGCAGCAGCATTTTCAACATTCTTGTCACCCTCGGCCTGTCGGCGCTGATCATCCCGCTGCGGGTGTCGCGGCAACTGGTGCGCCTGGACATCCCGTTGATGATCGGCGCGAGCCTGTTGGTGTTCGTGCTGGCGTGGAATGAAGAACTCGGGCGCTTCGACGGCATTCTGTTGCTCGGCGCCCTCGCCCTGTATCTCGGATTACTGCTGCGCCAGTCGCGGCACTCTACCCGCCCGCATTCCGATCAACCGCACGATCCGCAGGCGCCGTGGTTCACCAGCCTGCTGATGATTGTCGGCGGTCTGGGCATGCTGGTGTTCGCCGGACACCTATTGCTGGGTGCGGCTGTGGTCGTCGCCACCGACCTGGGGTTCTCCGAGCGAGTGATCGGTCTGACCGTGGTCGCGGTCGGCACCTCGCTGCCGGAGCTCGCCACCTCGCTGATCGCCGCGCTGCGCGGTCAGCGTGACATCGCAGTGGGCAACGTGATCGGCGCCAACCTGTTCAACCTGCTTGGGGTGCTGGGCCTCACCGCGCTGATCGCGCCGACGCCGCTGTCGGTGTCACCCAACGCACTGGATTTCGACCTGCCGGTGATGCTCGGCGTCGCCGCGCTGTGCCTGCCGGTGTTCTATTCCGGTTATCGCGTGACACGGGCCGAAGGTTTGCTGCTGTTGGGTTTGTATCTGGCGTACGGGCTGCACGTGGTGTCGTTCACCACCGGCATGCCACTGGCCGGCAAGCTTGAACGATTGATGCTGTTTTATGTGCTGCCGACGCTGCTGACGTTTCTGTTTTTTACGTCCGTGCGCGCCTGGCGCCGCCAACACCACAAGAGGGATGTGCCATGACCGAATCGAAGAAATCCGGGGTTGAAGTCCGCCGCCAGGTAATGGGTGACGCGTTTGTCGACCGCGCGCTGGGCAACGCCACCGAGTTCACCCAACCGTTGCAGGATTTCGTCAACGAACACGCCTGGGGCGGCGTGTGGAATCGCGAAGGTTTGCCGCTGAAAACCCGCAGCCTGATCACCCTCGCCGCGCTGACCGCGTTGAAGTGCCCGCAGGAATTGAAGGGCCACGTGCGCGGTGCGTTGAACAATGGCTGCACGGTCGATGAGATCCGCGAAGCGCTGCTGCATTGCGCGGTGTATGCCGGCGTGCCGGCGGCGATCGATGCGTTCCGCGCGGCGCAGGAAGTGATCGACAGTTACCAGAAGCCTGAGTAACCGCCGGCCTCAGATCCACCCGCCCCACTGCAAGAAGAAGATCCCGATGTTGGTGGTGATCGCCGCCATCAACGTGGTCAGCACGATGATCGCCGCCGCCAGTTCATGATTGCCCTGGGCCGCACGGGCCATGACAAAACTGGCGGCGGCGGTTGGGCTGCCGAAGTACAGGAACAGAATCCCCAGCTCCGCCCCGCGAAAGCCCCACAGCCATGCGCCCAGCGTGGCGATCACCGGCAGGCCGATCATCTTCACCAGACTCGAACTGAGCGCCATGTTGCCGCTCTTGCGCAGCGCCGCCAGCGACAGCGTGCCGCCAATACAGATCAGCGCCAGCGGCAATGTGGTTTGAGCCAGGTATTGGCCGGAGGTTTCCAGCCAGCCCGGCAGACCGATCTTGAAATAAGCGAACGGCGCTGCCGCGATCACGCTGATGATCAGCGGATTGCTGACCACGCTTTTGCAGATGCTCCACGGGTCGGACTTGATCACCGGGCTGTAGACCGCGAGCACGATGGTCGACAGGGTGTTGTAGAACAGGATCACCAGCGCTGCGAGAATCGCTCCGAGGGAAATCCCGTAGTCGCCGTACATACTCGCCGCCAGCGCCAGGCCGATCACCCCGTTGTTGCCGCGAAATGCGCCTTGGGTGTAGATGCCACGATCTTCACGCGGGCAGCGGAAAATCGCCCAGCCCCAGGCCACGGCAAAACTGACCAGCGTGGCGAGGGCGAAATAGATCAGCAGCGCCGGTTGCAGTGCCGCGTGCAGGTCGGCATGCAGGATGCCGAGAAACAGCAGCGCCGGCATGGTGACGTTGAACACCAGCGACGATGCCGTGTGGATGAAGTTGTCGTTGATCCAGTCGATGCGCTTGAGCAGCACACCGAGAAACAGCATGGCAAACACCGGCGCGGTGATGTTCAGGGTTTCGAGGAAGATTGCCAGCATGCCGGGGAGCCTTGGAGGTGAGCGTCGTTAGGGGGCTAATGATAAGCCAAAACCTTCAAAAGCCCCTCACCCTAACCCTCTCCCGGAGGGAGAGGGAACTGACCGAGCTGTCTTGCGTCATCCATCGACCTGGAAGACCGAGTCGATTATGGATTCGGTAAATCCCTTTCAGGTCGGTGTATTACTGAAATATTCCCGGATCGGCCCCCTCTCCCTACGGGCGGTCCGACGTTTCGGGAGGGCTGGGGTGAGGGCATGGCCAGTGCGGGCACCACCCCCCTCAAGCAGATCAAGTAATCGGCGCCGGATTGAACAACGTAATGTCGTTATGCAGCTTGTGCTTCTCCGCCCACGTCTGCTGCTTGCCGCTCGCCACATCCAGGTAGTAGTGGAACAACTCCCAGCCCAACTCCTCGATGGATGCGCGACCGGTAGCAATCCGCCCGGCATCGATATCGATCAGATCCGGCCAACGCTGAGCCAGCTCCGTACGGGTCGAGACCTTCACCACCGGCGCCATCGCCAACCCATAAGGCGTGCCACGACCGGTAGTGAACACATGCAGATTCATCCCCGCCGCCAGTTGCAACGTACCGCAGACAAAATCACTCGCCGGCGTTGCACAGAAAATCAAACCCTTCTGCTTGAAACGTTCCCCAGGGCCGAGCACGACGCTGATCGCACTGCTGCCGGACTTCACGATCGAGCCCAACGACTTCTCGACGATGTTCGACAGCCCGCCCTTCTTGTTGCCCGGCGTGGTGTTGGCGCTGCGATCCGCTTCGCCCTTGGCCAGGTAACGGTCGTACCAGTCCATCTCGCGCACCAGTTCCTCGGCAACGGTTTTGGTCTGGGCCCGTGAGGTCAGCAGGTAGATCGCATCGCGCACTTCGGTGACTTCGGAAAACATCACCGTCGCCCCCGCCCGCAACAGCAAGTCCGAGGCATAACCGAGCGCCGGGTTGGCGGTGATCCCGGAAAACGCATCGCTGCCGCCGCACTGCATGCCGAGGATCAGCTCCGACGCCGGCACGGTTTCGCGGCGACGCTGGTCGAGTTTCTTCAGGCGGACTTCGGCCAGTTCCATGATCTGCTCGATCATCTCGGTGAAACCGTGACTGGAATCCTGCAAGCGATACAGCCACGGCTCGCTCAGATCCACCGACGCATCGTCCTCGTGCATCACCTGCCCCGCCTGCAATTTCTCGCAGCCCAGGCTGATCACCAGCGCCTCGCCACCGAGGTTTGGGTTGCGCGCCAGATTGCGCACGGTGCGGATCGGGATGTAAGCGTCGGTGGCCGTGATGGCCACGCCGCAACCGTAACTGTGGGTCAGCGCCACCACGTCATCGACGTGCGGGTACTTGGGCAACAGTTCGTCCTTGATCCGCTTCACCGCGTGATCCAGTACCCCGGTGACGCACTGCACGGTGGTGGTGATCCCGAGGATGTTGCGCGTGCCGACGGTGCCGTCGGCGTTGCGATAACCCTCGAACGTGAAGCCTTCCAGCGGTGCCTGCGCGGCCGGCACATCGGTGGACAGCGGCAGGCTGTCCAGCGGCGGCGCGGTCGGCATGCGCAGTTGATCTTCCCTGACCCAACTGCCACGGGGAATCGGCTGCAACGCGTAGCCGATGATCTGGCCGTAGCGAATCACCGTGCCGCCCTCGGGAATGTCCACGAGGCTGACCTTGTGACTCTGCGGTACAAAATCCACCGTCACCAGGCCATCGGCAAATGCGGTGCCGGCCGGCACGCCCTGGTCGTTCACCACTACCACTACGTTGTCCCGCTCGTGCAGGCGGATGTAGCGCGGCGAGTCGGAATGTTCAATCAACTGCATGACGCCGCTCCTCAGGAATGCGCTTGAGACAATTTACCAGCCGCTTCGGAACCACCGTTGGTTGGCGGCTCTTTCAGGACCACACGCTTGATCGGGCCGACGATCACCAGGTAGCTGAACACCGCCACCAGCGCGTTGGCGCCGACGAACACCAGCGCCCATTTGAACGAACCGGTGGAGCTGATGATGTAGCCGATGACGATCGGGGTGGTGATCGAGGCGATGTTGCCGAAGGTGTTGAACAGGCCCCCGCTCAGACCGGCGATCTGTTTTGGCGAAGTGTCGGAGACCACCGCCCAGCCCAGCGCGCCCACGCCTTTGCCGAAGAATGCCAGGGCCATGAAGCCCACCACCATCCATTCAACGTCGACATAGTTGCAGGCCACGATGCTGCTCGAAACCAGCAGACCGGCAATGATCGGCGCCTTGCGGGCGAAGGTCAGCGAATGGCCCTTGCGCAGCAGATAATCGGAAATCACCCCGCCGAGGACGCCGCCGATAAAACCGCAGATCGCTGGCAACGAAGCAATGAAACCGGCCTTGAGGATGGTCATGCCGCGTTCCTGCACCAGGTACACCGGGAACCAGGTCAGGAAGAAATAGGTGATGCCGTTGATGCAGTACTGGCCCAGGTACACGCCGAGCATCATGCGGTTGGTCAGCAGCTGGCGGATGTAATCCCATTTCGGGCCGTCTGCCTTTTTGCCTTGTTTCTGGTCCATGTCGACCATGCCGCCGTTGTCGGCGATGAACTTCACTTCCGCTTCGTTGGCCATCGGGTGTTGGCGCGGGCTGTGGATAACCTTCAGCCAGACCAGCGAGAACACGATACCGAGCAGGCCCATGACGATGAACACGTGCTCCCAGCCAAAGGAGAACACGATCCAGCCCATCAGCGGTGCGAACAGCACGGTCGCGAAGTATTGCGCGGAGTTGAAGATCGCCGAAGCGGTACCGCGTTCAGCGGTCGGGAACCAGGCCGCGACGATACGGGCGTTGCCGGGGAACGATGGCGCCTCGGCCAGACCGACCAGGAAGCGCAACATGAACAGCGCGACGATGGCCGTGGACATGCCGAACTCACCGACGAAGCCTTGCAGCACGGTGAACAGCGACCAGGTGAAGATGCTCAGGGCGTAGACTTTTTTCGAGCCGAAGCGATCGAGCAGCCAGCCGCCGGGAATTTGCCCGGCCACGTAGGCCCAACCGAATGCAGAGAAGATGTAGCCGAGGGTGACCGCGTCGATGCCGAGGTCTTTTTGCAAACTGGAACCGGCGATCGCGATGGTGGCGCGGTCGGCGTAGTTGATCGTGGTCACCAAAAACAGCATGAGCAGGATCAAATAGCGGACGTGAGTCGGCTTGGACGATTGCATGTAGATGTACTCCCACTGATTATTTTTATGCGGGTAAAACATTCTTTGGTCTTGTGCCGCGCAGGGCCTCAGGCGAAGGCCCGGCGCGGGTGCAGCGATTTACGAACCGATGTAGCTGGTCTTCACGACCGTGTAGAACTCTTGCGCATAGCGGCCTTGCTCACGTGAGCCATAGGATGAACCCTTACGGCCACCGAACGGAACGTGGTAATCCACACCGGCGGTCGGCAGGTTGACCATCACCATCCCGGCCTGGGAATGACGCTTGAAGTGGTTGGCGTACTTCAGCGACGTAGTAGCGATACCCGCCGACAGACCGAATTCGGTGTCGTTGGCCATGGCCAGTGCAGCCTCGTAATCGGCCACGCGGACGATGTTGGCCACCGGGCCGAAGATCTCTTCGCGGCTGATGCGCATCGACGCTTCGCTGTCGGCAAACAGAGTCGGCGCGAGGAAGTAGCCCTCGGTGTCGCAGGTCACCAGACCACCGCCACTGACTACGCGCGCACCTTCGGACTGACCGATGTCGATGTATTTCAGATCCTGCTCAAGCTGCGCTTGCGAGACCACCGGACCGATGTCGGTACCGGCCTTCAGCGCGTGGCCGACCTTGATCGACTTCATGCGCTCGGCCATGGCTTCGACGAACTTGTCGTGAATCCCGGCGGTAACGATCAGTCGGCTCGAAGCCGTGCAACGCTGGCCGGTGGAGTAGAACGCGCTCTGCACCGACAGCTCGACCGCCTGCTTGAGGTCGGCGTCGTCGAGAATGATCTGCGGGTTCTTGCCGCCCATCTCCAGCTGAACCTTGGCCTGACGCGACACGCAATTGACGGCGATCTGCCGACCCACACCGACGGAGCCGGTGAAGCTGATGCCGTCGACTTTCGGGCTGTTGACCAAAGCTTCGCCAACCACGCGACCGCTGCCCATCACCAGGTTGAACACGCCGGCCGGGAAGCCTGCGCGGGAGATGATTTCGGCCAGCGCCCAGGCGCAACCCGGCACCAGATCCGCCGGTTTCAACACCACGCAGTTGCCATAGGCCAGGGCCGGGGCGATTTTCCACGACGGGATGGCAATCGGGAAGTTCCAAGGGGTGATCAGGCCGACCACACCCAGGGCTTCGCGGGTGACTTCGACGTTGACGCCCGGACGCACCGACGGCACGTAGTCGCCGGACAGGCGCAGGCACTCGCCGGCGAAGAACTTGAAGATGTTGCCAGCGCGGGTCACTTCGCCGATGGCTTCGGGCAGGGTCTTGCCCTCTTCCCGGGCCAGCAGGGTGCCGAGCTCTTCGCGACGGGCGAGGATTTCGGTGCCGACTTTGTCCAGCGAGTCGTGACGGGCCTGAATGCCCGAGGTCGACCACGCCGGAAACGCGGCGCGGGCGGCGTCGATGGCGGCGTTGACCTGAGCCAGGTCAGCCTTGGCGTAATCGCCGATGGTGTCGCTCAGTTCGGACGGGTTGATGTTCGCCGAGTAATTGTTACCGGCGACCCATTCACCGTTGATGTAGTTGTCATAGCGCTTGGTCACGAATCATTCTCCTGACGCAAAAGGCCGCTGATCGCTCAGCGGCCTTGTTTATAGAGTTGTGTTACTGCGCACCTTGCTTGTCGATCAGCGCGGCGAGCATTTCGTACTCTTCGCCGGTCAGGTCGGTCAGCGGCGCACGCACCGGGCCTGCGTCATAGCCGGCGATCTTGGCGCCTGCCTTGACGATGCTCACGGCGTAACCGGCCTTGCGGTTGCGGATGTCCAGGTACGGCAGGAAGAAGTGGTCGATGATCTTGCCGACGGTGGCGTGATCTTCGCGGGCAATCGCGTGGTAGAAGTCCATCGCGGTTTTCGGGATGAAGTTGAACACCGCCGACGAGTAGACCGGCACGCCCAGGGCCTTGTAGGCAGCGGCATAGACTTCGGCGGTCGGCAGACCACCGAGGTAGCTGAAGCGATCGCCGAGGCGACGACGGATCGACACCATCAGTTCGATATCGCCCAGACCGTCCTTGTAACCGATCAGGTTCGGGCAGCGTTCGGCCAGACGCTCCAGCAGCGGCGCGGTCAGGCGGCAGACGTTGCGGTTGTAGACCACCACGCCGATGTTGACCGATTTGCACACGGCTTCAACGTGAGCGGCAACGCCGTCCTGGCTGGCTTCGGTCAGGTAGTGCGGCAGCAGCAACAGGCCCTTGGCGCCCAGACGCTCGGCTTCCTGAGCGTATTCGATGGCCTGGCGGGTCGAACCACCGACACCGGCGAGGATCGGCACGCTGCTGGCGCAGGTGTCGACGGCAGTCTTGATGATTTCCGAGTATTCGCTGGCAGCCAGGGAGAAGAATTCACCGGTGCCACCGGCGGCGAACAGGGCTGAAGCACCGTACGGGGCCAGCCATTCCAGGCGTTTGATGTAGCCAGCGCGGTTGAAATCGCCCTGAGCATTGAAATCGGTCACCGGGAACGACAGCAGGCCGGCGGAGAGGATGGACTTCAGTTCTTGTGGATTCATTATTCGAACACCCTGGTAGCAACGTTTTTTTGTGAGTGGACCGTTCAGCCTTCGCCGAAGTTGTAGGTCATCGTACAACTTAAAAGATAACCGTCAACTGCATTTCATCGCTGGGGGGCATTTTTTGTCGGACAAGATTTCTTTTTGACGTAGGAGATTTCTCGACTAGGCTCGATTTAACTGTATATGCATACAGTTAAATAGAAACCCACCGACGACATATCAAGGAGAAAGAAATGTCCGGTCAACTAACAAAATGCCTTGAAAAACCCACACCGGTCATCGCCCGTTTCGATGACCTTTTCACCCCCGGCGGCATCGCCTTCAGTGCCGAAAATCCGCATCTGTTGCTGCACATCGCCGACTCGCACAGCGATGTCGAACCCGTGACCGCCCTGACCGCTCAAGCCTTGAAAGGCAAACCGCAGTTACGCTTCGAAGGCGCGGAACACAAGGCTATCGGCGATAACACCCGGCTGCGCTTCGTTGAAAATTCCGAGCCGGTGCTCGCGCAAAATGTGCCGCTGCATCTGCCGAACGGGTTGGCGCTGACCTACGGCCAGGTGCTGGCGCTGGGTGGTGATTTCTATGGAATCGTCGACCGTCCGATCAACGAAGGATCGACCCCGGCCGATCGCCTTCAGCGCTTCACGGCGGCCTTCGACAGCCTCGCCGCGCTGACGACCTCGAAGACCGAGGCGACGCAAATTCTCGCAATCATGCAAAAAGAGATCGACGCGGTTAAACAGGCGATCAAGGACGGCAAACAACCCCATGAGGCTTATGACGCTTTGGGAGATACGTTGTCGGAAGAGTGGAACAAGATCACTGGCGGCGGCAGTTTTGTCTCAGCCCTGTTCCCGCTCGGTCGCTACCTGAAACTGGCCGCGAACAACGCCGACCACTTCGGCGAATGGGCTCGCCAAGCCTACATCGCCGGCCACACCGCCGCCCTGCAAACCGCTGCAGCCACCCACGCCAGTCAGGACGAACTGCGACTGGAACGGGCCTACGCGATGAATGCGTTCGCCGACCACTACCTCACCGACCTTTTTTCTTCCGGGCATTTGCGGGTGCCGCGCAAGGCCATGGCCGCCGCCGTGACACCTAGCGACCTGGGTTCACTCATCACTCGCTTCATGCACGACGAAGACAGCAAGTTTGGCCTCAAGGTGCGTAACGGCCATGGCGAGCAATGGCGGGCGTTCGGTGACAAGCGCTACTTCGACGCAACGGACGCCGACAACCGCAATCAGGTGACTCTCGCGGTGCAGGATTCGGCAGACGAGGTGTATGCCGCGTATTCCAGCGGCAATGTGCCGACCACCTTCAACGCGCTGCAACGGCTGCCGGATCTGACGGCCGTGCTGGATCCGGCCAACAACTTCTCGCCACTGTTCCGCCTTCAGGACAACAAAGTGCTGCGGCGCAAGGACGTCAACAACCTCAACGACACTGCCACCGTCGACGACTGGTGGGGCTGGAGCACTTACCTGCTGCTCAAGGACTATCACCCAAGCGGCAACACGAATTAAGGAGCGATTCGATGACGATTAAATTGAAACTGGAACTGGCCTCGGGCCAATCGATGAAAGGTGCGCCGCTGCAACTGCTGCGCGACGGCGTGGCCATCGCCCGCACGTCGGTGGATGCTCAGGGCCAGGCGACCTTCGACGTCAGGCCCGGCCCAGGCAAACTCGCGGTCAGGGTGGATCGTTCGATTCTGCCCCAGAGTTGAAATGCCCGGACAAGATTGCCCCGGCGCGCCTCACCGATTCGCCGGGTAAAGTGCGACGACTGCCGCGAAGGATCGCGGCAGATCCTTCAAGGAGAACAAAGCATGACGTTTGCCGCTGCACACCTTCCGCAATTCCCCGATCACGCCAGCGATTCGATCATCCTGCGGCTGTCGACGCTGGATGACGACCTGATCGTTCAGGTACCCGATGGCCAGAACACACCGCCGAACTGGGACGTGTACCCGATCCTCGGCGATGATCCGGAAGAGCCTGAATGGCAGGGTTTGTCGGAGCCGACCGGCGTCTGGGATGACGCACTGGATGACATGGTCGGCCTGACCGGGATTGAACTGAGCATCCCCAGATTCGAACTGGAAAAGTACCTGAACAGTACCGTTGAGCTGCGCTACAAGTTTGCTGATGAGTCCAGTCTGGAGCCGTGTTCGGAGCCGTTGAAACTCTACATCGAAGCCTGATCGTGACGCGCGGCGGAATCAATTACGACCGCTTGTCGCCACTGTCATTTCTGACAGTGGCGCTCCGCCCCTCAAGAACGCTCAACTTACGGAGTAAAAAACGATTGCACTTACCCCTACCAGGAGAGTTTGTCATGCAAAAACTTGCCGCAGCAGAAGCACCTCAGGCGCCGAATGGAGTGCTGGACACCCAGAAACTGAGTGATGCTTTTCTCCTCGATTTCTTTTATGAAGAGAAAGCAGCAAACCAACAGATCGACATAACAATTGAAGTTAAGCCTGACCGCTTTAGCATCCCTATAGAAAAGCACGCTAGATTTACGACGTTCATAGTCGAAAAGGAACAGTTCTCTCTGGGTTCAAAAAGCCTGTTCGACTATCAATTCAAAAATGGGTCCGCAGTTATCCACTTCATCGCAACAATAAACGGAACTCCACAACCGTCAGACACGTTAGAGCTGTCTATCGTCGACACCATATGACGTTTTCCCGACCCTTCGGAGTTCAACCCTGCGCCTGCGCCTCTTCATGGGCCTGACGCAGCCGTTCGCGGCTGTTGGTCAGGTGCAGGCGCATGGCCGCGCGGGCGGCATCGGAATCCTGACGGGCGATGGCCTCGTAGATTTCCTCATGCTCGCGGCTCAGGCGATTCATGTAGTGCTGCTGATCGTCATGGGCCAGGCGCGCCGAGTTCAGCCGCGTGCGCAGAATGATGCTGGTGCCCAGGTGGGTCATGATGTCGGTGAAGTAGCGGTTGCCAGTGGACAATTACCTGAACCGTACCGTTGAGCTGCGCTACAAGTTTGCAGACGAGGCCAGTCTTGAGCCTTGCTCGGAACCACTGCTTCTGCACATCGAAAGCTGAATCACCATCAACCACTCGTCGAAACTGTTATTTCTTACAGGTGCGGCCACCAACCAATCCAGCCCTAATACTCTTGGCGTCATCACCCGACGCCAACGGCCAAGAGCCGGAACATACACTTTTCGATTGCAATGACAAAAGGACTTACATCATGACCGCACAACAAAGTGTCGTAGCCGCACCTGACTTGGAAGAGGCAGTTAAAGGAGTCGCTTACATTGAGAAGCTGAGTGATCCAACTCCCGCTTCAGTGTCCCAATACACTGAAGCAGCAATCGGCGACGTGATCGAGATGCTCGTCAGCACCTCGACCGGAAGCAATTGGAGTTCTAAATACACACTGAGCCAGCCATTATTCCCTGTCACCTTTGACATTCCAAAAAGCACGTTTGCCAATAACCTGGTGTCGGGAGCTACGGCTAATTTGCGCTACACGATTGCTAAAACCGGCAGCCCGAATGTAGTCACCTCCCCGACTTTGACAGTACGCCTCGAACCGTAATCAACCCTCAACCCTGAGCCTGCGCCTCTTCATGCGCCTGACGCAGCCGTTCGCGGCTGTTGGTCAGGTGCAGGCGCATGGCCGCGCGGGCGGCATCGGAATCCTGGCGGGCGATGGCGTCGTAGATTTCCTCGTGCTCGCGGCTCAGGCGATTCATGTAGTGCTGCTGATCGTCATGAGCCAGGCGCGCCGAGTTCAGCCGCGTGCGCGGAATGATGCTGGTGCCCAGGTGGGTCATGATGTCGGTGAAATAGCGGTTGCCGGTGGACAGGGCGATTTGCAGGTGAAACTGGAAGTCCGACGCCACCGCATCGCTGGCGTGGGCGACGCTTTCGTTCAGCGCATCGAGGGCAGCACGCATGGCGGCCAATTGCTCGGCGCTGCGGCGTTGCGCGGCGAGACCTGCGGACTCTACTTCGAGGCTGATCCGGAATTCGAGAATTGCCAGCACATCACGCAGGGTGACCACGGTGGCCGGGTCGATCCGGAAACCGCTCGGGCTCGGAGTATCGAGCACAAAAGTGCCGATGCCGTGGCGGGTTTCCACCTGACCTGCGGCCTGTAGCCGGGAGATCGCCTCGCGCACCACGGTGCGGCTGACGCCGTGGGCTTCCATGATCGCCGACTCGGTGGGCAACTTGTCGCCGCGCTTGAGCAGACCGTCGCGGATCTGCTCGGTCAGCACCGTCACCAGTTCCTGAGCCAGGCTGCGACGCTTGCGGGGGAAGCGCGGGGTGTCGATCGGGTTTTCCATGATCTGCGTTTGTCTCGAAAAATCGGCTTGAGGGGCATCATAGCGCAAGCGGGTTGTACGATCACTCAGTGCATCATCCTGTGGGAGCGAGCTTGCTCGCTCCCACAGGATGATGTGTTATCAGGCCGTGACGGTCTGTTCCACCAAGTGCCCGCCATCGATCCGCACATGCCGTGGATGGAAGCGCTTGAGGCTGCTGCGATGGCCGACGCTGACGATGCTCAGGCCCGGCAACTGGTCGATCAGCGCCTGATACAGCGTGGCTTCGTCTTCCTCATCCATCGCCGACGTCGCTTCGTCCATGTACAGCCATTGCGGTGCATAGAGCAGCGCGCGGGCGAAGGCCAGACGTTGCTGTTCACCCGGCGAGAGCATGCGCTGCCAGTGATTAGCCTCGTCCAGTCGAGCCACCAGATGCGGCAAACGGCAGGTTTCCAGCACTTGTGCATAACGCTCGGGCGCGTAGGTGTCGCCCGGTTGTGGATAACTCAAGGCGTCGCGCAGGGTGCCGATCGGCAGATACGGTTTCTGTGGCAAGAACAGATAACGCGAAGCCGGCAATCGAATACTGCCGTGCCCGGCCGGCCACAAATGGCCCATCGCCCGCAGCAGCGTGGATTTACCGCTGCCGGAGCGGCCACTGAGCATCACCCGCTCGCCCTGCTCCACGGTCATGTCTGCACTGGTCAGCAGGTGACGACCGTCAGCCAGATCGAGGCCCAGGTTATGAACGTTCAGCTCATTGCCCTGATTCTGCACATCGATGGCCGGTGCGCGTTCTTCGTTGTCGGTCATCGCCTGACGGAAGCTCAGCAGACGATCACACGTGGCGCGCCATGCGGCGAGATCCGAATACGCGTTGATGAACCAGCTGAAGTTCTCCTGCACGTTGCCGAATGCCGAGTTGATCTGCATCAGCTCACCCAGCTCGATCTTGCCGGTCAGGTAACGCGGTGCCGCAACGATGAACGGGAAGATGATTGCGATCTGGCCGTAACCGGAGGTGAAGAACGTCAGGCGCTTGGACACCCGCATGATGTCCCAGAAGTTGTGCCAAACCAGCCCAAAGCGGTTACTCAGGCGACGATTCTCGTTCGGCTCGCCGTTGTACAGCGCAATGCTCTCGGCGTTCTCACGTACCCGCACCATGGAGAAGCGCAGGTCAGCCTCGAAGCGTTGTTGTTGGTTGTTCAGGCCGATCAGGCGTCGACCGATCAGGTGCGTCAACCAGCTGCCGACCGCCGCATACAGCAGCGCACACCAGAACATGTAGCCGGGAATCTCGATGCCGAACACCTCGATGCTGCCGGACACGCCCCAGAGAATGATCGAGAACGACACCAGGCTGACCACCGTGCGGATCAGGCCCAACGCGAGACTCAAGGTGTTGCTGGTGAAGGTGTTGAGGTCTTCGGAAATCCGCTGGTCAGGGTTGTCGGTGTAACCGCCCTGCTCCAGCTGGTAATAGTTTTTGTGCCCGAGCCAGCGCTTGAAATGGTTCTCGGTGAGCCATGCCCGCCAGCGGATGGTCAGCATCTGCGTCAGGTACAGGCGATACACCGCGCCAAGAATTGCCACCGCCGCAATGCCGCAGAAATACAGGATCAACTGCCAGAATGCCGCCTCATCCTTCTTTTGCAGGGCGTTATAGAAATCCTTGTACCAACTGTTGATCCACACCGAGATCGCCACGCTGAACAACGTCAGCGCGATCACGGCAATCAGCAACGTCCAGGCCTTGCCCTTCTCTTCGCTGCGCCAGTAAGGCGTGGTCATGGCCCACACCTTGCGAAAAAACTGCCCGCGCACAGTATCGTTGACCGCGGAATATTCAGCGTTCTGATTCATGGAAAAGGCTCGATAAAGAAAAGAACAGACACGCACCGATCATAGATGATCGGTGCGTTTTATCGCGAGGGCTGGCGATGGTCGTTCAGCGCAGGTTCAGCGACGAACCGGGCGCTTCTGCAATTTGCGCTGCAGGGTGCGGCGGTGCATGCCCAGGGCGCGGGCCGTGGCGGAGATGTTGCCTTCGTGCTCGGTCAGCACACGCTGGATGTGCTCCCACTGCAGGCGATCCACCGACATCGGGTTTTCCGGCACCAGGCTGTCGAGGTCGGCGTGTTCGGACAGCAGCGCTGCCAGCACATCGTCGGCGTCGGCCGGTTTGCACAGGTAATTGCAGGCGCCGCGCTTGATCGCTTCAACTGCGGTGGCAATGCTCGAGTAACCGGTGAGGATCACCACGCGCATTTCCGGGTCCAGCTCCAGCAGCTTCGGCAGCAGGACCAGACCGGAGTCGCCGTCCATTTTCAGGTCCAGCGCGGCGTAGTCCGGCAGATCGGCCTGGGCGATGGTCAGGCCTTCCTCGGCTGAACCGGCGGTGCTGACGCGGAAACCACGGCGGGCCATGGCGCGGGCCATCACCCGGGTGAAGGTCGCATCGTCATCGACCAGCAGCAAATGCGGCAGTTCTTCGCCTTCGACTTGGATTTCGTCACTCATGTTGCTCTCCTCGGGCGCCGTGGGGCAGGCGCAGCTCGGTGAGCGTGCCGCCTTCCTCATGACTATAGAGTTTCACTGAGCCGCCGGCGCGTGTCACGCTGGCCTTGCTCAAAAACAGGCCCAGGCCGAAACCTTTGCCCTTGGTGGTAAAAAACGGTTTGCCGATCTGCTCGGCGATGGCCAGCGGCACACCGGCGCCATGATCGCGGATGCTGATGGTCAGGTCTTCGGCGGTCCAGTCCAGGGTCACCTGAAGATTTTCCGGGCAGGCGTCGGCGGCGTTGTTCAACAGATTCAACAGGGCCTGGGTCAGATCCGGCGGCGGCGCCACACGCGGCAACGGGCCCTGGCCAAGACGCTGGAAGCGATAACTGGCCTCCGGGCGCATCAGGTGCCAGCGATTGAGCGCTTCGTCGAGCCACTCGGTGACGTCCTGCATCTCCACCGCCATCCGGCGATTGGCTTCGGCGGCGCGCACCAGTTGTTGCAGGGTTTCCTTGCAGAGCTTCACCTGATCCTTCAGCACCTTCAGGTCTTCCTGCAGCATTGGGTCGGGGTGATCCTGCTGCATTTCGTTGAGCAACACGCTCATGGTCGCCAGCGGCGTGCCCAATTCATGGGCGGCGCCAGCGGCCTGAGTCGCGACGGCCAGCAATTGCTGATCGCGCAGGCCTTCTTCCCGGCGGATCGCGCGCAACTCTTCCTGCCGCCGCAGCTCTTCAGCCATCCGCGCGGCGAAAAACGTAATCACCGCTGCTGCAAGAGCGAAGCTCAGCCACATGCCGTAGATCTGCAGGTTCTCCCGGGCCACCGGCAGGGTTTCCAGCGGATAGAAGTGCGTCAGCATCAATGTATACAAGGCCAGCGCAATGCCCGACAGCACCACCGAATAACGCCATGGCAGCGTCACCGCAGCGATGGTCAGCGGCACCAGATAATACGAAACGAACGGGTTGGTCGAGCCACCGGAGAAATACAGCAAGGCACTGTGGATAACCAGATCGCAGGCCAGTTGCAACGCATATTCGAGCTCGGTGACCGGCCACGAAGTGCGCAGGCGCACGGCGGTGAACACACACAGCAGAATCGAACAGCCGAGGGTCATCACCAGTTGCACCCACGGCAACGGCAACAGATCCAGCCAGTAGGCCAGGCCCACGGAGCCGGCCTGCGCGGCGAGCACCAAGGTGCGGATGAAAGTCAGCCGCCAGAGGTTCTGGCGAGTGGCGGAAGTCAGTTGTACGGGGGCGAGCATGAGCTCTCCTGATGAGCGCTCCAGGCGGATCGCACGGAGTATAACCAAGGCGCGGGCTTGAGAGGCGAAAGTGCGGCAAACGACCACATGGAAAAAAGCTTCGCGGCGGCTATAAGGCCCATCTGTATAGAAGTTGTAACTGGGCGAACCGGATCATAAAAGCTAGAGTCTGATGGTTTCACGCAGGCCCCCGAACCATCACCTGCGCCCTCATCAAGGAGCTTTCATGCACACATTTCGCCGCAGCGCCGCCCTTCTCGCCCTGACCGTCGGCAGCGTCGCCAGCCTTCCGGCCCTGGCCGCCGATGAGCTGCACTACAACCAGATTTCCCTGCGCGCCGAAGTCAGCCAGGAAGTGGCCCGCGACCTGATGATCGTGACTCTCTACACCGAAGAACAGAACACCGACCCGGCCAAACTCGCCGCCGACGTCAGCACCACCATGAACAAGGCACTGGCCCAGGCCAAGCAAGTCAAAGACATCACCCTGCGCCAGGGCAGCCGCAACAGCTACCCGATCTACGACACCAAAGGCCAGAAAATCACCGGCTGGCGCGAACGCGCCGAACTGCGCCTGGAAAGCGCCGACTTCGCCGCCCTGTCCAAGCTCACTGGCGAGCTGCTGACCGACCTGAAAATGGGCGGCATGGACTTCGCCATCGCCGACCCGACCCGCAAGGCCAGCGAAGACCAACTGCTGAAAGAAGCCGTCACCGCCTTCAAGGCCCGCGCCCAACTGGCGACCGACGCCCTGGGCGGCAAGGGCTACAAAATCGTCAACCTGAACCTCAACAGCAACGGCTTCCCACAACCGTACATGCGCGCCCCGATGATGATGAAAGCCGCCGGCATGGACGCAGCACCGGTCACGCCTGAAGTCGAAGCCGGCACCAGCCAGGTCAGCCTGACCGCTGACGGCTCGATTGAAGTGTTGATGCAGTGATTGAATGACGACTAAATGAAAAACCGGCGATCAGTGATGATCGCCGGTTTTTTTATACCTGGGATTTGTGTTGTCAGGTTTGCGGATCAACCCGGTCCAGCGCGCGGTTCACTGCAAGCTCGGCCAGCATGACGATCTGCTGGATACCGAGCGCCGTACTGCGCTGCGGGCCCGAAAGCTCATTGGCGAAATTGCTCGCGATGGTACTGGCCGAGGCCAGGGATTCGCAGGCATTGGCCAGCAGGCTTTCGGTGTCGACGTTGGGCGTGACCATGTACATCGTGCTCGGCGGGCGTGGTTTGGAAAGGTTGGGGCAAAGATAGAAATCGAGGGCGCGTTTGATGGCTTCGCGGTTGCGGGCGAGGTCTTCGGCGCGCATGGCTTCTTCGAGTGGGGTGGGTGATTCGAGGGG
>NZ_POHV01000090.1:0-588 GCF_002884345.1 Pseudomonas sp. GW456-12-10-14-LB2
GTTGATCGCCGGCCCGCTCATGGTCACGCCGCCGCCATCGATCTTGATGAAGCTGCCACCGCCGACCAGCGTCAGTTCAGCCCCAGCCTCCAGCACCACTTTCATGCCGCTGCTCAGGTGAATTTCCTGGCCGGCGTCGATGAATTGCCCGGTGCCGATCTTGATGTGCTGGTTCACGCCCACGGTCAGGTGGTCGTTGGCCCGTGCTTCGACTTTGCGGTCTTCGTAGACGGTGTGGTGTTCTTCGGCCTTGAATTCCGTGTAGCTGTTCTTTTCCACGACGTCGTGGCGTTCGTTGCCGACGCGGATTTTCTGGTCGTGTTCGATGTTCTCGTCCCAGTCGCGCTGGGCGTGGAGGAAGATCTGTTCCTGGCCTTTCTTGTCTTCGATGCGCAGTTCGTTGAAGCCGCCGCCACCCATCGAGCTCAGGGTCTTGAAGGTGGTGCGGGTCTTGTTCGCCGGCAGGGCGTAGGGGACGGTGTTTTCCTTGTGGTACAGGCAGCCGCTGATCAGCGGCTGGTCGGGGTCGCCTTCGAGGAAGGTGACCAGCACTTCCATGCCGATGCGCGGGATGGCGATGCCGCCGTA
>NZ_POHV01000091.1:0-435 GCF_002884345.1 Pseudomonas sp. GW456-12-10-14-LB2
GAAGACTACGTGGGCGACCTGCAAGTCCTGTCGTTCACCGGCACCGAAGGCATCAGCCAGCCGTTCCGTTTCGACCTGGAACTGGTCAGCGAAAACCCCGATCTGGACCTGGAAAAACTCCTGCACAAACAGGCCTTCCTTGCCCTCGATCCGCAGGGCTCGGGCATCCACGGCCAGATTTACCGCGTCGCCCAGGGCGATGCCGGCAAGCGCCTGACCCGCTACAAGGTTTCGCTGGTGCCGCAGCTGCAATACCTGCATCACCGCACCAACCAGCGCATCTACCAGCAGATGTCGGCGCCGAAAATCATCGCGCTGATCCTCGACGAGCACGGCATCAAGGGCAACGCCTACAGCTTCCAACTCAGCCAGCCGTGCCCGGATCGCGACTACTGCGTGCAGTACGACGAAACCGATCTGCATTTCGTCCAGCGT
>NZ_POHV01000092.1:0-399 GCF_002884345.1 Pseudomonas sp. GW456-12-10-14-LB2
CGCCCATCTCCTCGATGCGGGCGAGCTCGGCGCGGGCGTCGGCCTTAAGCGCGTCGACCTTGGCCTGCACCACCGGCGAGCCGTCGAACAGATCCTCGTATTCCAGGAGGTCGGTTTCCAGCGCCAGGATCTGCTGCATGCGCAAAGACCACTGCTGATCGAACGGCCGCGGCAGGCCGAGCGCCTCGTTCCAGGCGGGCAGCTGCACCGCCCGCGCCCGGGCGTTCTTGGACAGGGTCACGGCCAGCATCTCGATGAGGATGCGATAGACGTTGTTCTCCGGCTGCTGCTCGGTGAGGCCGAGGCTGTTCACCTGCACCCCATAGCGGAAGCGGCGCTGACGCGCATCGTCGACGCCATAGCGCTCTTTCAGGATTTCGTCCCAAAGCTCTGTAAAGG
>NZ_POHV01000093.1:0-392 GCF_002884345.1 Pseudomonas sp. GW456-12-10-14-LB2
ACCCCGCTTGAGGACCCGAAGCCATGTCAGCAGTCTACCGAAGCCATGACCAACCTTGTTACCAGCTCGAAACACATAACGGGCACACTGGAAAGGTGAGCAGGCAGACTGAATTCGTCCTGCGTTCTATGGAGGAACGCAACATCCGTTTCGTAAGGCTGTGGTTCACGGACGTGCTGGGATCCCTGAAATCTGTTGCCATCGCCCCGGCTGAAGTTGAGGGAGCTTTCGTTGAAGGCGTGGGCTTCGACGGCTCAGCTATCGAGGGGTATGCCCGCGTCTACGAGGCAGATATGGTGGCCCACCCCGATCCGGCCACCTTCCAAGTTCTGCCATGGCGTTCTGGCACCAGCACGGCCAGGATGTTCTGCGATATCACCAATCCTGACGGA
>NZ_POHV01000094.1:0-391 GCF_002884345.1 Pseudomonas sp. GW456-12-10-14-LB2
CGCGCCTGACGCTGGAAAGCGAAAACCGCGGCGACGCCCTGCCCGACCTCGAGGACTACGATTACCCGGGCCGTTTCGTCGACCGCGAACGCGGCAAACACCTGGCCAAACGCGCCCTCGAACGCCACCGCAGCGACTTCCAGCTCGCGGAAGGCAAGAGCGACCAACCTCTGCTGGTCAGCGGCCATTTCCTCGCGCTGAAAGAACACCCGAAGGCCAAGTGGAATGACCTGTGGCTGCTCACCGAAGTCCACCACGAAGGCAAGCAGCCGCAGGTGCTGGAAGAGTCGGTGACCAGTGACACCACCGCGCTGAAAGACGATTTCCATCAGGGTTACCGCAACCGCTTCCAGGCCACCCCGTGGGACGTGCCGAACCGCCCGCCCCTGCG
>NZ_POHV01000095.1:0-376 GCF_002884345.1 Pseudomonas sp. GW456-12-10-14-LB2
CTATCGCACTCTGAACTGGCCTGCCTACAACGCCGCGCTTCGTAATGGCGGGTCGCTGACGGTCTGGTTCGACCCGTCGATGAAGTGGCATGCGGCGCCATCGGGCAAGCGCGGCGCGCAGCCGGTTTACAGTGACGCGGCGGTTCAGGCCTGCCTGACGGTCAAGGTGCTCTTCGGCCTGCCGCTACGCCAGACGACCGGCTTCATCGCGAGCCTTCTGAAGCTTGCGGGGCTCGACTGGACCGTGCCGGACTACTCGACGCTCTGCCGGCGCCAGAGGACGCTGGCCGTGCAGCTGCCCTACCGGGGCTCGGAGGGGCCATTGCACCTGCTGATCGACAGCACCGGGATCAAGGTCCGGGGCGAAGGGGAATGG
>NZ_POHV01000096.1:0-361 GCF_002884345.1 Pseudomonas sp. GW456-12-10-14-LB2
TCAACCCCAACGGATCCACCCACCCCGTCGGATTCGGCACGTACCGGTACTGATTCAGCCCACCCGCGAGCTTCACCGGATCTGGCGTCAGATACCGTCCCACGTCCGGGTCGTAATACCGGTGCCGGTTGTAATGCAGCCCGCTTTCGTCATCGAAGTACTGCCCCTGAAAGCGCAGTGGCTGGTTCAGGTAGTCCTCGGTCGCCAGTTCCAGTGAGGTGACCTTGCCGTAGGCGCTGTATTTGGCGGACCAGACGATGTCGCCGCTGTAGTCGGTCAGTTCCTGCGGGGTGCCGAGGTGGTCGAGCTGGTAGTAGAACGGGCAGGCGCGTTTCGGGCCTTTGCCGTCGAGCATGGCCAA
>NZ_POHV01000097.1:0-334 GCF_002884345.1 Pseudomonas sp. GW456-12-10-14-LB2
TAGCTCAGTTGGTTAGAGCGCACCCCTGATAAGGGTGAGGTCGGCAGTTCGAATCTGCCCAGACCCACCAATTTTGTGTGGGAAACGCCTGTAGAAATACGGGGCCATAGCTCAGCTGGGAGAGCGCCTGCCTTGCACGCAGGAGGTCAGCGGTTCGATCCCGCTTGGCTCCACCACTACTGCTTCTGAAGTAAGAGCTTAGAAATGAGCATTCCATCGCTGCGATGGTGAATGTTGATTTCTAGTCTTTGACTGGTTCGTTCTTTAAAAATTTGGGTATGTGATAGAAAGATAGACTGATGGCCACTTTCACTGGTGGTGATCAGGCTAAGGT
>NZ_POHV01000098.1:0-331 GCF_002884345.1 Pseudomonas sp. GW456-12-10-14-LB2
GGTCGTGCTCGTCGCGTGGGTGATCCGTCGCCGGCTGCACGAGACCCCCGAGTTCGAGCAGGCGAAGGCCCGCGGCGAGATCGCTCGGCTCCCGCTCATCCCGCTGCTGCGCCACCATTGGCGCGACGTGATCCGCGTCGTGCTGTGCGCGACCATCTCGGCGGTCTCGACCGTCTTCGGCAACCTCGCCATCGCCTACGGCGTGAAGGTCGGCCTTGCCGCGTCGCTCACACTCTGGCTGGTCGTCGTCGCCAACCTGATCGCCCTCGGCACGCAGCCGCTGTTCGGCCGCCTCGCCGACCGCATCGGCCGCAAGCCCGTCTTCATCTAC
>NZ_POHV01000099.1:0-326 GCF_002884345.1 Pseudomonas sp. GW456-12-10-14-LB2
CGCGAACGCCGCGGCCGCGCGCAAACCCTTGTCACCGAATACCGCTACGACAGCCAGCACCGCCTGATCGGCCTCACGCGTCCCGATGGCACTAGCGCCACCTACCAATACGACGCCTTCGGCCGGCGCATCCGCAAAACCGTCAACGGCCAGACCACCGAGTTCTTCTGGCAAGGCGACCACCTGATCGCCGAAAGCAGCCCGACCCAGCACCGCAGTTTCATCTACGAACCCGGCACCTTCCGCCCATTGGCCATGCTCGACGGCAAAGGCCCGAAACGCGCCTGCCCGTTCTACTACCAGCTCGACCACCTCGGCACCCCGCA
>NZ_POHV01000009.1:0-171446 GCF_002884345.1 Pseudomonas sp. GW456-12-10-14-LB2
TTCTTGCGCAGTACTGCGCAAGAAGTTGCGCACTCGGCTACAGGCGACGGTAACCGGGGGCTGTAGCGATATCGGGCGGCGATTTCGCGAAACAAGTGCGCAAGAAGTTGCGCACCATGGCACATGGCTACTGTGCCTGCAGATCATCTAAACCCGAAATGGCCAATCCATCGCCCCTTTTTTCCATTGCGTCACTGGCACGCCACCCTCCGATTCCTTGAAAGTCCCTGTCCAGAGCCCACCCCGTTTAATGCCGGAAGGCCAGAGCGCGGCAAACCGTCTTATAAATGAAACACCGCCCTCAGCTATACTCCCCCGCATTTCGACCCGCCCCGAGGACTGACTGTGAAGAACTGGACGTTGCGCCAACGCATTTTGGCGAGCTTTGCGGTGATTATCGCCATCATGCTGCTGATGGTGGTCGTCTCGTATTCGCGGCTGCTGAAGATCGAGGCCAGTGAAAACAGCGTCCGTGACGACGCGATTCCCGGCGTCTATTACAGCTCGATGATTCGTGGCGCGTGGGTCGACAGTTACCTGCAGACCCAGGAACTGCTGGGCCTCAAGGAGGGGCAGGGCGTCAGCAGTGAAGATGCGGCCGATTACAAGGCTTTCGAATCCCGGCTTCAGGAACAGATGGCCAATTACCGTGGCACGGTGGTGACGGACGAGGACAAGCTCGAATTCGCGGCGTTCGAGAAATATCACGACGCCTACCTGAAAATTCAGGATGCGGTGCTCGATCTGCACAAACGCAATCTGGAAGCCGACGCCGTCAAGCTGTTCCACGAACAACTGACTCCGACCTGGTACTCGGGTCGGATGAAGCTCAACGACATCATTGGCGAGAACAAGAAAGTCGCTGACAAGGCCATGGCCAACATTGATGAGGCCGTGGCTGCGGCCAAGGTCAGCATGTTCGTCTCGCTGCTGGTGGCCGTGCTGGCCGCCGGGTTCTGTGGTCTGCTGCTGATGCGCGCGATCATGGCGCCGATGAACCGCATCGTGCAGATCCTCGACATCATGCGCACCGGCGATCTGAGCAGCCGCTTGAACCTCGACCGCAAGGACGAGTTCGGCGCCGTGGAAACCGGCTTCAACGACATGATGACCGAGCTCACTTCGCTGGTGTCCCAGGCCCAGCGCTCGTCGGTGCAGGTCACCACCTCGGTGACCGAGATTGCGGCCACTTCCAAACAACAGCAAGCCACCGCCACCGAAACCGCTGCGACCACGACTGAAATCGGCGCTACGTCCCGCGAGATCGCCGCGACCTCCCGCGACCTCGTACGCACGATGACCGAAGTCTCCACCGCCGCCGATCAGGCCTCGGTGCTGGCCGGTTCCGGGCAGCAAGGCCTGGCGCGCATGGAGGACACCATGCACTCGGTGATGGGCGCGGCGGATCTGGTGAACGCCAAACTGGCGATCCTCAACGAGAAGGCCGGCAACATCAATCAGGTGGTGGTGACCATCGTCAAGGTCGCCGACCAGACCAACCTGCTGTCCCTGAACGCCGCGATTGAAGCGGAGAAGGCTGGTGAATATGGCCGTGGTTTCGCGGTGGTCGCCACTGAAGTGCGGCGTCTGGCGGATCAGACGGCTGTCGCCACGTATGACATCGAGCAGATGGTCCGCGAGATCCAGTCGGCGGTGTCTGCCGGGGTGATGGGCATGGACAAGTTCTCCGAGGAAGTGCGTCGCGGCATGGCCGAAGTGCAGCAGGTCGGCGAGCAGCTGTCGCAGATCATCCATCAAGTGCAGGCGCTGGCGCCGCGGGTGTTGATGGTCAACGAGGGCATGCAGGCCCAGGCCACCGGTGCCGAGCAGATCAACCACGCGCTGGTGCAGCTGGGTGATGCCAGCAGCCAGACGGTCGAGTCGTTGCGTCAGGCCAGTTTCGCCATCGACGAACTGAGCCAGGTGGCCGTGGGCCTGCGCAGCGGCGTTTCGCGATTCAAAGTCTGATGAGCGAAATCACCGCCAAACGCAGCGCTGCACCGGTGGCGAAGCAGGCATTGTTTCTGCTGTTTCGCATCGGCAGCGAACGCTACGCCTTGCGCGCCACGGAAGTGGCCGAAGTGCTGCCGCGCCTGCCGTTGAAGCCGATTGCCCGGGCGCCGCACTGGGTGGCGGGAGTGTTCGCCTATCGCGGCACGGTGGTGCCGGTGATCGACCTCAGTGCCCTGACGTTCGGCCATCCTGCGCAAGCGCGCACCAGCACGCGTCTGGTGCTGGTGCATTACCGCGCGGACGACTCGCAACCCTCGCAATGGCTGGGGCTGATCCTCGAACAGGCCACCGATACCCTGCGCTGCAACCCGGATGATTTTCAGCCGTACGGCCTCGACAATCGTCAGGCGCCGTACCTCGGCCCGGTGCGTGAAGACGCCCAAGGGCTGGTGCAGTGGGTGCGGGTCAACGACTTGCTGGACGAGTCGGTGCGTACGCTGCTGTTCCCGACGCCACCGCTGGATCCGGCGCGGCTTGAGGAGCAGCCATGAGCAGCGACCAGCGCTTCTTCGATTTTCTCAAGGAACGCATCGGCCTCGATGTCGCCTCGGTCGGGCCGGCGATCATCGAACGGGCTGTGCGCCAGCGCATCACCCTGTCGCAAACGGTGAATGCCAATGAGTACTGGCAGACCCTGCAAGGCTCGCGGGATGAACAGCAGGCGCTGATCGAAGCGGTGATCGTCCCCGAAACCTGGTTTTTCCGTTACCCGGAATCCTTCGCCACCCTCGGCAAACTGGCGCGCAAACGCTTGGGTGAACTGAGCAACATGCGCGCGCTGCGCATCCTTAGCCTGCCGTGTTCCACCGGTGAAGAACCCTATTCGATTGCCATGGCCTTGCTCGATGCGGGCCTCAAGCCCCATCAGTTCAAGGTCGATGGCATGGACGTCAGCCCGTTGTCGGTGGACAAGGCGCGGCGTGCGCTGTACGGCAAGAACTCGTTTCGCGGTCAGGAGCTGGACTTTCGTGAGCGGCATTTTTTCGCCGAGAACGAGGGTTATCGAGTAAATGAAATCGTCCGCGAGCAGGTTCGCTTGCATGTCGGCAACGTGCTCGATCCGTCATTGCTGGTCAACGAGCCGCCGTTCGATTTCGTGTTCTGCCGCAACCTGCTGATCTATTTCGATCAGCCGACCCAGCAGCAGGTATTCGCGGTGCTGAAGCGCCTGACCCATGTCGATGGCGTGCTGTTTATCGGCCCGGCCGAGGGTAGTCTGCTTGGGCGGTTGGGCATGCGCTCGATCGGGATTCCACAGTCCTTTGCTTTCAGCCGTCACAGCGATCCACAACCCGAACCGTTGCCGGCGCCGACCGCGATTCCGCTGCCGTTACCTGTGCGCCAACCGCTGCGCAGCACGCCACCACCGCCGGTGCGCAACCGTCCGTTTGCTGGCGTGACGCCGTTGCCCGCGACGGCTAAAAGCACCAACCCCGACGCCGCGACTTTGCTGGCCAACATCGCCGCCCTGGCCAACGAAGGCAGAAGTGCCGAGGCCCGGGCCGCGTGCGAACAGTATTTGCGCAGCCATGAGCCGGTGGCCCAGGTGTTCTACTGGCTCGGCCTGCTGAGCGATGTCGCCGGCAGCGCCCTCGAAGCCCAGGGCTTTTACCGCAAAGCGCTGTACCTCGAACCGCAACACCCCGAAGCCTTGATGCACCTGGCTGCGTTGCTGCAGGCCCAGGGCGACACGGCCGGCGCCAGACGATTGCAGGAGCGCGCCGCCCGCAGCGACCGCACCGCCGACAGTGAGCGTAAACGATGATCCCGTCCGACACCTTGAACGTCACCCACGAAGACGCCCGGGCCATCGACGATTGCTGGAACCGCATCGGCATCCACGGCGACAAGTCCTGCCCGCTGCTGGACGAGCACATCCATTGCCGCAATTGCTCGGTGTATTCCGCCGCCGCCACGCGTCTGCTCGACCGCTATGCATTGCAGCAGGACGAGCGCGACCCGGTGGCGACCCAGGTGGAAACCGAGCTGAAGACCCGTTCGCTGCTGATGTTCCGCCTCGGTGAAGAATGGCTCGGCCTGGCCACCCGCAGTCTGGTGGAGGTCGCGCCGTTGCAGGCGATTCACTCGCTGCCGCACCAGCGCTCCCGGGCCTTGCTCGGCGTGGCGAACGTGCGCGGTGCGCTGGTGGCCTGTCTGTCGCTGGTCGAACTGCTCGACCTCGACAGCAACGCGGCCCCGGTGACCGGCGCGCGGATCATGCCGCGCATGCTGATCATCTCGGCCCAGGGCGGGCCGGTGGTGGTGCCGGTCGACGAAGTCGACGGGATTCACGCCATCGACGAGCGAATTCTCGATGCCGCGTCGCGGTCTGGCGCACAGACCAGCGCCAAATACACCCGAGGCGTGCTGCCTTTCAAAGGTCGCAGCCTGCGTTGGCTGGATGAAGAACAGCTGTTGTCCGCCGTGTCCCGGAGCCTCACATGACCCCCGAGCAAATGCGCGACGCCTCCTTGCTCGAGCTGTTCAGTCTCGAAGCCGAAGCCCAGACCCAGGTGCTCAGCGCCGGGCTGCTGGCGCTGGAGCGCAACCCGACCCAGGCCGATCAGCTCGAATCGTGCATGCGTGCGGCGCACTCGTTGAAAGGCGCGGCGCGGATCGTTGGCATCGACAGCGGCGTCAGCGTCGCCCACGTGATGGAAGATTGTCTGGTCAGTGCGCAGGAAGGCCGGTTGTTCCTGCGCCCGGAACATATCGATGCGTTGTTGCAGGGCACCGACTTGCTGATGCGCATCGCCACCCCGGCCAGTGGCCCGCAACCGGCGGACATCGAGGCTTACGTGGCGTTGATGGGCTGTTTGCTCGACCCGGCGGCACCGGCCGTGGTGCCCGCCGCTCCGAGTGCGCCACCGATGGCCGAGTTGCAGCTTCAGCCACCGACAGTGGTTGAATCGACCCCGGTTGAAATTCCCGTTGAGGTTGCCGAGCCGGAACCCGCGCCGCGCAAGAGCAAGCGCACCACCGAAGGTGGCGAGCGGGTGCTGCGGGTCACCGCCGAACGCCTGAACAGCCTGCTCGATCTGTCGAGCAAATCCTTGGTGGAAACCCAGCGCCTCAAACCGCACCTGGCCACCATGCAGCGCCTCAAGCGCATGCAGAACAACGGCCTGCGGGCGCTGGAAAGTCTCAACGTTCATCTCAAGGAACACGCCCTGAGCCTTGAAGCTCAAGAGGCGCTGGAAGACGCGCGCCGTTTGCTCGCCGAATCCCAGCAATTGCTGGCAGAGAAAAACGCCGAGCTCGACGAGTTTGCCTGGCAAGCAAGTCAGCGCGCACAAGTGCTCTACGACACCGCGCTGGCCTGCCGCATGCGGCCGTTCGCCGATGTGCTGTCCGGGCAGGTGCGGATGGTGCGCGACCTCGGTCGCAGCCTCGGTAAACAGGTGCGGTTGGAGATTGAAGGCGAGAAGACTCAGGTCGATCGCGATGTACTCGAAAAACTCGAAGCACCTCTGACGCACCTGCTGCGCAATGCAGTCGATCACGGCATCGAAACTCCGGAAGAGCGCCTGCTCAAAGGCAAGTCCGAAGAGGGCCTGATCCGTCTGCGCGCCTCGCATCAGGCCGGTCTGCTGGTGTTGGAACTGAGCGACGACGGCAATGGTGTGGATCTGGAAAAGGTCCGCCGCAGCATCGTCGAACGTCAGTTGTCGCCCGCGGAAACCGCCGCCCAGTTGAGTGAAGAGGAACTGCTGACCTTCCTGTTTCTGCCGGGTTTCAGCCTGCGCGACAAGGTCACCGAAGTGTCGGGTCGTGGCGTCGGTCTCGATGCTGTTCAGCACATGGTCCGCCAGTTGCGCGGTGCGGTGGTGCTGGAGCAGACGGCGGGCGAGGGCAGTCGTTTCTATCTCGAAGTGCCGCTGACCCTGTCGGTGGTGCGCAGCCTGGTGGTGGAAGTCGGCGACGAGGCCTACGCCTTCCCGCTGGCGCACATCGAGCGCATGTGCGATCTGGCGCCGGAGGACATCGTGCAGGTCGAAGGGCGCCAGCATTTCTGGCACGAAGGCCGGCATGTCGGGCTCGTCGCGGCCAGTCAGTTATTGCAACGTCCGGCCAGCCAGAACAGCGGCGAGACCCTGAAAGTCGTGGTGATCCGCGAGCGCGATGCGATCTACGGCGTGGCGGTCGAGCGTTTCATCGGCGAGCGCACGCTGGTGGTGCTGCCACTGGACGAACGGCTGGGCAAGGTGCAGGACATTTCCGCCGGGGCCTTGCTCGACGATGGCTCGGTGGTGCTGATCGTCGATGTTGAAGACATGCTGCGTTCGGTGGACAAACTGCTCAATACCGGGCGTCTGGAGCGCATTGCCCGCCACGGTAATCAGGCCGCGGAAGCCGCGCGCAAACGGATTCTGGTGGTCGACGATTCGCTGACCGTGCGCGAACTGCAACGCAAGCTGCTGCTCAATCGCGGCTACGACGTGGCCGTCGCGGTGGATGGCATGGACGGCTGGAACGCCTTGCGTTCGGAGGATTTCGATCTGTTGATCACCGACATTGACATGCCGCGCATGGACGGCATCGAACTGGTCTCGTTGTTGCGCCGCGACAACCGTCTGCAATCGCTGCCGGTGATGGTGGTGTCGTACAAGGATCGCGAGGAAGACCGCCGCCGTGGACTGGACGCCGGCGCCGACTATTATCTGGCCAAGGCCAGTTTTCATGACGACGCCCTGCTCGACGCGGTGGTTGAGCTCATCGGAGGAGCGCGGGCATGAAGATCGCAATCGTCAACGACATGCCCCTGGCGGTGGAGGCCCTGCGCCGGGCGCTGGCTTTCGAGCCGGCGCATCAGGTGGTGTGGGTCGCCAGCAACGGCGCCGAAGCGGTGCGCCTGTGCGCCGAAAACACTCCTGACCTGATCCTGATGGACCTGATCATGCCAGTGATGGATGGCGTCGAGGCAACCCGCCGGATCATGGCCGAGAGCCCGTGCGCGATCGTCATCGTCACCGTGGACCGCCAGCAGAACGTGCACCGGGTGTTCGAAGCCATGGGCCACGGCGCGCTGGACGTGGTCGATACCCCGGCCATCGGCGGCGGCAATCCTCAGGAAGCGGCGGCGCCGCTGCTGCGCAAAATCCTCAATATCGGCTGGCTGATCGGCGAGAAAACCGCCCGCTCACGCCCGGCACCTGCGACACCGCGCAGTACCGCCTCGCGCCAGCGGCTGGTGGCGATCGGCTCTTCGGCCGGTGGCCCGGCCGCGCTGGAAGTCTTGCTCAAAGGTCTGCCGCGCCACTTTTCGGCGGCCATCGTGCTGGTGCAGCATGTCGATCAGGTGTTTGCCGCCGGCATGGCCGAATGGCTGGCCAGCGCCAGCGGCCTCGACGTGCGTCTGGCCCGCGAAGGCGAGCCGCCGCAGGCCGGCGCGGTGCTGCTGGCCGGCACCAACCACCATATTCGTTTGCTCAAGAACGGCACGCTGGCCTACACCGCCGAGCCGGTCAACGAGATCTACCGCCCCTCGATCGACGTGTTTTTCGAAAGCGTCGCCAGTTACTGGAACGGTGACGCAGTAGGGGTTTTATTGACAGGGATGGGACGCGACGGGGCGCAAGGGCTTAAGCTCATGCGTCAACAGGGTTATCTGACCATCGCGCAGGATCAGCAAAGCAGTGCGGTGTACGGCATGCCCAAGGCTGCCGCAGCCATCGACGCGGCCGTAGAAATCCGTCCACTGGAAAAGATAGCGCCACGATTGCTGGAGATTTTCCCTAAATGAACACATCCATCCGCAATCCTGGCCCCCGCAGCACTCAGGTGACCGCCCATGAATGACTTACAGATCGATGACATCAAAACCGACGAGAACGCCGCCATGGTGTTGTTGGTGGACGATCAGGCGATGATCGGCGAAGCCGTGCGCCGTGGGCTGTCGAATGAAGAGAACATCGACTTCCACTTCTGCTCCGACCCGCATCTTGCCGTGGCCCACGCGGTGCGGATCAAGCCGACCGTGATCCTGCAGGATCTGGTGATGCCCGGCCTCGACGGCCTGAGCCTGGTGCGCGAGTACCGTAATCACCCGGCGACCAAGGACATTCCGATCATCGTCCTGTCGACCAAGGAAGACCCGCTGATCAAGAGCGCGGCGTTCTCCGCCGGGGCCAACGATTACCTGGTGAAACTGCCGGACAACATCGAACTGGTGGCGCGCATCCGCTATCACTCGCGCTCCTACATGACCCTGCTGCAACGGGACGCGGCCTACCGCGCGTTGCGGGTCAGCCAGCAGCAATTGCTCGATACCAACCTCGTCCTGCAGCGACTGATGAACTCCGACGGCCTGACCGGGCTGTCCAACCGCCGGCACTTCGACGAATACCTGGAACTGGAATGGCGCCGCTCGTTGCGCGACCAGAGCCAGTTGTCGTTGCTGATGATCGACGTCGATTACTTCAAGTCCTACAACGACACCTTCGGCCACGTCGAAGGCGACGAGGCCTTGCGCAAGGTCGCCACGGCAATCCGCGAGGCCAGCGCCCGGCCGTCCGATCTGCCGGCGCGTTATGGCGGCGAAGAATTTGCGCTGGTGCTGCCCAACACCTCGCCGGGCGGGGCCCGACTGGTGGCGGAAAAGCTGCGCCAGACGGTCGCGGCGCTGAAGATTCCGCACATTGCCCCGGCCGAAGGCTCGAGCCTGACCATCAGCATCGGCCTGGCAACCATGGTGCCGGAGTCGGGCAGCGACTGCCGGTTGCTGATCTCGGCGGCGGACCGTGGCCTGTACCTGGCCAAGAACAACGGGCGCAATCAGGTCGGCATCGAATAGGTACGCGATACCCTTGTGGGAGCGGGCTTGCTCGCGAATGCGGTGGGTCATTCAGCAATGATGTCGACTGATACTCCGCCTTCGCGGGCAAGCCCGCTCCCACAGGGATCTGTGTCAGGCCATGTCAAGTGAATCGCCTTAACAGCCGCCAGACGGGCTGCCGTGACAGCTTGATTACGTTATACTCGCCGGCTTTCAAAAGTTCGCCAACGAGTGCTGCCCGTCATGGAAATCAACCCGATCCTGAACACCATCAAGGACCTGTCCGAGCGCTCCGAAACTATTCGGGGGTATCTTTGACTACGATCAAAAGCATGAGCGTCTGATCGAAGTCAATCGCGAGCTTGAAGATCCTGCAGTCTGGAACAAACCTGAATACGCCCAGGAACTGGGCCGCGAGCGCGCTGCGCTGGCGCAGATCGTCGATACCCTCGACGAACTGAACGGTGGCCTGGCCGATTGCCGCGAGCTGCTGGACATGGCCGTTGAAGAGAACGACGAGGGCGCGGTCAACGACGTCGTCGAAGTCCTTCAAGGTCTCGAAGAGTCCCTGTCCAAGCTCGAATTCCGCCGTATGTTCAGCCACGAGATGGACCCGAACAACGCCTACCTGGACATCCAGGCCGGTTCCGGCGGCACCGAAGCCCAGGACTGGGCCAACATCCTGCTGCGCATGTACCTGCGCTGGGCCGACAAACGCGGTTTCGACGCGACCATCATGGAGCTGTCGGCCGGTGAAGTCGCCGGGATCAAGGGTGCGACCGTGCACATCAAGGGCGAATACGCCTTTGGCTGGCTGCGTACCGAGATCGGCGTGCACCGTCTGGTGCGCAAGAGCCCGTTCGACTCCGGCAACCGTCGCCATACCTCGTTCTCCGCAGTTTTCGTCTCGCCAGAGATCGACGACAAGGTGGAAATCGAAATCAACCCGGCAGACCTGCGGATCGACACCTATCGTTCCTCCGGTGCCGGTGGTCAGCACGTAAACACCACCGACTCGGCCGTACGTATCACCCACGTACCGACCAACACCGTGGTGAGCTGCCAGAACGAACGTTCCCAGCACGCCAACAAGGACACCGCCATGAAAATGCTGCGGGCCAAGTTGTACGAGCAGGAAATGCAGAAGCGCAACGCGGCGTCCCAGGCGCTGGAAGACACCAAGTCGGATATCGGCTGGGGTCACCAGATCCGTTCGTACGTGCTCGATGCGTCGCGGATCAAGGATCTGCGCACCAACATCGAACGCAGTGACTGCGACAAGGTGCTCGACGGCGACATCGACGAATACCTGGAAGCCAGCCTGAAATCGGGCCTGTAAGAAACGCAATACAGGATCGGCTGATTCAACTCGATCTCTGTAGGAGCCAGCCTGCTGGCGATCCCCGGGCCGAAAGGCCCGGGGGCAACGAACCTGTGATGGAATATTTAAAGACATGAGCGACCAACAACTCGACCAGGCCCTGCAACAGGAAGAAAACTCCCTGATCGCCCTGCGCAAGGAAAAGCTTGCTGCCGAGCGCGCCAAGGGCAATGCCTTCCCGAACGACTTCCGCCGCGAAAACTACTGCGAAGCACTGCAGAAACAGTACGCGGACAAGACCAAGGAAGAGCTGGCAGAGGCTGCGATTCCGGTCAAGGTTGCAGGTCGCATCATGCTCAACCGTGGCTCGTTCATGGTGATCCAGGACATGACCGGTCGCATCCAGGTCTACGTCAACCGCAAGACCCTGTCCGAAGAAACCCTGGCCGCGGTGAAAACCTGGGACATGGGTGACATCATCGCCGCCGAAGGCACCCTGGCCCGTTCCGGCAAGGGCGACCTGTACGTCGAGATGACCAGCGTGCGCCTGCTGACCAAATCCCTGCGCCCGCTGCCGGACAAGCACCACGGCCTGACCGACACCGAACAGCGTTACCGTCAGCGCTACGTTGACCTGATCGTCAACGAAGACGTGCGTCAGACCTTCCGCGTCCGTTCGCAAGTGATCGCGCACATCCGCAGCTTCCTGATGAAGCGCGACTTCCTCGAAGTCGAAACGCCGATGCTGCAGACCATTCCTGGCGGCGCCGCGGCCAAGCCGTTCGAAACCCACCACAACGCGCTGGACATGGAAATGTTCCTGCGTATCGCGCCAGAGCTGTACCTCAAGCGTCTGGTGGTTGGTGGCTTCGAAAAAGTGTTCGAGATCAACCGCAACTTCCGTAACGAAGGCGTTTCGACTCGTCACAACCCTGAATTCACCATGTTGGAGTTCTACCAGGCTTACGCCGACTACGAAGACAACATGGACCTGACCGAAGAACTGTTCCGCGAACTGGCGCAGCTGGTTCTGGGCAGCACCGACGTGCCGTACGGCGACAAGGTGTTCCACTTCGGCGAGCCGTTCGTGCGCCTGTCGGTGTTCGACTCGATCCTCAAGTACAACCCCGAGCTGACCGCCGATGACCTGAACGACATCGACAAGGCGCGCGCCATCGCCAAGAAGGCCGGCGCCAAGGTGCTGGGCTTCGAAGGTCTGGGCAAGCTGCAGGTGATGATTTTCGAAGAGCTGGTCGAGCACAAGCTGGAACAGCCGCACTTCATTACCCAGTATCCGTTCGAAGTGTCGCCGCTGGCCCGTCGCAACGACGACAACCCGAACGTCACCGACCGCTTCGAGCTGTTCATCGGCGGCCGTGAAATCGCCAACGCCTACTCCGAGCTGAACGACGCGGAAGACCAGGCCGAGCGCTTCATGGCGCAGGTGGCCGACAAGGACGCCGGCGACGACGAAGCCATGCACTACGACGCCGACTTCGTTCGTGCGCTGGAGTACGGCATGCCGCCAACGGCCGGCGAAGGTATCGGCATCGACCGTCTGGTGATGCTGCTGACCAACTCCCCGTCGATCCGCGACGTGATCCTGTTCCCGCACATGCGGCCACAAGCGTAAGTGTTTCAATAAAAAAGCCGCCTGAAATGGGCGGCTTTTTATTGCCTGTCTGGTACAAACGTATCAAATGGTTAATTTTGAAGAAAACAACAGAGGTATGCCTGTCGTGATCGGTGCAATGGCTCAAGAGGGTGCAGCGGGAATCGCCACTGCGGTCGCTGAAAGTGTTCAGTACCAGGGCCGCAAGGCCAGCCGGCAGGGCAGTGAACAGCGTCGACAGGACATTCTCGATGCGGCGATGCGCATTGTCGTACGCGACGGCGTACGCGCCGTGCGTCACCGGGCGGTGGCGGCCGAGGCCGGTGTGCCGCTGTCGGCCACCACGTATTACTTCAAGGACATCGATGACCTGCTCACCGATACCTTCGCCCAGTACGTCGAACGCAGTGCGGCCTACATGGCCAAGCTGTGGATCAACAACGAAGGCCTGCTGCGCGAAATGGTGGTCAGCGGTGACGGCAGCCCGGAGTCGCGCTCACAACTGGCAGACGATATCGCGCGGTTGATGGCTGATTACGTGCATCGGCAACTGGTCAACCGTCGCGAGCATTTGATGGCCGAGCAGGCGTTCCGTCAGGAGGCGCTGCTCAACCCGCGTCTGGCGGAATTGGTGCGTTCCCATCAGCAGATTCTGTTGCAGGGCACCTGCCAGTTGTTCCAGGTATTGGGCTCGCGCGAGCCGCAGCAGGATGCCAAGGTGTTGACGGCGATTATCGGACGGATGGAATATCAGGGCCTGCTCAACGACGCCGAGCCTTTGGCTGAAGAGGACATGCTCGGCATTCTGACGCGCTATATGCACCTGGTACTCGCGTCGGTGTAATTCTCGACCCTGATCGTTCCCTCGCTCTGCGTGGGAATGCCGCCATGGACGCAAAGCGTCCACTGTGACGCAGAGCGTCACTGTATGCATTCCCACGCGGAGCGTAGGAACGATCAGAAGAAACGGGTGTTCTAGGGAGTGTCGAATGAAAGCCTGGCGTGGCGTGCTGATCGCCTTGTCGTTCCTGCTGCTCAGCGGATGTCTGGTGACCTTCAAGGAGCCGCTGCCCGCCAGTGAACCGGCGCCCAAGGGCTTGCTCGGCCAATGGTCGAGCACCAATGCCTGGGGCGAGCCGATGAATCTGGAATTGACGCGCCTGGGCAACGATCGCTATCAGGCGGTTGCGTACTTCAAAGCCAAACCCCGCGAGCGTGAAGCCTATCCGTTCACGGTGTCGCGCCACGGCAACCGCTGGTATCTGTCGGCGAAGGTGCCGGCGCAATACGGCGGGCACTTCACCATCGCCGGCTTCGAGATCACCGACAAGCGCGAACTGGTGATCTACAACCTCGACCTCGAACAGATCAACCAGGCCATCGCCCAGAAGACCCTCGACGGCCAGGGCTTCCAGACCGATGACGGCGAGGGCGTGCAGGTCGACAGCCCGCTTGAAAAGGTCTTTGCTTACCTCGACGACCCGGCCAATTCCGACGTTTTCGTCGAAGCGGCGCGCTATCAGCATCAGGCCAAAGCCAAATAATTCAGTTCGTCACGTTTTCTACAGGAGTTTCGGGTGGACGATTACCAGCAGACGATACGCATTCTGTCCGATCGCATAGTGCTGGCGCAGACGCCGATCCGCGTGCTCGACGCGGTCAAGTGGGACGAGAACATCCGCAAGGGCTTCCTCAAGGCCAAGGGCAAGGAATTGCCGGCGGTGGATCGTGACTACTACCTCAACCGGCCGCTGTCCTTTGATTCGAGCAAGGTCAAGCTGGAATTCCAGAACATCGAGCGGGACATCACCCGCCAGCTCGGCCAGTTCAACCCGGTTGGCCAGATCATGCGCCGCATGTGCAAGGAATACCGAATGGTGGTGCGCATGCTCGAAGCGCGCGGCACCGAAGATTTCGGCCTGATTTCCCAGGAACTTTACGGCGCCGCATCCGACGCGTTCCACGCCGGTGACCCGACCCTGGCCGATCTCGGCCTGATGATGTCGGACTATCTGAACAACATCGACGGCCGTGGCGACCTGAAGGACGAACCGAAGACCCTTACCGCCAAGGACGCCGTTCACCTGTTGCAAACCCGCCTGAACAAGGTGTTCGGCGAGGCTGAAGAAACCATCCGCGTGTTCGAGTCCGACGGTATCGTCGCCGATGCGGCGGCGGGTGCCGACTACATCAAGATCCGCACCGACGCGATGTTCAACGACCGCGACGTGCGTGCTCTGGAAGTCCACGAAGGCCTGGTGCACGTCGGCACCACGCTCAACGGCTTGAACCAGCCGATCTGCACCTTCCTGTCCAAGGGCCCGCCCTCGTCGACGGTGACTCAGGAAGGTCTGGCGATCCTGATGGAAATCATCACCTTCGCCTCCTACCCGAGCCGCCTGCGCAAACTGACCAACCGAACCCGCGCCATTCACATGGTCGAGGAGGGTGCGGACTTCCTGCAGATTTTCGAGTTCTTCCGCGAGCAGGGCTTCGAGATGGCGGAAAGCTACGGCAACGCCAGTCGGGTTTTCCGTGGCTCGACGCCGACCGGTCTGCCATTCACCAAAGACTTGTCCTACCTCAAGGGCTTCATCATGGTTTACAACTACATTCAGTTGGCCGTGCGCAAGGGCAAGCTCGAGCAGATCCCGTTGCTGTTCTGCGGCAAGACTACGCTTGAGGACATGCGAACCCTGCGTCAGTTGGTGGACGAAGGCCTGGTGGTGCCGCCCAAGTACCTGCCGGATCAGTTCCGCGACATGAACGCGTTGTCGGCGTGGATGTGCTTCTCCAACTTCCTCAACCACTTGAGCCTGGACCGGATCGAGGCCGATTACTCCAACATCCTGTAGGCCCATTGATCATTCCCGCGCTGCGCGCGGGAATCCGAACCCTGCGAGGTTTCACCGGATGAGAATCCTCGGCATCCTTTGCCTGCTCCTGACCCTCGGCGGTTGCAGCTCCTTGCTGTTCTACCCCGAACCGGGTCAGATCTTCACCCCGGAAAAGGCCAAACTCGAATACCGCACCGTCACCCTGACCACCGCCGACGGCCTCAAGCTGAATGCCTGGTGGCTGCCGGCCAAACCGGGTGTTGAGGTCAAGGGCACAGTGCTGCACCTGCATGGCAACGGCGGCAATCTGCCAATGCACCTGGGCGGGAGCTGGTGGTTGCCGAAAAACGGCTATCAAGTGCTGCTGGTGGACTATCGCGGTTACGGCTTGTCCGAGGGCGAACCGAGCCTGCCGGCGATCTATCAGGACATCGATGCCGCCTTCGCCTGGCTGGACAAGGTGCCTGAGGTCAAGGGCAAACCGCTGGTGCTGCTGGGCCAGAGCCTCGGTGGGGCGATGGCGGTGCATTGGCTGGTGCAACATCCGGAAAGACAAAAACAGCTCAAGGCGCTGGTGCTCGACGGCGTGCCCGCCAGTTACCGTAGCGTCGGCCAATACGCCCTCAGCACCTCATGGCTGACGTGGCCATTTCAGGTGCCGCTGTCGTGGCTGGTGCCGGACGGCGACAGTGCGATCAACGCGATGCCGCAGCTCAACGGCGTGCCGAAACTGATCTTCCACAGCCTCGACGATCCGCTGGTGCCCCTTTCCAACGGCATCCGTCTGTATCAAGCTGCGCCGCCACCGCGCGTGCTGCAACTGACTCGTGGCGGCCATGTGCAGACCTTCGGCGATCCGGTCTGGCGTCAGGTGATGCTGCGTTACCTCGACGACCCCGAACACTTCAACGGCCTGCGCCGCCTCGGCGAGATCCCGAATTATCCGACACCCCCGAATTCTGAAGACGAACCACCAGAGAGTCCGCAATGAGTGAAGAACGTAACGCCATCCCGCTGATCATCACCGGCATCTGCAGCATCCTCGGCACCGTCGGTGCCCTGTGGTACTACGGCTACCTGCACTTCGCCAAACCCGAGGATGCGTTGCTGCTCAACGAATTCACCATGCTCAAGACCGTTCCCGGCGAAGACTACAAAGTTTCCCTGACCCCGGCGCCGCAAGTGGCGCAGTGCATCGATGGCGTGCTGGTGCTGTTCGACACCGAACAGAAAGGCCTGACCGGGGTGCTGGTCAACAGTCAGAAAAAGGCTGTGCGCTGCATGGGCCAAGAGACGCCGCAGAAGCTCGAAGAGTAAATGTGCGACGGACAAAAAAGCCCCGCCTGATCAAATCAGGCGGGGCTTTTCATTTACCGCTCAGCGAATCAGTGCGCGGTCGAGCTCACGGCCGAACGCGGCATCACTGGCTGGTTGTCGTTGGAAATGGTCACTTCCACGCGACGGTTCATCGCACGGCCCGAGACCGAGGTGTTGTCCGCCACCGGGTATTCCTTGCCGTAACCTTGAGCGACGATGCGCGATGGGTCGACGCCCATCTTGATCAGTGCAACCTGCACCGAGGTCGCGCGGCGCTCGGACAGCGACTGGTTGTAGCTCGCAGTACCGGTGCTGTCGGTGTAGCCCTCGACGATCACTTTGCGATCAGGGTTTTCCTGAAGGAATTGCGCCAGTTTGTTGATGTTCACCAGACCGCTGGATTTCAGGTCGGCCTTGTTGGTGGCAAACAGCACGTCACCGAAGGTCACCAAAGTACCGCGATCGGTCTGCTTGGCGTTGAGGCTGTCCTGCAGCTGCTTGATCTGCTGATCGCGAGCGTCCAGACGGGCCTGGGCACGTTGGGCGGCGGCGTTCTTCAGATTGGCTTCAGCGGTACGCAGAGCGATGGTCTGCTTGGCCACTTCCACGCGCTGGTTGGTCAGATAGGCCAGCTGGTCGACCTTGTGCTGGTCTTCCTTGTCCAGATAAGCCTTGTCGGCCTTGTCCAGGTAATCACTGGCATCCTTGGTTTCCAGCGCCGCGACTTTGCTGGCCTGCGGGTTGGCCTGCAGCCCGGCGTAGTTGGTGCGCGCCTGTTCCAGGTTCGGGTTCGGCGGCGTCGAGCAGGCAGCCAGGGCAACGCTTGCGGCCAGGAGAGCGGGGATCATCAGTTGTTTACGCATAATCGTTCGTCCTTTCTATCGATAAGAGTTTCAGCCTTGCGGTCGGGATGCGCGCTTACTGCACGGTGCGCTGACTTTCCTGACGCAGTTCCTGAACACCTTTCTGGGAATCCTTCACAGCTTGTTCGGCTTTCATCGCCTGAGCCTTGCGTTCAGCGACGCGGGCGTCCCACTCGGCCTGTTCGGCGAGGGTGCGGGCCTCATCATATTTCTTGTCGTGCATGGCGATTTCGGCTTGCTTCAGCTTGTCCTGAGCTTGCTTCATCTCCACGGCGGCGAACTCGGTACCGCCGGCGCTGACCGCGCTGTTGACCGCCGATTGAGTCACGGCGTACTGCTCGGTCGGTGGATTGCCGGCGCAACCGGCCAGCACGAAGCTGGTGCCGATGGCGAGAGCGGCCAGTTTCAGACCGCGCAGGTGGGAAAACGAGGTTTGGGTCTTCATGGTCTTCAACTCCATTGGTTAACTCCTTGAAAGCTTCGAAATCCATCCTGGTAGCGGAGCCGCAACCTTCATGTGCAAGTGCGTTTTGAAACGCTCGTTCCAGGCGTGGTTACCTGTTCCGACCGAAGGCATTTTTCAAAAGTTCAGAAAAGATGGCTCATCGCCAAAAAATATTCTGACCAAACAGACAAGGCTCTAAACCGGGAACTTTGGCGGGGGAGAATGGTACGCGCGGGCGAAAAATGGCGTAAAAGCGGAGGGAAAATACAGTCCCTGTGGGAGCTGGCTTGCCAGCGATGAGGCCATCCAATTCAACCCGTTTGCGGCTGAACTGACGCCATCAAGGGCAAACCATTCCCACCGTTTTGAAGGGTCAGGGATCAGTGTTTTTGCTTGCCGGCAGCCGCCGACAAGTCGTGCAGATGACGCCGCGACAGCGCGAGAAAACGCGGGGTCGGGCCAACATCTTCATACAGCGGATCGCCTTCCTCGTCGGTGGCGACCACGGTCGAACCTTTCACATACGGCAGGCTCGCTTCGAACTCTTCGAGGGCGGCGCCGATCAGCTCGCCGAGCAGTTCTTCGGCGTGGCGTTTGGGGTACATCTCGGCGATTGCCGCCAGCCGTGCGGCAGCTTCCACATCCAGATGAATCGTGTAGCCGGTATCGGTCAGGCGACCCTTGGCGGTTTCTTCCCAATGCTGGGCGAGTTCACGGATTTTCATAAAAACCTCATGTCGCACCTGCTCATGGCAGGTCTTGGTGAGTGTCCGGCGTCAGCCGGCGGCAAGCCGTTGTGCGGCTTACTGTTGAGACTAGCTTCAACGCTCAAGGTTTAAAGTCCCTTCGTCGTCTGCTTGTAAGAAGCGTTCCAGAGCGGCACTCTCTGTTCATCCACTCACTTGCGATCCGTCACCGATTACTGCTGGAGAGATGCTGATGACCGATATTGATGCACGCTTGCGCGAAGACGTTCACCTGCTCGGTGAGCTGCTGGGCAACACCATTCGTGACCAGTACGGCGAGGCGTTTCTCGACAAGATCGAGCAGATTCGCAAGGGCGCCAAGGCCGACCGGCGCGGCTCGATGGACGCCGAACTCAGCGCCAGCCTCAATCAATTGAGCGAAGACGAACTGCTGCCGGTGGCGCGGGCCTTCAACCAGTTTCTCAACCTGGCGAACATCGCCGAGCAGTACCAGCTTATCCATCGCCGCGAAGAGACCCAGGCCGCGCCGTTCGAATCCCGCGTGTTGCCGGAACTGCTCGCCCGCCTGCGCAACGAAGGGCACAGCGCCGAATCACTGGCCCGGCAACTGGCGCGGCTGGAAATCGAACTGGTGCTCACCGCGCACCCGACCGAAGTGGCCCGCCGCACGCTGATCCAGAAGTACGACGCGATTGCCGCGCAACTGGCGGCTCAGGATCACCGTGACCTGACCACCGCCGAACGCGAGCAGATCCACAACACCCTGCAACGCCTGATCGCCGAGGCATGGCACACCGAAGAAATCCGCCGCACCCGCCCGACTCCGGTGGACGAAGCCAAGTGGGGCTTTGCGGTGATCGAACATTCGCTGTGGCAGGCGATTCCCCACCATATGCGCAAGGCCGACCAGGCGCTGTTTGCGGCCACCGGTTTGCGTTTGCCACTGGAAGCCGCGCCGATCCGCTTCGCTTCGTGGATGGGCGGCGACCGTGACGGTAACCCGAACGTGACCGCTGCCGTGACCCGCGAAGTGTTGTTGCTGGCGCGCTGGATGGCGGCTGATCTGTACCTGCGCGACGTCGATCATCTGGCTGCCGAACTGTCGATGCAGCAGGCCAGCGAAGCGCTCAAGGCCCGAGCCGGCGACAGTGCCGAGCCGTATCGGGCGGTGCTCAAGCAATTGCGTGAGCGGCTGCGCGCCACGCGCAACTGGGCTCATGCATCTTTGACGGCGACCACGCCGGCGTCTGCCGATGTGCTGCACAATAACCGCGACCTGCTCGATCCGCTGGAGCTGTGTTTCAACTCGCTGCATGAATGCGGCATGGGCGTGATCGCCGACGGGCCGTTGCTCGATTGCCTGCGTCGGGCCGTGACTTTCGGCCTGTTCCTGGTGCGCCTCGATGTGCGTCAGGATTCGTCCCGCCACAGCGCGGCCATGACCGAAATCACCGATTACCTCGGCCTCGGCAAATACGAGGAGTGGGACGAAGAACAGCGCATCAGCTTCCTGACTCGCGAACTGCAAAACCGTCGGCCGTTGCTGCCGGCGCATTTCAAACCCTCGGCCGATACCGCCGAAGTGCTCGCCACCTGCAAGGAAATCGCCGCCGCGCCGGGGGCTTCGCTGGGCTCCTACGTGATCTCCATGGCCGGCGCCGCTTCCGATGTGCTGGCGGTGCAACTGCTGCTCAAGGAGTCCGGCGTACTGCGGCCGATGCGCGTGGTGCCGCTGTTCGAAACCCTCGCCGACCTCGACAACGCCGGCCCTGTGATCGAACGTCTGTTGCTGCTGCCGGGTTACCGCGCGCGGCTGCAAGGCCCGCAGGAAGTGATGATCGGCTATTCCGACTCGGCCAAGGACGCCGGCACGACTGCGGCAGCGTGGGCGCAATACCGGGCGCAGGAACGGCTGGTGGAAATCTGCCGTGAGCAGCAAGTCGAACTGCTGCTGTTTCACGGTCGCGGTGGTACCGTGGGACGTGGCGGCGGCCCGGCGCACGCGGCGATTCTGTCGCAGCCGCCGGGTTCGGTGGCCGGACGTTTCCGCACCACCGAGCAGGGGGAAATGATTAGATTCAAATTCGGCCTGCCGGACATCGCCGAGCAAAACCTCAATCTCTATCTGGCGGCGGTGCTCGAAGCGACCCTGTTGCCACCGCCACCACCGACGCCTGAATGGCGGCATTTGATGGACGAACTGGCCGCTGACGGTGTCGCCGCCTACCGCGCAGTGGTGCGGGAGAATCCACAGTTCGTCGAGTATTTCCGCCAGTCGACCCCGGAGCAGGAGTTGGGGCGCTTGCCATTGGGCAGCCGTCCGGCCAAGCGCCGCGCCGGCGGGATCGAAAGTCTGCGGGCGATTCCGTGGATCTTCGGCTGGACCCAGACCCGCCTGATGCTGCCGGCCTGGCTCGGCTGGGAAACCGCATTGAGCAAGGCGCTGGAGCGCGGCGAAGGCGAATTGCTCGGGCAGATGCGCGAGCAGTGGCCGTTCTTCCGCACTCGCATCGACATGCTGGAGATGGTGCTGGCCAAGGCCGACGCCGACATTGCGCAGTCCTACGACGAGCGTCTGGTGGAGTCGGACTTGCTGCCTTTGGGTGTGCACTTACGCGACCTATTGTCGCAGGCGTGTTCCGTCGTCCTCGGCCTGACCGGTCAGTCGCAGCTACTGGCACATAGCCCGGACACCCTGGAATTCATCCGTCTGCGCAACACCTACCTCGACCCGCTGCATCTATTGCAGGCCGAGTTGCTGGCGCGTTCGCGGCAGCAGAATGTCGAGCAGGGCAGCCCGGTGGAACAGGCGTTGCTGGTGTCTGTGGCGGGGATTGCCGCCGGTTTGCGAAATACCGGCTAAGGTTTTCTGCGTGGGGCGGGGCACCCGGGGCGAACCTCGGGTGCCGTTTATTGACTGTAGGAAAAATGCGGTCAGGCGACAGTTAATGATGGGGTTGCGACTTGGGGAACCGCGTCGCAAGGTCGCGGCGGGCGCCGGTTTCTCCGACTTTTGGCGTCTTGTGTGGGCGCAGCCTGCTGTGTATCTTGATCAGCCTTTGGCCGTTTGGGCGGCCACGACCCGTTTTATGAGATTGGCCCCACGAGGCGAATCCGTTGTTTTTTATATAAAAAATTGAGGAGCACATCGATGCGCGTCATTCTGCTGGGAGCTCCCGGGGCCGGTAAAGGTACTCAGGCTAAGTTCATCACCGAGAAATTCGGCATTCCGCAAATCTCCACCGGCGACATGCTGCGTGCTGCGGTCAAGGCCGGCACCGAGCTGGGCATCAAGGCCAAGAGCATCATGGATGCCGGCGGCCTGGTGTCGGATGACCTGATCATCGCGCTGGTCAAGGACCGTATAGCTCAGGCTGACTGCGCCAACGGTTTCCTGTTCGATGGCTTCCCGCGCACCATTCCTCAGGCTGAAGCGCTGGTGACTGCCGGTGTCGAGCTGGACGCCGTGGTCGAAATCGCCGTTGAAGACGAAGAAATCGTTCAGCGTATCGCCGGTCGTCGCGTTCACGAGGCCAGCGGCCGCGTTTACCACATCGTCTACAACCCGCCGAAAATTGCCGGTAAAGACGACATCACCGGCGAAGAGCTGGTACAGCGCAAGGACGACACCGAAGAAACCGTGCGTCATCGCCTGTCGGTCTACCACTCGCAGACCAAGCCGCTGGTGGAGTTCTACCAGAACCTGTCCGCCAAGAACGGTGGCAAGCCGAAGTACAGCCATATCCCTGGCGTCGGTTCGGTTGAAGCGATCACCGCCAAGGTGCTTGAAGCGCTGAGCTGAAAAACCTGATCCGCTGCATCATCCACGGCCCGCTTGCGGGCCGTAGTTGTTTATACTGGCGCACTTTTCCCCACCTGATTTACGGACACATCGATGAGCACCTTGCTGGCCCTGGACACCGCGACTGAAGCTTGCTCCGTTGCCTTGCTGCATGACGGCAAGGTCACGAGCCATTACGAGGTGATCCCGCGCCTGCATGCGCAGAAACTGCTGCCGATGATCCAGCAACTGCTCGCCGACGCCGGCACCACCCTGCAAGCGGTGGACGCCATCGCCTTCGGTCGTGGCCCGGGCGCATTCACCGGCGTGCGGATTGCCATCGGCGTAGTGCAAGGCCTGGCGTTTGCACTGGATCGCCCGGTATTGCCGGTGTCGAACCTGGCGGTGCTGGCGCAACGGGCTTACCGCGAGCACGGCGTGAGCCAGGTCGCGGCCGCCATCGATGCGCGGATGGATGAGGTGTATTGGGGCTGCTATCGCGAGACGGCCGGGGAGATGCGTCTGGTCGGCACCGAGGCGGTGCTGCCGCCGGAAGTCGCCGCATTGCCGGACGATGCTTCGGGTGACTGGTTCGGTGCCGGCACAGGCTGGGGTTATGGCGAGCGTATCGCGGTGAATCTGAGCGGTTCCGATGCGGGCATGCTGCCCCATGCCGAAGACCTGCTGACCCTCGCGCGATTTGCCTGGGAGCGTGGCGAAGCGATTCCGGCAGATGACGCCCAGCCGGTTTACCTGCGCGACAAAGTGGCCACCCCGAAAGCCCGCTGAGGCCATTTACCCTGTGGCATTCGCCACAGGGTTCTGCCGTTCCTGCCAATCGTCCGTTTCTAACCCCGCGCTTTAAACCTTTTGTCTTTTATGTGTTCTAGTTATCACTCGGCGATTTGCTAAGTCGGTCAGGTGCCGCTAAATTGCCATCATTGATACCGAGCATGACTTTATGCGTATAGACGGCGTTTCCACTCATTCCTACCCCATCAAGCGCAAGCCTCGCAAAGGCAATCCGGCGCTGGATGAGTCCGTCGACGATATCGACGGCGAGCTGGAATTCCCGACCGAAGAGCAACTGGCTGCCCGTGCCGCCAAAGCCACCGCCCAACGCCTGAGCAATCTGCCCGCCCGTCAACAAGACATGATTTATCACCGCGCGATGAAGAAAAGCGTGGCCATGGCCCTGGCCAGCTACCTGAGCACCGCCGGTTTTGTCGATTGGGATGCAGACGTGCTGGGCCTCGATCTGTACATCTGATGGAACTGCCTTACTACCTCGGTTGCCCGTCCTGGAGCGAAAACGCCTGGCGCGAGTATCTGTATCCGGTAGACGCCAAGACCTCCGATTTCCTCGGACTCTATTCGCAAGTATTCAACGCTGTTGAAGGCAACACGACCTTCTACGCCAGCCCGTCGCCCGTCACCGTGCAGCGCTGGTCCGAGGTGATGCCGGAGCACTTTCGTTTCACCGCCAAGTTTCCCGGTGATATCAGCCACAGCGGCGACTTGCGCGATCAACTGACCGCCGCTGAAACCTTCCTCCAGTTACTCAAGCCGCTCGGTGAGCGCGTCTCGCCAATGTGGCTGCAACTGTCGAAAAGCTTCACGCCGCATCGCTTGCCGGAGCTCGCCGCGTTCATCGATGCGCTGGATTGTCCGCTGGCGGTGGAAGTGCGCCACGAACAATTCTTCGCCAAGGGCGAGAGTGAGCGACTGCTCAATCGGCTGCTGCTGGATCGCGGCGTGGAGCGCATCTGTCTCGATCCCCGCGCGTTGTTCAGTTGCCTGTCGACCGAGTCGTCGGTGATCCACGCCCAATCGAAAAAGCCCCGCGTACCGACGCGTCCGGCAGCATTCACTCAATTCCCGCAGGTGCGCTTCATTGGCCATCCGGAGCTTGAGGCCAACGATCCGTTTCTGGTGCCGTGGGTGGCGAAGATCGCCGAGTGGATCGAAGAGGGGCGCACGCCGTACATCTTCCTGCACACCGCCGACAACCTCCTCGCGGCGAAGCTGGCGCAACGTTTTCACGCACAACTGATGCAACGTTTGCCTGGCCTGCGACCTTTGCCTGAGCTATACAGAGAACCCGCCGCCGAGCAACTTGGCCTGCTCTGAGGCGGATTTCTTTCCTGCCCAGGAGCCTGCCGATGGATGCCCAAGCCCGTAAAGCCGAAACCTTCAAAGCCCTGCACGAGCGCCCCGGGATATTCGTGATTCCCAATCCGTGGGATGCCGGTTCCGCGAAGATGCTCGCCAGTCTCGGCTATCAGGCGCTGGCGACCACCAGCGCCGGTTATGCATTTTCTCAGGGCAGAGCCGATGGCGGCCTGAGTCTCGACGATACGCTGGCCAATGTCCGGGCGATTGTCGCGGCCACCGATCTGCCGGTGGCGGTGGATCTGGAAAACGGTTTTGCCGACGCCCCGGCCGAATCGGCGCAAAGTCTGATCCGCGCAGCCGAGGCAGGCGCCGTGGGTGGTTCGATCGAAGATGCCACCGGCCGGGAAGACACGCCGATCTACTGCTTCGAACACGCGGTGGCGCGGATCGAAGCCGCGGTCTCTGCGGTGCGCACCTTGCCGTTTCCCTTCATGCTGACGGCCCGTGCGGAAAACTATCTGCACGGCAATCCCGATCTCAACGACACCATCCGCCGCTTGCAGGCCTTTGCCGAAGCCGGCGCCGACGTGCTGTACGCGCCGGGCCTGCACACCGCCGAAGAAATTCTGGCGGTTGTGCGCGCGGTGGCGCCGAAACCGGTCAATGTGTTGATGTCCGGCGGCTTGAAACTGACCGTGCAGCAGCTGGAAGAAATGGGCGTGAAGCGCATCAGCACCGGTTCGGCGCTGGCCCTGGCGGCGTTCGGCGAGTTTTTCCGCGCGGCTGAAGAAATCCAGCAGTCCGGCACCTTCACTTTCACGTCCCGTTCGATGCCGTACGCCAAGGCCAATCAATTCTTCAAGGGATGAGCATGGGGCGCTGGCTGGTGTTGGCAGGCCTGCTGATCATCGGTGGCGGGCTGATCGGCGTCTGGCGCGGTTGGCTCGATGTGCCGCCGCAGTGGAATCCGTGGGCGCCGCTGGACGTGCAGGCGACGCCCAACTGGCTCACGGGCTACAAGTTGATGCGCCTGCGCAGCGATCCGGCTTTGTGCGAGCAGGCATTGGGTAGCTCCGGCCTGCGGGTTTCGCCACAGGCCGACAGCTCCGATGCCAAATGCCCGCTGATCGGCGCCTTGCGCGTGCAGGGCGGCGGGGTGGGGCTCAGCAGCAGCTTTCTCGCCAGTTGCCCGTTGGCCGTGGCGTTTGCGATGTTCGAGCGCCATACGCTGCAACCGGCGGCGCAGCAGGTCTACGGTCAATCGGTGGCTCGGGTCGATCACCTCGGCAGTTTCGCCTGCCGCAACGTCTACAACCGTGAGAACGGCGCCCTGAGTCGCCATGCCAGCGCCGATGCGCTGGACATCGCTGGCTTCCGTCTTGCGGATGGTCGTGCGATCAGCGTACTCAAGGACTGGCCGAAGCAAAATCAGGACGCGCAGTTTCTACGTCAGGTGCGCGATGGTGCCTGCGATGCGTTCAGTGTGGTGTTGAGTCCGGACTACAACACAGCCCATCGCAATCACTTTCATGTCGATGTCGGGCGCTGGAGCGTGTGTCGCTGAGGGATCAGGCGGCGATGCGCAGGTTCTGCTGAACGATCGGGCGCACCCAGCCGTTATCGAAGTCCAGGGCTTTCTGCTGCTCGACGATTTCTTCCGGCGGGAACGGCGGGTACGGCTGCAGCAGATCCAGATCGAATTCGGCAATCGGCAGGTACAGCGGTTTTTTCTGCGGGGCAGGGCCCGGCTCCGGAATCGGCTGACCGTTGTTGATCACGACCGGACGAACCCAGCTGCTGTCGAAATCCTGCTGCTTTTGCTGAGTCTTGATTTCTTCTGGCGGGAACGGAGGGTACGGCTCGGCCAGTGTCATGTCGATTTCGGCGATCGGCAGGAACAGCGGCTCCGGCGGACGCACCTCGGTTTCAACCACATCGCATTCACGCTGGCTGACGATGTGCGCGTGCAGTTCGCTGCCGACGGTCGGTTCTTCAGGGCTTTGCAGATCAACCGGCGGGAAAGTGCCGCAGGCCGGCACCACATCACTCGATTGCTCGGCCAGTGCCTGGGCAAAGAAATCCTGCCACAGGTGGCTGACGCCGCCCAATGCTTGAGTGTTATGACGGCTGAAGTCGCCTGTGGGCGAAAGGTAGCCAATCGATGTGGGAAGAATGCCTGACATTTTTTTCGGTTGACGCTCAGCTCTGGCAAAATGCGCGTTGATTGGGTTATCGGCGGATTTTGCCGATCCTTAACTTTTTTGAGCGTGTTTTCCATGATTGAGCAACCCGCGGCCTGCCGCATCCATGTCGAGGCCCTCGGCCCGACGTTCGAAGCGCAGGCCGAGCAGTGGGCGCAGCGCCTGAACCTGCCGTTGCAGGTGGCTGACGGCGAGTTTGCCCTGCAGGTCGGCGAGCAGGGTTTGCAGCTGCAACAACTGGGACCGGATGCGCCGGGCCCGGTACGGGTCGACTTCGTCGAGGGTGGCGCGGCCCATCGCCGGTTGTACGGCGGTGGCAGCGGACAGATGATCGCCAAGGCGGTAGGCATCGCCCAGGGCGTGCGCCCTCGGGTACTGGATGCCACGGCAGGGTTGGGCAAGGATGCGTTCGTGCTGGCCAGTCTCGGTTGCGAGATGAGCCTGATCGAGCGCCAGCCATTGATCGGCGCCTTGCTGGAGGATGGTCTGGCCCGTGCGGCGGAAGACTTCGAGGTGGCGCCGATCGTGGCGCGGATGAAGCTGCTCAAGGGCAACTCCATCGACGTGATGCGCAATTGGGAGGGCGAGCCGCCGCAGGTGATCTACCTCGACCCGATGTTCCCGCACCGTGAGAAAACCGCGCTGGTGAAGAAGGAAATGCGCCTGTTCCGCCCGCTGGTAGGCGATGATCCGGATGCACCGGCCTTGCTGGAAGCGGCGTTGGCGCTGGCCACACACCGTGTGGTGGTCAAGCGCCCGCGCAAGGCACCTTGCATCGAAGGGCCGAAGCCGAGCCATGCGCTGGATGGCAAATCCAGCCGTTACGACATCTACCCGAAGAAAGCGCTCAAGGCCTGAGCTGTCGCATAAGAAAATCCCACGCATGGCGTGGGATTTTTGTTTTCAGGGTCGATAGGCCCGCATGAACAGCCCGACCACTTCCTGCACATGACTTTCTGCCGCCTCGCCGGTCAGTGGCTCACCGCAGCCGTACAACAGACGGAAATTCCCGGCGCCCTTGATCAGGCAAAAGAAGTGCTCGGCGGCGTTGTGCGGGTTGTCGATGCTCAGCACGCCGGTTTCGTGAATCCGCCGCAGCAAACGTTCCATGCCCTGCACCATGCGCTGAGGGCCGGCCTCGAAGAAGATCAGTGACAGGTTGGGATCCTGACTGCCCAAGGCCATGATCAGACGATGCAGGTTCACCGATTCATCGCTGTTGATCAGGTGGTGAAAGCCTCGCGCAATGTTCAGCAACACATTTTCCACCGCGATGCCGTCCGGCAATTCGAAAAACAGTGGCGGCAATTGCTCCTCGCATTTGGCCACCACGGCGGCGGAGAACAGCGTCTCCTTGTCGTTGAAATGGCTGTAGACCGTCAGCTTCGACACGCCAGCCTCGGCGGCCACCGCGTCCATGCTGGTGTTGGCATAGCCATGACTCAGAAACAGGATTTTCGCCGCCTCGAGAATCGCCTGGCGCTTGGCCGGATCCTTCGGGCGGCCGGGGCCGTTTGGAGCTGAAAGATTGTTCGACATTCTTCGCTTTTAATACTGGACTGGTGAGTTTGCTATTAATAACATACCGGCCAGTATAATTATTCCAAGCCTCCTTAGCGAAAGGTCCTTCACCATGTTCCGCCATGCGTTGTCCTTTGCGGTGCCAGTCAGTCTGGCGTTTTTATTGTCGGCATGTGGCAAGGAAGAGGTGACGCAAGTCAGCGTGCGACCGGCCATGGTGGTGCAGCCAGAGCCTTCGGCGCAGGCGATGGAAAGTTATCCGGGCGAGGTTCGCGCCCGCTACGAACCCGATCTGGCGTTCCGCATCGGCGGCAAAGTCAGCCGACGACTGGTCGAGGAAGGCCAGCGCGTGAAGGCCGACCAACCACTCGCCGAACTCGATCCGCAGGATGTACGCCTGCAACTGGAAGCCACCCGGGCTCAGGTCGCGGCCGCCGAAGCCAACCTGAACCTGGTGCGCGCCGAGCGTGACCGCTACAAGACCTTGATGGAACGGCAGATGGTCAGCCGCTCGGCCTACGACAATGCCGAGAACCTCTACCGCTCCGGCGAAGCCCGCCTCAAACAGATCAAAGCCGAATTCAACGTCTCGACCAATCAGGCCAGTTACGCCGTGCTGCGTGCGCCCCAGGATGGCGTGGTGGCCAAGCGTTCGGTGGAAGTCGGGCAAGTGGTCGCCGCCGGGCAGACCGTTTTTACCCTCGCCACTGATGGCGAGCGGGAAGTGCTGATCAGCCTGCCGGAGCAGAGCTTCGGCCGCTTCAAGGTCGGCCAGCCTGTCTCGGTGGAGCTGTGGACGCAACAGAATCAGCGCTTCGCCGGGCAGATCCGCGAGCTGTCGCCGGCCGCCGATCCGAAATCCCGCACCTTCGCCGCACGTATTTCATTCACCGCCGGCAAGGTCCCGGCAGAACTGGGCCAGAGCGCCCGGGTCTTCGTGCAGACCGCCGATGTCATCCCGCTGTCGGTGCCGCTCTCGGCACTGACTGCCGAAAACGGCGCGACCTACGTCTGGGTCGTCAGCGCCAACAACACCCTGAAAAAGACCCCGGTGCGCACCGGCCCGTTCGGTGAGAAAACCGTGCCGGTGCTCGAAGGCCTGAACGCCAGCGACTGGGTGGTCGCCGCTGGTGTGCATGTGCTGCTGGAAGGGCAGCAGGTGCGTCCGGTGGATCGCTCCAACCGCGTGGTCAATCTGGCGGACAAGGAGTAATCCCCGATGGGTTTCAATCTTTCCGCCTGGGCGCTGCGCAATCGCCAGATCGTACTGTTCCTGATGCTTTTGCTGGCGATCGTCGGCGCCTTGTCCTACACCAAGCTCGGCCAGAGTGAAGACCCGCCGTTCACCTTCAAGGCGATGGTTATTCAGACCCGTTGGCCCGGCGCCACGGCTCAGGAAGTCTCGCGTCAGGTTACCGAACGCATCGAAAAGAAACTGATGGAAACCGGCGAGTACGAGCGCATCGTTTCGTTCTCCCGCCCCGGTGAATCCCAGGTCACGTTCATTGCCCGCGACTCGATGCATTCGGTGGAGATCCCGGATCTCTGGTATCAGGTGCGCAAGAAAGTCAGCGACATTCGCCAGACCCTGCCGCCGGGCATTCAGGGGCCGTTTTTCAACGATGAGTTCGGCACCACCTTCGGCAATATCTATGCGCTGACCGGCGACGGTTTCGACTACGCGGTGCTCAAGGATTACGCCGACCGCATCCAGATCCAGCTGCAACGGGTCAAGGACGTGGGCAAGGTTGATCTGCTCGGTTTGCAGGACGAGAAGGTCTGGGTCGAATTGTCCAACGTCAAACTCGCCACACTCGGCTTGCCGCTGGCAGCCGTGCAGCAGGCGCTGGAGGAACAGAACGCTGTGTCCACCGCAGGGTTTTTCGAAACCGGTAGCGAGCGTTTGCAGCTGCGGGTGTCGGGGAATTTTCAGACAGTCGACGAGATCAAGAACTTCCCGATCCGGGTCGGGGATCGTACGTTCCGCATCTCCGATGTCGCTGACGTGCGGCGTGGTTTCAACGATCCTCCGGCACCGCGCATGCGCTTCATGGGCGAAGACGCCATCGGCCTTGCGGTGGCGATGAAGGACGGCGGCGACATTCTGGTGCTGGGCAAGGCCCTGGAAATCGAATTCGCCCGGATCCAGAAAAACCTCCCGGCCGGCATGCAGTTGCGCAAGGTCTCCGATCAGCCCGCAGCTGTGAAAACCGGCGTCGGCGAGTTCGTCCAGGTGCTGGTCGAAGCGCTGGCCATCGTGTTGCTGGTGAGCTTCTTTTCGCTCGGCGTGCGCACCGGCATGGTGGTGGCGCTGACCATTCCGCTGGTGCTGGCGATGACGTTCGCCTGCATGTATTACCTCGGCATCGGCCTGCACAAGATTTCCCTCGGTGCGCTGGTACTGGCGCTGGGTTTGCTGGTGGACGACGCGATAATCGCCGTAGAAATGATGGCGATCAAAATGGAGCAGGGTTTCGACCGGATCAAGGCTGCCAGTTATGCCTGGACCAGCACCGCGTTCCCGATGCTCACCGGTACGCTGATCACCGCGGCAGGCTTCCTGCCGATTGCCACGGCGCAGTCGGGCACAGGCGAATACACCCGCTCGATCTTCCAGGTGGTGACCATCGCCTTGCTCGCATCCTGGGTAGCGGCCGTGGTGTTTGTGCCGTATCTGGGGGAAAAGCTCCTGCCGGATCTGGCGAAGATTCACGCAGCCAAACACGGTACGGCTGACGGCCAGACGGATCCTTACGGAACGCCGTTCTACCAGCGGGTACGGCGTCTGGTGGAGTGGTGCGTACGTCGGCGCAAAACCGTGATCGTGCTCACCGTGCTGCTGTTCGTGGCGTCGGTGGCGTTGTTCCGGTTTGTGCCGCAGCAGTTCTTCCCGGCTTCCGGGCGACTGGAGTTGATGGTCGATCTGAAGCTTGCCGAAGGCGCCTCGCTGGCCAATACCACGGGTGAGGTCAAACGGCTGGAAGCGATGCTCAAGGATCACGCCGGCATCGACAACTATGTCGCTTACGTCGGCACCGGTTCGCCACGTTTCTACCTGCCGCTGGATCAACAACTGCCGGCGGCGAGCTTCGCCCAATTTGTCGTGCTGGCGAAAACCATCGAGGAGCGCGAAGCGCTGCGCACGTGGCTGATCGACACGTTGAACGAGCAGTTCCCGTCCCTGCGCTCGCGGGTCACGCGTCTGGAAAACGGCCCGCCGGTTGGCTATCCGGTGCAGTTCCGCGTCACCGGCGAGCACATTGAGGAAGTGCGTGCACTGGCCCGGAAAGTCGCGGCCAAGGTGCGCGAGAACCCGCATGTGGTGAACGTGCATCTGGACTGGGAAGAGCCGAGCAAGGTCGTGTACCTGAACATCGATCAGGATCGCGCCCGGGCGTTGGGCGTGAGCACGGCGAATCTGGCGAAATTCCTCCAGAGTTCGCTGACCGGTTCCAGCGTCAGCCAGTACCGCGAGGACAACGAACTGATCGAAATCCTCCTGCGCGGCACCGTGCACGAGCGCACCGAGCTGTCGTTGCTGCCGAGTCTGGCGGTGCCGACCGACAACGGTCGCAGCGTCGCGCTGTCGCAGATTGCCACGCTGGAATATGGCTTCGAGGAAGGCATCATCTGGCACCGCAATCGCCTGCCGAACGTGACCGTGCGCGCCGACATCTATGGCAAGGAGCAGCCGGCGACGCTGGTGAAGCAGATCATGCCGACGCTTGATCCGATTCGTGCCGAATTGCCGGACGGCTATTTGCTGGATGTCGGCGGTACGGTGGAGGATTCGGAGCGTGGGCAGAAGTCGGTGAACGCTGGCGTACCAATGTTCATTGTCGTGGTGCTGACGTTGCTGATGGTGCAGTTGCGCAGTTTTTCACGCACGGCGATGGTGTTTCTGACCGCACCGCTGGGGTTGATCGGGGTGACGCTGTTTCTGCTGGTGTTCCGTCAGCCGTTCGGGTTTGTGGCGATGCTCGGGACGATCGCGCTGTCGGGGATGATCATGCGTAACTCGGTGATTCTGGTGGATCAGATCGAGCAGGATATCGCCGCCGGGCTCAAGCCGTGGCAGGCGATAATCGAGGCGACTGTGCGGCGGTTCCGGCCGATTGTGTTGACGGCTTTGGCGGCGGTGTTGGCGATGATTCCGCTTTCTCGCAGTGTGTTTTTTGGGCCGATGGCGGTGGCGATTATGGGGGGGTTGATTGTTGCTACTGCTTTGACGCTTTTGTTTTTGCCGGCGTTGTATGCGGCTTGGTTCAGGGTTCGCAAGGAGTCTTGATTTGGTTTGGTGAGCTTGGCGGCCTTTGGGCCGACCAGGCTCTTGGGGTTTTGGGTGAATATCCGTTTCTGCGGGTGTTGCCGCTGGCGGTTCCGCTCTTACAGCGGCTCACTTTTGCAAACGCCCAAAAGTAAGCAAAACGCTGGGCCCCGGCGTTCGGCCCCTCGCTGGGGCTCGGGGTTCCTTCGTTCCGGGATTCATCCGGGGGCATCGCCTACGGTTTGCTTCGCTGCACCTCCTCTCGATGTGTTCGACTTCGTCGAACGGCGCTACGCGCCTACCCCCGGATAAACCCCTCCACTCAGCCGGCCGATGGGGCCGGCACGTCAAAAGCGTTACTCGAGCTAACGCTCATTGTGGTTTACGCCTTTATTTGCTCGTTGTAGGAGGGGGGTGTTCTCTCCTACATGTTTTTCAGACGCCTCCGATATTGAGTCGCTGTGTTGGCGGTGCTGTACTCGAGGCTGTTTTTCAGCCTTGGTTGAGCAGCGTTGATGAAGAAACCGCCGGTATTGAAGGGTCGGGCCGATCCAGTCTTTGAGTTGTTGATGCGCGCGCCTCACAAGCAGCGTCTGGCGGATTATCTTGCGTTGCTCAAGCCGCTGGATGATCAGGGGCGGTATCTGCCTTTTGAGGATTTGCGGTATCGCTGGGCCAGCGGGCTGGATTCGCGTTTGTGTTGGGCGTTGGTCAAGATGGCACGGGTCGCTCAGTACATTCATCTTCTGCCTTTGGGGGAACCGGCGCAGTGGGGGAAGTTTGTGCCGACGCCCACCGCGCAGAAGGCACTTTCAGTGGTTGATCGGCAAACTACGACGGCGTCGCTGGAGTACATGACCAGCCAGATAGGCGAGCGGGCGCATTTCAGTTATTTGCTTAACGGTCTGATCGAGGATGAGGCGATCAGCAGCAGTCAGTTGGAGGGCGCCGCGACCACTACCCGTGTTGCCAAGGACATGCTCAAGCAACGGCGTCAGCCGCGTACGCCGGATGAGCGGATGGTCATGGGTAATTACCGGATGATGAATTTCGCCTGGGAAAAACGTTACGAGCCATTGAGCGTGGAGTTGATAGCGTCGATCCATCGAGTCGGTGTCGAAGGCATTGATGACGAGCGGTATGACCCCGGGCTTTTCAGGACCAACGATGAAGTGGTGGTGCAGGATGGCGAAGGGAATACCGTGCACACGCCTCCGCCTGCCGCCGGATTGGGGAGGCGGCTGGATTTGCTCTCGCAGTGGATCAATCAATCACAGGGCTCACCTAGGCAAAAAAACTACCTGCATCCGCTGATCAAGGCGATCACGCTGCACTTTGCCCTGGGTTACGAACATCCGTTTCGCGACGGCAACGGGCGGGTCGCCAGGGCGCTGTTTTACTGGTTCATGTTCAAGCATGATTTTTCGGCCTTCCGTTATATCGCGATCAGTCTTTTACTGCGCAACGCGCCGGTGAAGTACGGGCGGTCGTATTTGCACAGCGAAGCCGATGAGCTCGATCTGACGTACTTCATCGAGTTTCAGTGTTCGGTGATTCTGCGGGCGGTGGAGGGGTTTACCGAGGTGTATCGCAAGAGTGTGGCGTACAGCGAAAACTTCGAGCACTGGCTGACCTGTTCGGGCTTTTTTGATCGGCTGACAGAGCGGCAGCGAGCGATTTATCAGGTGGCCAGAAGTGGGGTGGCGAAGGAGTTCACAGCGGGGAACGTCAAGGAGCACCTTGGTTGTGCCTACAACACAGCGGTGTCGGCGTTGAGCGGGTTGGTTGAGCTGCAGGTTTTCGAGAAGAAGAAAATGGGGCGCGAGTGGGTGTACTTTTTACGTGTATCTGCTGGTGGCGGATTGAACAACGGGAGTGAGACAGCTCACTCCCGTGTCGTGTCGGCTTAGAGCGTACCAAACACTTTTTTCGCCAGACTCGTCGCTGCAGCGGCCGGGTTCTTGCGGATGGTTTCTTCCTGTTTGCCGATCATTTCGAACAGGCCGTTGAGCGCTTGTTCGGTCACGTAGCTTTCGATGTTGGCGCTTTTCGCATCCACCACGCCGAAGGTCGCGGCCTGGCCGGCGAAGGTGTTGTATTTCTGGGCTACGCCGACCTTGTCGGTTGCCTGTTTGACGATGGGCAGGAATTTGGTGCGGATCTGTTCGCGGCTGGATTTGTCCAGGTACTGGGTGGCGGAGTCGTTGCCGCCGCTGAGGATGCCTTTGGCGTCTTCCACGCTCATTTTCTTCACGGCGTCGACGAGGATCGGCTGGGCCTGGGTGACGGCGGTTTCCGCGGCCTTGTTCATGGCGGTTTCCAGTTCGTCGACCTGGGCGCCCATGCCGAAGGCTTTCATCTTGCCGGCGACTTTGCCGAGTTTGCCCGGCAGTTCGATCTTCACGTCCGGGTTGTTGCTGAAGCCGCCCGGGGTGCCGAGTTGTTTGACGGCCAGTTGCGCGCCCTGGGTCAGGGCGTCCTTGAGGCCGCCGGTGGCGTCGCCTTGCGACAGGTCGCTGAGGGACAGGGCCAGTGCGTTGGCGGAGATCATCAGGCCCGCGCACAGGCCGGCGAAGCGAAGGGTAGGGCGGAGCATGGCGGCTTCCTTGTTCGGAGAGAGTTAGCGGGCGGCGTCGACGCGGATCTTCAGCGGCTGCGGATCCTTGCCATCGAGCTGCACGGCATGGTTTTCGGTGGTGATGAACATCAGCTCGCCGTTGACTTCGATGCGTGCGCTGACCGAGTAGCGGTGGCCGGGTTTGACCTGGGCCGGATCGTAGCTCAAGTGGAACGGCAGCGGCACCTGGCCTTTGACCGGGCCTTTCTGTTCGTCGAGTACCACGGCTGGAGCGTCGGCCAGCGAAACGTCTTGCAGGCTCACGCTCAAGGTCGCACTGGGTGGCAGGGCGATGCGTTGCAGGTAGAACACTTCGCCGTCGAGGCTGACTTTGCCGGCCGGTGAGGTCGACTGGCAGGCGCTGAGCAGGGTAGCGGCGGCCAGCAGGGAAAGTTTTTTCATCGGAGATCTCCGTATCGACGGCGCCAGAAGAAGCCTGGCGCCTGTAGGAATTTAGTCGCTTTGCACAGGGGCGGCGACCTGATCGGCCGCATCTTCGCTGCGATGCAGGGCTACCTGACGGATCGACAGGCGAATCTCCGCCGGCAACACCCGTTTGGCCGCACCCTCGGCCAGTTCGCCGAGCAGTTCGTGGTAACTCAACTTGCCGGCTTCGTCGCGACGCAGCACGTCGAGGTCGAGCATGGTCTGAATGAAGTGGCGGAACAGGCTCTTGTCGAAGAACTCTGGCGCGTTCAGACCGTGCAGAATCGACAGGCGCTGGGCCATGACCGTACACAGGTCTTCCAGTTCTTCGGCGCTGATAGTGTTCTGGCCTGCGTTAAGCAGCAACGACACGGTCATGTAAAAGCGTTGCAGGGTCTGGGCGATGCTCTTCGACAGCAGGGTCAGCAGCACAAAATGCCGCGAGCTCGGCGCCGGGCGCAGGTACACGTCTTTCTCGAAACGCAGCAGGCCTTGTTCGACGAACGCTTCCAGCCACTGATCGATCACTGCATCCAGTTCGTCCAGGGTCCAGCGGATGAACAGTTCCGATTGCAGGTACGGATACAGCGCGCGGGTGTAGCGCAGGATCTGTTCGCGGCTCATGCGCGATGTGCTCTGGAAGAAACTTGCCAGCAGCGCCGGCAGGGCGAAGATGTGCAGCACGTTGTTGCGGTAGTAGGTCATCAGGACGGCGTTCTGCTCGTCCAGATACAGAATCTTGCCCAGCGCATCGTTCTGCTCGGACAGCAGATCCATGTCCTTCACATGCTCGATCAGCGCGCGGCCATCGCCTTCCGGCAAGGTGGTGTGCGGCGAGTACGGGACCTTGCGCAGCAACGCCAGATACAGATCCAGCACCCGCGCCATGGCCCGATCGTCGAGTGCCAGGCGCGTAGTCGAGAGCAGCGCCAGCGCCACCAGGTTGACCGGGTTGATCGCCGCCGCTTCGTTCAGGTGCTGCGCGACTTTTTCGCCGAGGCGATTGGTGGTTTCGTTGAGCCACGCCGGTTTGTACTGTGGGCCGAGTTCCTGCTGGCGCCAGTCCGGCTGTTCGCTGTCTAGGAATTCCGCAAGTTTGATCGGCTCGCCGAAGTTCACCGCCACCTGGCCGAAACGCTGCTTGAGCGCGCCGATGACTTTGAAGATGTCGAAGATCGATTCTTTCTTCTTGCTCGCGCCACGCAGTTCGCCGAGGTAGGTGCGGCCTTCGAGCACGCGCTCATAACCGATGTACACCGGCACGAACACGATCGGCATCCGCGACGAACGCAGGAAACTGCGCAGGGTGATCGCGAGCATCCCGGTTTTCGGTTGCAGCATGCGCCCGGTACGCGAGCGCCCGCCTTCGACGAAGTACTCGACCGGGAAACCTTTGGTGAACAGGGTGTGCAGGTATTCGTTGAACACCGAGGTGTACAGCGGATTGCCCTTGAACGTGCGGCGCATGAAAAACGCCCCGCCACGGCGCAGCAGACTGCCGATCACCGGCATGTTCAGGTTGATTCCGGCGGCGATGTGCGGCGGGGTCAGGCCGTTGCGGAACAGCAGGTACGACAGCAGCAGATAGTCGATATGGCTGCGGTGGCACGGCACGTAGATCACTTCGTGACCCTGGGCGACCTTCTGCACGCCTTCGATGTGGTTGACCTTGATCCCGTCGTAGATCTTGTTCCAGAACCAGCTCAGTACCACTTCCAGAAAACGGATCGCGGTGTAGGTGTAGTCCGAGGCGATCTCGTTGCCATAGCGCAGGGCCTGGGCCTTGGCTTTTTCCGGGGAGATGTTTTCGCGCTCGGCTTCGTCGAGGATCGCTTGCTTGACCAGCGGCTGGTTGAGCAGGCCTTTGACCAGGTTGCGGCGGTGGGAAATGTCCGGGCCGATCACCGCAGCCTTGAGGTTGCGGAAGTGCACCCGCAGGATCCGCTGGGCCATGCGCACGGTGCGCTCGTGGCCCTTGTTGTGTTCGATCAGTTCGCGCAGGTGGATCGGTGCGGAGAATTGCACGCGGGTCTTGCGCCCCAGAATCATGATGCTCAGCAGCCGGCGCAGGCGTCCGGTGACGGCCCAGCTGTCGGCGAACAGCAGTTTCCATGGGCTGTTCTCGCTGTCCGGCGACTGGCCCCAGAACACGCTGACCGGAATGATCTGTGCATCTTCGGCAGCGTTCTGGCTCAGGGCGCTGACCAGGCGGGTCAGGGTCGGCGGCGCGCCGCGCTTGTCCTGGCGGCCGAGCCAGTCCGGGTCCGGCGTCAGGTAGAAGAACGCCGCGGGTTCGATCAGCGAACCCACGGACACCGGCAGCACCGGGCGCGGCAGACCGGCCTTGGTGCACTCGGTGTCGACCACCGCCAGATCAGTCAGCGATGGGTTTTGCAGGACGTAGAACACCGGACGACTGCGGTCTAGGTTGAGGGTGAACGACGACTGGTTGATCGTCTCGGAGCGAACCCAGAGATACAACAGTCGGCGCAAGGTGCCAAACACAAGACGGCGGAACGGGGAACGGGTCATACGGCTTCTGCGTGAGTGGATAAACCGAGCGTTTGCTCGGGAGGGCGACAGTTTGCCGGATTACTCGAAAATCGGCAAAAAAGCGGCGAAGTAATCTCCTGTTGAGAGTTTTGCCGCCTGTCATATACTCGGCGATCTGTCGCCGGGGCCCTTTTATGGACGTCGGACGCAGGCTGACGTTCCGCAAAGGCTTTCCTGCGAAAAGCCTGTTCAATAATAAAAAAGGAGTATGAACAGATGGCAACACGTGAAACCGGCAACGTGAAGTGGTTCAACGACGCCAAGGGCTACGGCTTCATTCAGCGCGAAGACGGGGTGGACGTGTTCGTGCACTACCGCGCGATCCGTGGCGAAGGCCACCGTTCGCTGACCGAGGGTCAGCAGGTTGAATACGCGGTGGTGGAAGGGCAGAAGGGGTTGCAGGCTGAAGACGTTGTAGGCCTGTAACGCAAATCTTCAGAACACCAAAAGCACTGTGGGAGCGCGCTTGCTCGCGATGGGGTCCTTTCAGTCAACATTGATGTTGAATGTCCGACCGCAATCGCGAGCAAGCTCGCTCCCACAGGTTTTGTGCATTGTCTGTTACGCAGTTTTCCAGGTGATCTCTTCTTCACCATCGGCGCTGATCCGGATCCAGCGATCTGCCGTCTCTTCACCTTCTTCCTCGACCCACGTCCCCGGTGCGCAGCGCACTTCGACGTTCAGCGCGGCAAAGGCTGCGCGGGCGCAGGCGATGTCGTCGTCCCATGGGGTTGCATCACTTTCCAGATACAGGCTGTTCCACTTGCCCACGGCTTTCGGCAGCCAGGTCACCGGGATGTTGCCGGCCTTGCACTTGTAAGTCTGGCCTTTCTGTACCCAGTCGCTGCACGGGCCGAGCGCGGCGCCCAGCCAGGCGGAAATGGCCTTGTGGTCGACGTCGGCGTCTTTCAGGTAAATCTCGATGTCCGGTTGGCGCATGGATGTCCTCACTGCGGGTCTGAAAAATCCATTCGCGGATTTAGCCGGCCCCGGGTCGTTGCCCGAGACCAAAAGTTATTGAAGAACGAAATAATCGTAGCGCATCGAGACAGTGGTCACGAACGGCTCGGGCTGTTCGATCACCGCCGCGCGGCGCTCGGCACTGGCGCGCCAGCCGTGGGGCGTCATCGCCAGCAGGTTGGCGCGATCCTCGGGCTTGTCCAGCGTCAGTTTGAATTCCAGGGTTTCACTGTGCGCCAGCGCCATGCCTTCCGGCACCAGGGCCAGATGCTTGTCGTCGGTGTATTCGCGCACTTCGTCGTACAGGCGTTCGCGCAGTTCCATCAGATGGCCGCTGGTCGGGCCGACTTTCATCAGGCCGCCGCCGACGCTGAGCAGGCGCTTGGCTTCTTCCCAGTCCAGTGGACTGAAGACACTGGCCAGAAACTGGCAGCTGCCGGAAGCCAAAGGCACCCGGGCCATGCTGGCGATCAACCAGGTCAGCGCCGGATTGCGTTTGCAGGCGCGCTTGACCGCCTCCTTCGAGATATCCAGCGCGTAACCGTCAGCATCGGGCAAAGCCTCGGCGATTTGCGCGGTGTAGTAACCCTCGCCACAACCGATATCGACCCAACGGGCTGGCGCATAACTCGCCGCCAGTTCCGCCAGACGCTTGGCCACCGGCGCGTAATGCCCGGCGTTCAGGAAGTCGCGGCGGGCCTCGACCATCGCCTGATTGTCGCCGGGATCGCGGCTGTTCTTGTGTTGCACCGGCAGCAGGTTGAGGTAACCCTGGCGCGCACGGTCAAAGCGGTGGCCGGCAGGGCAGACCACGCCGTTGTCCACCGCGTTCAGCGGTTCACTGCAGATCGGGCACGCGAGCATCAGGCGAGCAACTTGATCAGGGTCTGGTAGTAGATCTCGGTCAGCACGTCGAGATCGGCCGCCAGTACGCGCTCGTTGACCTGGTGGATGGTCGCGTTGACCGGGCCCAGCTCAACAACCTGCGTACCCATGGTCGCGATGAAACGACCGTCGGAGGTGCCGCCGCTGGTGGATGCCTTGGTCTCGCGGCCGGTGATGTCCTTGATGCTCGAAGACACCGCGTCGAGCAGTGCGCCCGGTTCGGTGAGGAACGGCAGACCGGACAGCGCCCAGTCGATGTGCCAGTCCAAGCCGTGCTTGTCGAGGATGTCGGCGACGCGTTTCTGCAGGCCTTCGACGGTCGATTCGGTGGAGAAACGGAAGTTGAACACCGCCACCAGGTCGCCCGGAATCACGTTGGTCGCGCCGGTGCCGGAGTTGACGTTGGAAATCTGGAAACTGGTCGGCGGGAAGAAATCGTTGCCGTGATCCCAGTGCTCGGCAGCCAGCTCGGCCAGGGCCGGGGCGGCGAGGTGGATCGGGTTCTTCGCCAGGTGCGGATAGGCCACGTGGCCCTGCACGCCGCGCACGGTCAATTTGGCGCCGAGGGAGCCGCGACGACCGTTCTTCACCACGTCGCCCACCAGCGTGGTGCTCGACGGTTCGCCGACGATGCACCAGTCCAGACGCTCGTTACGGGCTGCCAGACGCTCGACCACGGCCTTGGTGCCGTGATGCGCCGGGCCTTCTTCGTCGCTGGTGATCAGGAACGCGACCTTGCCCTTGTGATCCGGGTAGTCGGCGACAAAACGCTCGGCGGCGACGGTCATCGAAGCCAGGCTGCCTTTCATGTCCGCCGCACCACGGCCGCAGAGCATGCCGTGCTCGTCGATCACCGCGTTGAACGGGTCGATCTGCCAGGCAGTCACCGGGCCGGTCGGCACCACGTCGGTGTGACCGGCGAAGCACAGCACCGGGCCGTCGCCTTTACCGTGAGTCGCCCAGAAGTTATCCACATCTTCGATGCGCATCGGTTCCAGCTGGAAACCGGCATCGCCCAGGCGCTGCATCATCTGCTTCTGGCAATCGGCGTCGACCGGCGTCACGGACGGACGGCGGATCAGGTCGATGGCGAGTTGGAGGGTCGGCGAAAGGTCGGCATGGGCCGTCATGGAAAACTCCGAAAGCTGGGGGCAAGGCGCGCAAAATGGCGGTTATCTTAAAGCAAAACGGCGACCATTGGCCGCCGTTTAGTGCATCCGGAAGGATTTAGACCACCGGTGCCGGTTCAGGCGCAGCCGCAGGTTTTGGCAGCGACGACAGGAACGCCATGATCAGCGCCGCCACGTACGGCAGCGACTGTACCAGCAGCATGGCCACCCAGAAGCGCATGTCGTTGCTCGGAATGCCCTGCACCAGGAAGATCCCCAGCGCCGCGCCCCACAACAGCAGCATGATGAACAGCTCTTCCCGGGCCTCGGAAATCGCCACCCAGAAACCATGGTTGTCGGCGTTTTTCGGGGTGCGGAAGAACGGAATGCTGCTGGTGAAGAAGCCGTACAGCACCGCTTTGGCGATGGTGTGCGACAACGCCAGACCGGCCAGGGCCGCGCAGAACGCATCCTTGAGGTTCACGCCCACGGCGCGACGGTAGAGGAAGATGATCTTGCCGACCTTGAACACGAACAGCGCCAACGGCGGGATCGCGAAAATCAGCAGCGGCGGATCGACCCGTTGCGGCACGATGATCATCGCCGCCGACCACAACAGCGCGCCGATGGTGAAGAAGATGTTCATGCCGTCCGCGACCCACGGCAGCCAGCCCGCGAGGAAGTGGTAACGCTGGCCGCGAGTCAGCTCGGTGTCCTTGCCGCGCAGCAGGCTGCGGGTGTGGCGCTTGATGATCTGGATCGCGCCGTAGGCCCAGCGGAAACGCTGTTTCTTGAAGTCGATGAAGGTGTCCGGCATCAGACCCTTGCCGTAACTGTCGTGGTAATACGCCGCCGACAGGCCTTTCTCGAATACCCGCAGACCGAGTTCGGCGTCTTCACAGATGCACCAGTCGGCCCAGCCCAGTTCTTCCAGAACCGAACGGCGGGTCATGGTCATGGTGCCGTGCTGAATGATCGCGTCACGGTCGTTGCGGGTGACCATGCCGATGTGGAAGAAGCCTTTGTATTCGGCGTAGCAGAGCTTCTTGAAGGTGCTTTCGTTCTGGTCGCGATAGTCCTGCGGCGACTGCACCACGGCGATTTTCGGGTCGGCGAAGTGCGGCACCATGTGCTTGAGCCAGTTCGGGTGCACGCAGTAGTCCGAGTCGATCACCGCGATCACTTCGGCGTCCTTGGCGGTGTGCGGGATCAGGTAGTTCAGCGCACCGCCCTTGAAACCGGCCAGGGGCGAGACGTGGAAGAACTTGAAGCGCGGGCCGAGGGTTTCGCAGTAGTCGCGCACCGGTTCCCAGACCGCCGGGTCTTTGGTGTTGTTGTCGATGATCAGGACTTCGAAGTCCGGATAGTCGAGGTTGGCCAGGGCGTTGAGGGTCTGTTTGACCATCTCCGGCGGCTCGTTGTAGCAGGGCACGTGGATCGAGACTTTCGGGCGGTAGTCCGAATCGCCGACCACCGGCAGGAATTCACGGCGACGCTTGTGAATCCACACCGCTTCGGCCAGTTCGTGGGCCTCGGTCAGCAACACGATGAACACCCCGAGCGCACCGAGCGCCAGCAGGAAACCCACCGTCAGGCTGAACCACGTGCTGTATTGCTGGCTGTAGTCGTAGCCGATCCACACCAGCACCGAGCCGCAGAGGAACGCGATAAAGGTCAGGAAGGTACGGCCGCGCTGACGCAGGGCCGAGCCGTCGATCATCAGCAGCGTCAGCGACAACAGCGCCAGCACCACCGAACCGATGGCCAGCACGCGCCATTGCGGGATCGCCACCACCGGGCCTTCGAAGTTGAATTTCTGCTGGCGCGCGGCGTTGAACACGCCCCAGTAAGCGCCGACCGAACCTTCATCGCTGGCCTTCCACGGCTGGTCAAACGCTTCGATCACGAAGTAGTTGAAGCCCTGGCGGTTGAGTTTGTTGACCAGCGTGCGCAGGTAGATCGCCTGATCCGCCGGCGACGCGTCGGCGCCACCGCGCATGCGGCCGTTGCTCGGCCAGCCCACTTCGGACAGTAGCAGCGGCTTTTTCGGGAACATCTTTTTCAGGTCGCGGGCGCGGTCGAAAACGAACTGCCCGGCCTTGTCCACCGGAATGAATTCCCAGTACGGCAGAACGTGCGCGGCGATCAGGTCGACGTGCTTGGCCAGTTCCGGGTGCTCTTCCCAGACGTGCCACTGTTCGGAGGTGGTCACCGGCACTTTCACCGCTGCGCGCACGCGGTCGAGCAGCACGCTGAGTTGTTCGGCGGTGATTTCCTTGCGGAAGATCGCTTCGTTACCGACGACTACGCGAACCACGCTGCGCGAAGTGTTGGCCAGTTCGATGGCGCGGGTGATTTCCCGCTCGTTGCGTTCCTGGTCTGGGCTGATCCAGATCCCGAGGGTCACGCGCAGGCCGAATTCTTCCGCCAGTTTCGGGATGTCCTGCAGAGAGCCGTCGACCGAGTAGATGCGGATGTTGTCCGTCAGCTTGCTCATGATCTCCAGGTCGCGGCGCATTTCATCGTCGGACGGATACTGATCCTTCTGTGGGAACTGTCCTTGCTGGAATGGTGAATAGGAAAAACCGGAGATCTGCTCCGGCCAGTTCGGCGCGGAGACGGGGCGGTTGATCAGCGCCCAGAAACCGGTGAACAGGGCGGCGATTGCCAGAACCACCACCAGGTTGAGTCCAAATTTACGCGATGACATAGCTGTGTCGGGTTCCAAAGGCTGTGGAACGGAGGGTCGGCTGGTTGACGCCAAGAGGGCGCGCATCCTACACCGGCAGTTCGCCGACTCCTACAAGAGACAGGGAAATGCCGGACGTTGGGCAATCCAACCCGACTTAAGTTCTTTCGTTTCAGCGTGTAAGACAAATCTTTGTTACGTGCAGCTTTAATTAAAGCAGGCGCGTTCGCCGTTCATAGCGCAAAGATGCTCTTGGCCGCCGACGGCCCTATAATGCGCGCCGGTTTTTAGGGTAATGGTCATGAGTACAGAAGATCCGCGGTTTGCAGGCATCGCCCGTTTGTATGGCATCGAGGGCCTCGAGCGTCTGCGCGCAGCCCATGTGGCGATTGTCGGCGTTGGCGGCGTCGGCTCCTGGGCGGCGGAAGCCATGGCCCGTTGCGGGGTGGGCGAGATTTCGCTGTTCGACCTCGACGACGTCTGCGTCAGCAACGCCAACCGTCAGTTGCATGCGCTGGACAGCACCGTCGGCAAGCCCAAGGTTGAGGTGATGGCCGAGCGTCTGCGCGGGATCAACCCGGACTGCAAGGTGCACGCCGTGGCGGACTTCGTCACCCGCGACACCATGGCCGAATACATCACGCCGAACATCGACTGCGTGATCGACTGCATCGATGCGGTCAACGCCAAGGCCGCGCTGATCGCCTGGTGCAAACGGCGCAAAATCCAGATCATCACCACCGGCGGCGCCGGCGGGCAGATCGATCCGACGCTGATTCAGGTCTGCGACCTCAACCGTACGTTCAATGATCCTTTGGCCTCGAAAGTGCGCTCTACGTTACGCCGCGACTACGGCTTCTCGCGTACCGTGACCCGCCATTACAGCGTGCCGTGCGTGTTCTCCACCGAACAGCTGCGCTATCCGAAACCGGACGGCAGCATTTGCCTGCAGAAGAGTTTTGTCGGCGACGGTGTGAAGCTGGACTGCGCCGGCGGGTTTGGCGCGGTGATGATGGTGACGGCGACGTTCGGCATGGTCGCGGCGACCAAGGCGGTGGACAAGATCGTGGCGGGCGTTCGGCGCCCGGCGGATCGGGTCAAGCCTCAGGCCTGACCAGTGACCGATCGTTCCCACGCTCTACGTCGCCGATCGTTCCCACGTCGAGGCGTCGAACCGTCTGCGTGGGAATGCCTCATTGGACGCTCTGCGTCCGCTTCGGCATGGGACGCAGAGCGTCCCGGGCTGCATTCCCACGCGGAGCGTGGGAACGATCAGTACGATCAGTCAGGGGCGAGTTCACGCATCCGCTGCAACACGGCATTCAGGCCATTGCTGCGCGACGGCGACAACTGCCGCGATAGTCCCAACTGATTGAACCAGTCCGGCAGGTCCAACTGTTGCAACTCGCCAGCGGTCAAACCGTTGACCCGCAACAGCAACAACGCCACCAACCCGCGAATCATCCGTGCATCGCTGCTCGCCGCGAATTGCCAGCGGTCGTCGCGCAATTCGCCAACCAGCCACACCTGACTTTCACAGCCGTGCACTCGATTGGCCTCGCACTTGTCCGCATCGCTCAACGGCGGCAGACGATCGCCAAACTGCATCAACAATCGCGCCCGCTGTTCCCAGCCGGCGGCGTTCTGAAACGTTTGCAGCGCCTCGGCGGCCTCGACCGGCAGGCTCATCGCAACAACTCCAGCGCCTGATCCAGCGCTTCAAAGAACCGCTCCAGATCCTCGGAATCGTTGTACAGCGCCAGCGACACACGAATCGCCCCGGCCAGTTCGAAACGCTTGAGCAGCGGCATCGCACAGTGATGCCCGGCACGTACGGCGATGCCCTGTTCGGTCAGCAAGTGCGCCAGATCGGCGTTATGCACACCCTCCACGACAAAACTCGCCAGCGCCAATTGCGGCTTGCCCAACAGACGAATGCCGTTGCGGGCGGCGAGGCCACGTAACAGGTAATCGTGCAGCGCCGCTTCGTGGGTGGACACCGCGTCCTGATCCAGACCCGCGAGGTAGTCGAGAGTCGCACCGAGGCCGATCACACTGGCAATCGGCGGCGTTCCCGCTTCGAATCCCAAGGGAGCGGGGCGGAAACGCGCGTCGTGGTAATTGGCTTCCAGCACCATCTCGCCGCCGAATTGCCACGGGCGCAGTTGTTCGAGCGCTGCGTTGCGCCCGAACAGCACGCCGAGGCCATCGGGGCCGTACAACTTGTGGCTGGAAAACACGTAAAAGTCGCAACCCAGCGCTTGCACGTCATGCCGGCCATGGACCACGCCCTGAGCGCCATCGACCACCGTCAGTGCGTTGTGCGCCTTGGCCATCGCCAGCAGCGCCGGCAACGGTTGCCAGGCACCGAGCACGTTGGATAACTGACTGACCGCCAGCAAGCGAGTGCGCGGGCCAATCAGGTGAACGGCAGCGGCGAGGTCGATCACACCGTCATCGTCCAGCGGCAGGATTATCAGCTTCAAGTCGCGACGTTGTGCCAGTTGCTGCCAAGGCAGCAGGTTGGCGTGATGCTCCAGGGCGCTGATGACAATTTCATCGCCCGGATGGAAAAGATGTTCCAGGCCATAGGCCAGGAGATTCAGCGCACTGGTGGCGCCGTGGGTGAAGATGATCTGCCCGCTGTCACCGGCATTCAGCCACTGGGCAACCTTCAGGCGACTGTCCTCGAACGCCTGCGTGGCGTGGGCACCGGGCAGATGTTGGGCACGATGCACGTTGGCCGCGCCATTGGCGTAGTAATGCGCCAGCGCGTCGAGCAGGGCCTGGGGTTTTTGCGTGGTGGCGGCGTTGTCCAGGTAAGTCTGGTCTTGCCGTTGCAGGGCGGCGATGGCCGGGAAATCGGCGCGCCAGGGGGAGGGAATCATCACGGTTTCAAGCCCTGGTGAAGATGGGCGGGTTAACGCCGAACCCTGTGGGAGCGGGCTTGCCCGCGATGGCGATCTTTCGAACGCCATGGCAAACAGGCCGGCTCCCTCAGGTGAGCTTCTGGCGCTTAGTTGTGAGCGTGCAGTGCTTCGTTCAGTTCGATCGCCGATTTGTGGGTCTTGCATTCCACAGCGCCGGTTTCCGAATTGCGACGGAACAGCAGGTCGGTCTGACCAGCCAGTTCACGGGCCTTGACCACTTTGACCAGTTTGTTGTGCTCGTCCAGCAGCGCCACCTTGGTGCCGGCGGTCACGTACAGGCCCGACTCGACGGTGTTGCGGTCGCCCAACGGGATACCGATACCGGCGTTGGCACCGATCAGGCAGCCTTCGCCGACCTTGATCACGATGTTGCCGCCGCCCGACAGGGTGCCCATGGTCGAGCAGCCGCCGCCCAGGTCCGAGCCCTTGCCGACGAATACGCCAGCGGAAACGCGGCCTTCGATCATGCCCGGGCCTTCGGTGCCGGCGTTGAAGTTGATGAAGCCTTCGTGCATCACGGTGGTGCCTTCGCCCACGTAGGCGCCCAGACGCAGACGCGCCGCGTCAGCGATACGCACGCCGGCCGGTACTACGTAGTCGGTCATTTTCGGGAATTTGTCCACCGAGAACACTTCCAGCAGCTCGCCGCGCAGACGGGCTTCGAGTTGCAACTCGGCCAGTTCGCTCAGGTCGATCGCGCCCTGGCTGGTCCAGGCCACGTTCGGCAGCAGCGGGAAGATCCCGGCCAGGCTCACGCCGTGCGGCTTGACCAGACGATGGGACAGCAGGTGCAGCTTCAGGTAAGCCTCAGGGGTCGAGGTCAGTTGCGCGTCTTCGGCCAGCAGGGTGGCGACCAGCGGCTTGTGGCTTTCAGCCAGACGGGTCAGCAGCTTGCCTTGTACCGCGTCGATGCCTTTCACGGCTTCGGCCAGTTGGGCGGCTTGTGCGGTGGTGAAGGTGATCGCCTGGTTGCCTTCGGTGTAGCCGAGGATCGGTGCAACAGCGGCAACCAGTTCGGCCGAAGGGTTCAACAGCGGCTGGGCGTAGAACACTTCCAGCCAAGCACCTTGACGGTTCTGGGTGCCGACGCCGAAGGCAATACTGAACAGGGAGTTGGACATGTGAATACCTCTACAAAAAGTGACGGGCTGCTTACTTGAGGGCGGCCGCGTAGATATCTGGCTTGAAGCCAATCAGGGTTCGGTCACCGAGATCGAGCACCGGGCGCTTGATCATCGAGGGTTGAGCGAGCATCAGTTCGATGGCTTTCGACTGGTCGAGATCGGCTTTGCGTTCGTCGTCGAGTTTGCGAAAGGTCGTGCCTGCGCGGTTCAACACCGTTTGCCAGCCATGTTCGTCGCACCATTGGGTCAGGTGCTCACGGTCAATGCCGGCGGTCTTGTAATCGTGGAAGTCATAGCTGACAGCGTGTTCATCGAGCCAGGTGCGCGCCTTTTTCATGGTGTCGCAGGCTTTGATGCCGAAAAGGTGCAACGTTTTGCTTGAAACGGTCAAGGAATTGCCCCCTTTACAGGTGCTGGAAAAAAATGGTGTCGGATTATGCCATGACCAGACGGTTTCGCGGCGCCGAGGTTGCTTTTACGGAGGGGGCCTGCGACATAGGTGCAACGGTCAGCCACAGCCTAAGCGGCTAATATGGCAGTTCAACGCTGTCGATTGTCCGGGATTTCCGCTTTATGCAAACCGCTTATACCGTCCTGATCCTGCTGATGCTGGTCAGTGTCTCGCGCCTGGTAGGACGGGTGATTCCGCTGCCGCTGCCACTGGTACAGATCGCCGCCGGCGCCTTGCTGGCCTGGCCGACCCTCGGCCTGCACGTGGCCCTCGATCCTGAACTGTTCCTGTTTCTGTTCCTGCCGCCGCTGCTGTTTTCCGATGGCTGGCGCATGCCCAAGCGTGAATTGTGGCGCCTTCGCGGGCCGGTGCTGACGCTCGCGGTCGGGCTGGTGCTGTTCACCGTGGTCGGTGCCGGCTACTTCATTCATTGGCTGCTGCCGACGATTCCGTTGCCGGTGGCCTTTGCACTGGCGGCGGTGCTGTCGCCGACCGATGCGGTGGCAGTTTCGGCGATTTCGCAGAACCGCTTGCCAACGCCGCTGATGCACATGCTGCAAGGCGAGGCGTTGATGAACGATGCCTCGGGCCTGGTGACATTCAAATTCGCCTTGGTTGCCGCGGTGACCGGTGCGTTTTCCCTGGCCAATGCCAGTCTGACCTTCGTGCTGGTGGCGGTCGGCGGGCTGGCTGTGGGTGTGGCGCTGAGCTGGCTGGTCGGCCGGTTGCGCGCCTGGATGATCGCCCGGGGCTGGGACGATCCGGCGACCCACGTGGTGTTCATGTTGCTGCTGCCATTCGCCGCTTACGTGCTGGCCGAACGGCTCGGCGCGTCGGGCATTCTTTCGGCAGTGGCAGCGGGGATGATGCAGAGCTGGCTTGACCTGCTGCCACGCCAGACCAGCACCCGGTTGCTCAACCGCAGTGTGTGGTCGCTGCTTGAGTTCGCCTTCAACGGCCTGATCTTCCTGCTGCTGGGGCTGCAACTGCCGGACATCATTAAAGCGGTGGTCAGCCACGAGACGTCGTTGTGGCCGACCCTGTTCTATCGCTGCCTCGATGTGGTGGCGATCTTCCTGGCGCTGGTGCTGTTGCGCTTTATCTGGGTGCAAAGCATCTGGCGTCTGTCGGTGCTGCTGCGCCGTCTGCGCGGCAAGGGGGATCTGACGCAAGTGCCGACCGCCCGTTCCTGCTGGCTGCTGACCGTCGGTGGCGTGCGCGGTGCGGTGACGCTGGCAGGCGTGATGTCGGTGCCGATGTTGATGGGCAGCGAGGCGTTCCCCGAGCGCGATCTGCTGATCTTCATCGCCGCCGGGGTGATCCTGTTGTCGCTGGTGGCGGCGTGTATTGCGCTGCCGTTGCTGTTGCGCGGCATCGAAAAGAGCCCGGACGACAAACGCCGTCAGGAAGTGCGCGACGCCTGGCGCAAGACCGCCGAAGCAGCGATTCATGCGCTGGAAACCGAAGAGGCCAACCCGCAGGACGCCGCGCAAGCCGCGCTGGCAGCGGAGCTCAAGGCACGGATCATGTCCGAGTATCGTCATCAACTGGAGGTGTTCAACGATTCGGCCGAAGCTCAGGCGCTGGCGTTCCAGATGGATCTGCTGGAGCGCCGTCTGCGGCTCAAGGCACTGCGCGCGCAACGCCTCGAGCTGTACAGCCTCAGCCGTCAGCACCAGATCGGCGATGACGTGCTGAGGGAAGTTTTGGGTGAACTCGACTTGAGTGAGGCCAACCTGGGGCAGGTCAAATAGGCAGCGCGTTACCTGGGATAGAGCAATCTCATCAGGCGTTTGTCTTTCTTGCTGATCGTGCGGTTGATCGGCACCTCCCAGTTGCCCACCGTCAAGGTGTTGGCCACGGGGTGGTGCATGATCGACCTGCGGTCGTAGGCGGTGTAGATCGCATCCAGCGTGTCGAAGGAAGCGAACAGGTTTCTGTCGACCTGCTCCTCGGTCAGCGGGTTCATCTCGCGATTTTTGTAGAACTCATACACCTTCGGTTTATCCCACGGAATTCTGGCCTGTGGGTGCTGGTGTTCATGCATTGCGCCCAGCGCATGCCCGAACTCGTGCATCACGATCACTTCAAAGTCCTGGTGATCCGGCTTTACGCCCAGATTCATGGTCGGATGGTCCGGATGAATCAACAGCGCATCGGTGCCGAGCATCGAGCTGTTGTCGTTGTTTTTAGTGGCAATACGGATGTCGCCCAGCAGGTCATCGACGAATTCGAACGTGAGGTTGACGTATCGCAGCCACTGGCTGGCGGCGCTGATGATTCTGGTCTTGTGATCGGCGTCGGGCGCGTCCAGGAAGGCGATTTTCAGCGTGCGGCCGTTGGCCCACAGCTTTGAATAGTTGACGACGGAGCGCTTGTGGCGAGTGCCGGTCGCGTTGCCGGCGTTGGTCGGGTTTTCGTTGATGGCGGCTGTGTAGGCCGCCTGATCGTCGGGCCATTGATTGAGTTGGCAATCGAGCAGTTCTGTCATTTTCACTTCTTCCATGAAGTCAAAGGGCGGTTTTTGGTGATGCGCAGCGAGCGGCGCCGCCCAAGACTAACGTCTGGCGGGCAGGGGCATGGGGTAGAAAAGGAGGGGAACTGTTACGTGATATTTGATCGCCCGTACCGGATTGCCCGGCACGGGCGTTCAGGCATTACTTGTGGCGCAAAACGAAATCGCGGATACGCTCGGCAGCCTCGACGCATTCCGCCAGCGGCGCAACCAGCGCCATGCGCACACGCCCGGCACCCGGATTGACCCCATCGACGTCACGGGACAGGTACGAACCCGGCACCACGGTCACGTATTCTTCGGCAAACAGATCGCGGCAGAACGCGGCATCGTCACCCTGCACATTCGGCCACAGGTAGAAGCTGCCATCGGGGCGCTGCACGTCCATCACCGGGCTGAGGATCGCCAGTACGGCATCGAACTTCTCGCGGTACAGCGCACGGTTGGCGCGTACATGCACTTCGTCATTCCACGCAGCGACGCTGGCCAGTTGGGTCTGAACCGGCATCGCGCAGCCGTGGTAGGTGCGGTACAGCAGGAAGCCCTTGAGGATGTCGGCGTCGCCGGCAACGAAACCGGAGCGCAGGCCCGGCAGGTTCGAGCGCTTGGACAGGCTGTGGAACACCACGCAACGCTTGAAATCCTTGCGGCCCAGTTCGGCGCAGGCGCTGAGCAGGCCCGGCGGCGGGGTCTGTTCGTCAAAGTACAGCTCGCTGTAGCACTCGTCGGCCGCGATCACGAAGTCGTATTCGTCGGCCAGGGCGATCAGCTTTTTCAGCACGTCGACCGGAATCAGCGCGCCGGTCGGGTTGCCTGGCGAGCACAGGAACAGGATCTGGCAGCGTTTCCAGATGTCCGGCGAAACCGCGTCGAAATCCGGGTTGAAGCCGTTCTCGTCCAGGCACGGCAGGTAATGCGGCTTGGCCCCGGCGAGGAATGCTGCGCCTTCGTAGATCTGATAGAACGGGTTCGGGCTGACCACCAGCGCGTCATCGCCACGGTTGACCACTGTCTGGGTGAAGGCGAACAGCGCTTCACGGGTGCCATTGACCGGCAGTACGTTGCGCGCCGGGTCGATCCAGCCGCTCGGCACGTTGAAGCGACGCTCGCACCAGGCGGCGATGGCTTCGCGCAGGGCCGGAATGCCGAGGGTGGTCGGGTACACCGCCATCTGATCCAGATTGTTCGCCAGCGCCTCGGCGACAAAGCTTGGCGAGCGGTGCTTCGGTTCGCCGATGGACAGCGCGATCGGGCGCTTGTCCGGGTTTGGCGTGACGCTGCCGAGCAGGGCGCGGAGCTTTTCGAACGGGTAGGGCTGAAGCTGGGACAGAGCGTTGTTCATCGGTGCTGGATCTCGTGCAAAGCGGTTGAATCCGGGCGCGCAATCAAATACTGATGCGCGACAGTTTGATATCGGGTTCCTGATTGACGCTCAGCTGTTCGACGATGGCATCCTGCAAACGGCTGCACAGCAGCGGGTCGGACAGCGGTTGATTGTGGGCGTCGGTGATGAAGAACACGTCTTCCACCCGCTCGCCCAGGGTGGCGATCTTGGCGTTCTGCAGTGACAGGTCGAACTCGAGGAAAATCCCGCCGACCCGTGCCAGCAGGCCCGGGCGATCTGGCGCGGTGAGTTCCAGCACGGTCACCGGACGCTGGGCGTCATTGTGGATCGTCACCTGCGGGGCGAATGCGAAATGCTTGAGCTGGCGCGGCACCCGACGCTGGATGATCGTCGGGTAGTCGGCCGGGTTGCGCAGCGCTTCGGTCAGGCCTTCGCGAATCTGTTTGACCCGGACCGGATTGTCGCCGATCGAGTCGCCATCGGTGTCGAGCACGATGTAGGTGTCGAGGGTGAACTGGCTGCTGGATGTGATGACCCGGGCGTCGTGAATGTTCAGGTTGAGCTGGTCCATCGCGGCCACGGTCACGGCGAAGAAATCGTGCTGGTCCGGCGCATAGATGAAGATCTGCGTGCCGCCCTCGAACTCGCGTTGGGTGGTTTCCTTGATCAGCACCAGCGGACCGCCGTCGGCCGGTTGCTGAAGGATGGCGTCGGTGTGCCAGGCCACGTCGCCGGCGGTGTGGCGCAGGAAGTAGTCATCGCCCAGTTGCGCCCACAATTGCTCGACGTCATCCGGATCGGTGCCGCCGCGCACCAGAATGTCCAGTGCCGCACTTTGGGTCTGGCGGATCTGCTCTTCGCGATCCACCGGATTCTCCAGGCCACGGCGCAGGGCGCGCTTGGTCTCGGTGTAGAGCTGGCGCAGCAGGCTGGCACGCCACGAGTTCCAGAGAGTCGGGTTGGTCGCGTTGATGTCGGCCACGGTCAGCACGTACAGGTAGTCTAGACGGGTTTCGTCACCGACTGCCTGGGCGAAGTCATGGATCACCTGCGGGTCGGACAAATCCTTGCGTTGGGCAGTGGTCGACATCACCAGGTGGTTCTGCACCAGCCAGACGATCAGGCGGCTGTCCCAGACCGGCAGTTGGTGCCGCTGGCAGAACGCCTCGGCATCGACCGCGCCGATCTCCGAGTGGTCGCCATGCCGGCCCTTGCCGATGTCGTGATACAGGCCCGCCATGTAAATGAGTTCAGGCTTGGGCAGTTTCGCCATGAGCTTGGCGGCCAGCGGGAATTTCTCCGACACCTGGGTGTACTGCAACTTGCGCAGGTGTTTGATCAGGTTCAGCGTGTGCGCATCGACCGTATAGATGTGGAACAGGTCGTGCTGCATCTGCCCGACGATGAAGCCGAACTCCGGCAGGTAGCGCCCGAGAATGCCGTAGCGGTTCATTCGCCGCAGGTTGCGGTGGATGCCGATCTTGCACTTGAACAGCTCGATGAACAGGCTGGTATTGCGGATGTCGTTGCGGAAGTTGTCGTCGATCAGGTGGCGGTTTTCCCGCAGCAGACGAATCGTGTCGGCGCGTACACCTTTGATTTCCGGCTGCTGGGCCATCAGCACGAAGATCTCGAGCATGGCAAACGGCGTGCGGCGGAATACGTTGTCGTTGCGAGCTTCGATGTAGCCGTCGTGCAGTTGGAAACGCGAGTTGATCGGCTGCGGCGGCGCTTCGTCTTCCGGGGCGAGGATGACTTCCTCGAAGTGCTGAATGATCAGGTCGCTGAGCTGGGCGATGCTCATCACCACCCGGAAGTACTGCTGCATGAAGTTTTCGACGGCCTGTTTGGCGTCGTCGCCTTCAAAACCCAGCAGCCCGGCGATGGTGCGCTGGTGATCGAACAGCAGGCGGTCCTCGGAGCGACCGGCGAGCATGTGCAGGGCGTAACGCACCTTCCAGAGGAATTCCTGGGAGGAGGCCAGCAAGGCGTTTTCGCTCTCGACCAGAAAGCCTTCGCCGGCCAGGGCCCGCAGGTTCAGGGTGCCGTACTGACGACGGGCCACCCACAGAATCGTCTGAATATCCCGTAGTCCGCCAGGCGAGCCTTTGACGTTGGGTTCCAGGTTGTATTCGGTGTCGTTGTACTTGTGGTGGCGAGCCTTCTGTTCGGCGCGCTTGGCCAGGAAGAAATCCTTGCTCGGCCACATGTGTGCGGTGCTGGTGACATCGAGCATGCGCTGGCGCAGGCGCTCGGGGCCGCAGATGGTGCGGCTTTCCATCAGGTTGGTGACCACCGTCAGGTCGGCGCGGGCCTCTTCGGCGCATTCGTCGACGGAGCGAACGCTCTGACCGACTTCCAGGCCGATGTCCCACAGCAGCGTCAGAAAACGCTCGATGGAATCGCGGAAAATTTCGTGGTCGGCGCTGTCCAGCAGGATCAGCAGGTCGATGTCGGAATAGGGGTGCAATTCGCCGCGACCGTAGCCGCCGACCGCGACCAGCGCGATGTCGGCGTCTTCGCTCCAGTCGAACTGGTCCCAGGCCTTTTGCAGGATGTTGTCGACGAACCAGGCCCGGTCTTCGATCAGCCGTCGGATATCGCGACCGGCCCGAAAGCGTGCATCGAGCACTTCGCGGGCCTGGCGGATCGCCTTCTTGAACGCCGCGATGGGACTCGCTTTCAGGGCCAGTTCAGCCTGGAACTGGCCACGGTCGAAGAGTTCGGGATCCACCTGCGGCATCGATTGGCTTTCCTTCTATAGGCTGGGAACGGTGTCTGGGTCAGGCCGAGATGCGCGGGATGGTGTCGTCGCTGCGCAGGGTGAAGATCTCGTAGCCGGTGTCGGTGACAAGCAAAGTGTGTTCCCACTGTGCTGACAGCTTGCGATCCTTGGTGATCGCGGTCCAGCCGTCGCCCAGTACTTTGGTGTCGGCCTTGCCCTGGTTGATCATCGGCTCGATGGTGAAGGTCATGCCGGCCTTCAGTTCCATGCCGGTGCCGGCGCGGCCGTAATGCAGGATCTGCGGCTCTTCGTGGAACACCTTGCCGATGCCGTGACCGCAGAACTCACGCACCACCGAGAAGCCGTTCTTTTCAGCGTGCTTCTGAATGATTTCGCCGATGTCGCCGAGGCGGCAGCCGGGTTTGACGATCTCGATCGCCTTGTACATGCATTCCTGGGTGACCTGCGACAGGCGCTCGGCCCAGACCGGCACGGTGCCGACGTGGAACATGCGGCTGGTGTCGCCGTGATAGCCGTCCTTGATCACGGTGACGTCGATGTTCAGGGTGTCGCCGTTTTTCAGCGGCTTGTCGTTCGGGATACCGTGGCAGACCACGTGGTTGATCGAGGTGCAGATCGACTTCGGGTAGCCCTTGTAGTTGAGCGGGGCAGGGATGGCCTGCTGCACGTTGACGATATAGTCGTGGCAGATCTGGTTCAGCTCATCGGTGGTCACGCCCGGCTTGACGTGTTCGGCAATCATTTCCAGCACATCGGCGGCCAGTTTGCCGGCGACACGCATGCCAGCGATGTCCTCGGGGGTTTTGAGGGTGACGGTCATACAGGCTCTCTCTGCGCTCGGCGGCGCTTGCTGATACGAACAGGGGCGCGGCTGTTGGTTTGGCGGCCCCGAAAAACGCGATTCTAACAGACCAAAGGCGCAAATCCGCGCCTGCGTGCATCGCTTCTCTCTATACAATGCGGTGCATTGTCCCGATTCCAAGGGGCTGGCGCGCATGTCCCTGACGCGATTGCAGATTCCGGGTTCCGTTTGCGTCGTCCCTGTGGTATAAAATGCGCCGCTTTCCGGGGATAGCTCCGGGAGCATTAACCCACACACGTGTCGACACGATGGCCTGGGTGCCTTTGATCCTCGGATCAATGGTTGGTCATTGGGATACGTGGAGGCCCAACCCGACTTATCAAGGAACTATCATGTCCCAAGTCAACATGCGCGATATGCTGAAGGCCGGTGTGCACTTCGGTCACCAAACCCGTTACTGGAATCCGAAAATGGGTAAATACATTTTCGGCGCGCGTAACAAGATTCACATCATCAACCTTGAAAAAACCCTGCCAATGTTCAACGAAGCTCTGACTTTCGTAGAGCGTCTGGCCCAGGGCAAAAACAAGATTCTGTTCGTCGGCACCAAGCGTTCCGCTGGCAAGATCGTTGCTGAAGAAGCAGCACGTTGCGGTTCGCCGTACGTCGATCACCGCTGGTTGGGCGGCATGCTGACCAACTTCAAGACCATCCGTGCTTCCATCAAGCGTCTGCGTGACCTTGAAGTACAAGCCGAAGACGGTACTTTCGCCAAGCTGACCAAGAAAGAAGCGCTGATGCGCACTCGCGATCTTGAGAAGCTGGATCGCTCCCTGGGCGGCATCAAGGACATGGGCGGTCTGCCAGACGCACTGTTCGTGATCGACGTTGACCACGAGCGCATCGCGATCACCGAAGCCAACAAGCTGGGCATCCCGGTCATCGGCGTTGTCGATACCAACAGCAGCCCGGAAGGCGTTGACTACATCATCCCAGGCAACGATGACGCAATTCGCGCTATCCAGCTGTACATGGGTTCGATGGCTGACGCAGTCATCCGCGGTCGCAACAACGTTGCTGGCGGTACTGTAGAATTCGCAGCTGAAGAAACTCAGGCTGCAGCTGAGTAATTGACGCCCTGGCGTTGACTCAGTAAGCAAAAAGGGGGCTTGGCCCCCTTTTTGCCACCTCGAAAACCATTTGTCGGCAGCGCAGCTACAGCATCTGTAACGTGCAGCGGCTACAAGGTGTCTCGGGAAGAATTGAACGCCCGTTCGATCGGGTGGAATGGTTGAAAACCTATCCAAGAGGAATTTGAAAATGGCAGCAATTACTGCAGCGTTGGTCAAAGAACTGCGCGAGCGTACCGGCGAAGGCATGATGGATTGCAAGAAAGCCCTGGAAAAGGCTGGCGGCGACATTGAAAAAGCCATTGATGACATGCGTGCTTCGGGCGCGATCAAGGCTGCCAAGAAAGCTGGCAACGTTGCCGCTGAAGGCGCTATCGCCATCAAGGACGACGGCAAGGCTGCCGTTCTGATCGAAGTCAACTCGCAGACCGACTTCCTGGCTCTGCAGGACGACTTCAAAAACTTCGTTGCTGCCAGCGTTGACAAAGCATTCGCTGACAAGCTGACCGACGCAGCTCCGCTGATCGCTGCTCAAGAAGCCGCGCGCGAAGCACTGGTTGCCAAAGTAGGCGAGAACGTCAACATCCGTCGCTTGGTGCGCGTAGAAGGCGACGTAGTCGGCACCTACCTGCACGGCAACAAGATCGGTGTTGCTGTTGTCCTGAAAGGCGGCGACGTCGAGCTGGCCAAAGACATCGCAATGCACGTTGCTGCAAGCAACCCTGAGTTCCTGCTGCCTTCGCAAGTCTCCGACGAAGCGATCGAGCGTGAAAAGGCTGTGTTCCTGCAGCTGAACGAAGAAAAAATCAAAGGCAAGCCAGAAAACATTGTTGAGAACATGGTCAAAGGCCGTATCAGCAAGTTCCTGGCAGAAGCCAGCCTGGTTGAGCAGGCGTTCGTCAAGAACCCTGAAATCAAAGTTGGCGAGCTGGCCAAGAAAGGCGGCGCTGAAATCGTTTCCTTCACCTACTTCAAAGTAGGCGAAGGCATCGAGAAGCCGGTCGACAACTTCGCTGAAGAAGTTGCTGCCCAGCTGGCTGCCGCCAAGCAATAAGACGGTTTTTCAACTGTCGCCCGAAAGAGGCTGCCCGCTCACGCGCGCAGCCTCTTTTCAGATAGGGTTACCAATTTTTAATTGGTTTCCCCTTGGAACTGACTTACAAAGCCATGTTCCGATGGCGCTGAAGCAGCGCCAAGCTAGAGTGAACGCCAGCTGTAAACAGCTCGCAAAGAATTTTTAAAATACGCCGCAGGAGAGATTCGCAATGGCTCAGCAGGGCAGTGGTTATCAGGCTCGCTATAAACGCATTCTACTCAAGCTTAGCGGCGAGGCCCTGATGGGCTCGGAAGAGTTCGGGATCGATCCTAAGGTGCTGGATCGCATGGCGCTGGAAGTCGGCCAGCTGGTCGGTATCGGCGTCCAGGTCGGTCTGGTGATTGGCGGTGGCAACCTGTTCCGCGGTGAAGCGCTGAGCAAGGCCGGCATGGATCGGGTCACGGGTGACCACATGGGCATGCTGGCCACTGTGATGAACGCCCTGGCCATGCGCGACGCGCTGGAACGTGCCAATATCTCGGCGATCGTGATGTCGGCCATCTCCATGGTCGGTGTGACCGATCACTATGACCGTCGCAAGGCCATGCGCCACCTGAACTCCAAGGACGTGGTGATCTTCGCGGCCGGTACCGGCAATCCGTTCTTTACCACGGATTCGGCAGCCTGCCTGCGCGCCATTGAAATCGACGCCGATGTCGTGCTCAAGGCGACCAAGGTCGATGGCGTCTACACCGCTGACCCGTTCAAAGACCCGCATGCCGAGAAGTTCGATCATCTGACTTACGATGAAGTACTGGATCGCAAGCTGGGCGTAATGGATCTGACGGCCATCTGCCTGTGCCGCGATCACAAGATGCCGCTGCGCGTATTTAACATGAACAAGCCCGGCGCCCTGCTGAACATCGTGCATGGTGGCGCAGAAGGGACTTTGATCGAGGAAGGCCAACAATGATCAACGAAATCAAGAAAGACGCCCAAGCGCGTATGCAGAAATCCCTGGAGTCTCTGAACCACGCGTTCGGCCAGATTCGTACCGGCAAGGCTCACCCGAGCATCCTCGGCAGTGTCATGGTGCCTTACTACGGCACTGATACTCCGCTGAGCGGCGTTGCCAACGTCACCGTGAAAGACTCGCGCACCCTGCAGGTCGTGGCGTTCGAGCGCAACATGCTCGCTGCTGTCGACAAGGCAATCCAAAGCGCTGGTCTGAACCTCAACCCGACCAACCTGGGTGAGTTGCTGTTGATCCCTATGCCGGCCCTCACCGAGGAAACGCGTAAAGGCTTCACCAAGCAGGCGCGTAGCGCTGCTGAAGACGCGCGTGTTGCCGTGCGCAATATTCGTCGTGATGCCTTGGGCGAGCTCAAGAAACTGGTCAAGGACAAGGAAATCAGCGAAGACGAAGAGCGTCGTGCCATCGCTGATATCGATAAGCTGACCAAAGAATCCGAGGCCCAGATCACCAAGGCCACGGACGAGAAAGAAAAAGACCTGATGGCCGTATAAGGGTCGAGTTTTAAATGGACAAGACCAAGCAGACTGCGCCGTCCGCGGTGCCGCGCCATGTCGCGATCATCATGGATGGCAATAATCGCTGGGCGAAAAAACGCTTTATGCCGGGTGTCGCCGGGCATAAGGCGGGCGTAGACGCTGTGCGGGCGGTGATCGAGGTGTGTGCCGAGGCCAAGGTCGAGGTGCTCACCCTGTTCGCCTTTTCCAGTGAAAACTGGCAGCGCCCGGCCGATGAGGTCAGCGCCTTGATGGATCTGTTCTTCAAGGCGTTGCGTCGCGAGGCAAAGCGCCTGAATGACAACAACATCAGTCTGCGCATCATCGGTGACCGTACGCGGTTCCATCCGGAGCTTCAGGCCGCCATGCGTGAAGCGGAAGCGATGACCGCCGGTGCCAACCGTTTCATCCTGCAGATCGCCGCCAACTACGGCGGTCAGTGGGACATTGCGCAAGCGGCGCAGCGTCTGGCGCGTGAAGTTCAGGCCGGTCATCTGCGGCCGGAAGACATCACGCCGGATCTGCTGCAGACCTGCCTGGTTACCGGTGATCTGCCGTTGCCCGACTTGTGCATCCGCACCGGCGGCGAGCACCGCATCAGCAATTTCCTCTTGTGGCAGCTGGCTTACGCCGAGCTGTACTTCTCCGACCTGTTCTGGCCGGACTTCAAACACGAAGCCATGCGCAATGCGCTGGCCGATTTCGCTTTGCGCCAGCGCCGCTTCGGTAAAACGAGCGAGCAGGTCGAAGCTGGAGCCCGGGTTTAATGCTTAAACAACGCATCATCACTGCACTGATTCTGCTGCCGATCGCCCTGGGCGGTTTTTTCCTGCTCGAGGGTTCCGGTTTTGCTCTGTTCATCGGGCTGGTCGTAAGTCTGGGCGCCTGGGAATGGGCGCGTCTGGCCGGCTTCACCGCACAGGCATTTCGTGTCGGCTACGCGGCGGTGGTCGCGCTGATGCTGTTCGTCATGTACATCCTGCCGGGGCTGGCGCCTTGGGTGTTGGGTGCTTCGGTGATCTGGTGGGCATTGGCGACCTGGCTGGTGCTGACTTACCCGCGCTCCAGCGAGCATTGGTCCAGCGCCGCCGCCAAGCTGGTGATCGGTCTGTTGATTCTGTTGCCTGCCTGGCAAGGGTTGGTGCAGATCAAGCAGTATCCGCTGGGCAACTGGCTGATCATGGCGGTGATGGTGCTGGTCTGGGGCGCTGATATCGGTGCCTATTTCTCCGGTCGCGCGTTCGGCAAGCGCAAGCTGGCGCCGCAAGTCAGTCCCGGCAAAAGCTGGGAGGGCGTGTATGGCGGTCTGGCGCTGAGCCTGGTCATCACCACCCTGGTCGCGCTGTTCCGTGACTGGACGGTGGCACAACTGTTCAAGGGCTTGATCGGCGCTGCGGTGATCGTCTTCATCTCGGTGGTGGGTGACCTGACCGAAAGCATGTTCAAACGTCAGTCCGGCATCAAGGACAGCAGTAATCTGCTGCCCGGTCATGGTGGTGTACTGGATCGCATCGACAGCCTGACGGCGGCGATCCCGGTCTTCGCGGTGCTGTTGTGGATGGCGGCGTCGTGAGTCGCCCACAGCAGATTACCGTCCTGGGGGCGACCGGTTCGATCGGTCTGAGCACCCTGGATGTCATCGCCCGGCATCCGGAGCGTTATCAGGCTTTTGCCCTGAGCGGTTTTACCCGTCTGAGCGAACTGTTTGCCCTGTGTGTTCGCCATCTCCCGAAATATGCGGTAGTGCCGGAAGCCGGCGCTGCCCGCAGCCTGCAGGATGATTTGCGTGCTGCGGGCCTGTCGACGCAGGTGCTGGTCGGCGAAGAAGGCTTGTGTCAGGTCGCTGCTGCGCCGGAGGTGGGTGCTGTCATGGCCGCCATCGTCGGCGCCGCCGGCTTGCGCCCGACTTTGGCGGCAGTTGAGGCGGGCAAGAAGATTCTTCTGGCCAACAAGGAAGCGCTGGTCATGTCCGGCGCCTTGTTCATGCAGGCCGTGCGCAAGAGCGGTTCGGTCCTGTTGCCGATCGATAGCGAGCACAACGCGATTTTCCAGTGCATGCCACAGGACTTTGCTCGCGGGTTGAGCAACGTTGGGGTCCGCCGGATTTTGCTCACGGCCTCTGGTGGCCCTTTCCGGCAGACGCCGATGGCCGAGCTGGCACATGTTTCACCCGATCAGGCGTGTGCGCACCCGAACTGGTCGATGGGTCGCAAGATCTCGGTCGATTCGGCCAGCATGATGAACAAAGGGCTCGAATTGATCGAGGCCTGCTGGTTGTTCGATGCCAAGCCATCGCAAGTCGAGGTGGTGATTCATCCGCAGAGCGTGATTCATTCGCTGGTCGATTACGTGGACGGTTCGGTGCTGGCGCAGTTGGGCAATCCCGACATGCGCACGCCGATTGCCAACGCCCTGGCCTGGCCTGAGCGCATTGACTCGGGCGTGGCGCCGCTGGATCTGTTCGCTGTAGCACGCCTGGATTTCGAAGCACCCGACGAAGAGCGCTTCCCGTGCCTGCGTCTGGCGCGCCAGGCTGCCGAGGCGGGAAACAGCGCCCCGGCCATGCTCAATGCGGCGAATGAAGTGGCGGTCGCCGCGTTTCTCGACGGACGGGTTCGCTACCTGGAAATCGCGAGTATCATCGAGGAAGTCTTGAACCTCGAACCTGTGGTGGCCCTGGACAATCTCGATGCGGTGTTCACCGCTGACGCGACTGCCCGGACATTGGCCGGGCAGTGGTTAAGTCGTCACGGCCGATAGGTCTTGCAACACATGGCTTCACGCGGCACTGGACAGGATTGCGGAGAAAGTAGATGAGCGCGCTCTATATGATTGCCGGCACCCTGATCGCTTTGGGTGTGCTGGTCACCTTTCACGAATTCGGCCATTTCTGGGTCGCGCGTCGCTGTGGCGTGAAGGTTCTGCGTTTCTCCGTGGGCTTCGGCATGCCGCTGCTGCGCTGGCACGATAAGCAGGGCACGGAGTTCGTGGTCGCGGCCATCCCGCTGGGTGGCTACGTCAAGATGCTCGACGAGCGCGAGGGCGAAGTACCGGCCGATCAGCTTCATCAATCATTCAATCGCAAGTCCGTTCGTCAACGCATCGCGATCGTCGCCGCCGGTCCTGTGGCCAACTTTCTGCTTGCGCTGGTGTTCTTCTGGGTGCTGGCCATGCTCGGCAGCGAGCAGATTCGCCCGGTCATCGGTTCGGTGGAGTCCGGCAGCATCGCTGCAACGGCCGGACTGAGCGCCGGTCAGGAAATCGTCGCGATCGACGGTGAGCCGACCTCGGGCTGGGCGGCAGTCAACCTGCAACTGGTGCGACGTCTCGGGGAAAGCGGTTCCTTGCAGGTGCTGGTGCGCGAGCAGGGCTCTACGGCTGATACGCCTCGTGAACTGGCACTCGATAAATGGCTCAAGGGGGCTGACGAGCCGGATCCGATTCGCTCTCTCGGCATTCGCCCTTGGCGTCCGGCATTGCCGCCAGTGCTGGCCGAACTCGACCCGAAAGGTCCGGCCCAGGCAGCCGGGCTGAAAACCGGCGATCGTCTGCTGACGCTCGATGGCAAGGCGCTGGATGACTGGCAGCAGGTGGTCGACACCGTTCGTACGCGTCCTGATACCAAAATCGTGCTGCGCGTCGAGCGCGACGGTGTTCCAATCGACGTCCCTGTCACACTGGCCGCGCGGGGCGAGAAGAAGTCACCAAGCGGTTACCTGGGGGCGGGCGTGAAGGCTGTCGACTGGCCGCCGGAGATGATCCGCGAGGTCAGCTACGGGCCTTTGGCAGCAATTGGCGAGGGTGCCCGTCGTACCTGGACCATGAGCGTCCTGACGCTGGATTCACTGAAGAAAATGCTCTTCGGCGAGCTCTCGGTAAAAAACTTGAGTGGACCGATAACCATTGCTAAAGTGGCGGGCGCTTCTGCCCAGTCGGGCGTCGCTGATTTCCTGAATTTCCTTGCTTATCTGAGTATTAGCCTGGGGGTTCTGAATTTGCTGCCCATTCCTGTACTGGATGGGGGGCATTTGTTGTTTTATCTGATCGAGTGGGCGCGTGGTCGTCCCTTGTCGGATCGGGTGCAAGGTTGGGGGATACAGATCGGTATCAGTTTGGTGGTCGGGGTGATGTTGCTTGCTCTGGTCAACGATCTGGGTCGACTGTAACGCTTCGCTGAATTGCGAATCTGCCGCATTTTGCGGCAGTTTGTTTATTGCCAGTTGGAATAAGAAAGGACTTCATGAAACGTCTGCTGCTAACTGCGGTTCTCACCGTATTGATGATCGCCGAAGTTCACGCCGAGTCCTTCACTATCTCTGATATTCGCGTCAATGGCCTCCAGCGGGTCTCCGCGGGTAGCGTCTTTGGTGCCTTGCCGTTGAACGTCGGCGAGCAGGCGGATGATCGTCGCCTGGTGGAATCCACTCGTGCGTTGTTCAAAACCGGTTTCTTTCAAGATATCCAGCTGGGCCGCGAAGGCAACGTTCTGGTGATCACCGTCGTCGAACGTCCCTCGGTCGCCAGCATCGAGATCGAAGGCAACAAGGCGATCTCCACCGAAGACCTGATGAAAGGCCTCAAGCAATCCGGTCTGGCCGAAGGCGAGATCTTCCAGCGCGCGACCCTCGAAGGCGTGCGTAACGAGCTGCAACGTCAATACGTTGCACAAGGTCGTTACTCGGCTACCGTCGATACCGAAGTGGTCTCGCAGCCGCGCAACCGTGTCGGCCTGAAAGTGAAGATCAATGAAGGCACCGTTGCTGCCATTCAGCACATCAACGTGGTGGGCAACACGGTTTTCCCCGAAGAAGACCTGACCGACCTGTTCGAACTGAAAACCACCAACTGGCTGTCGTTCTTCAAGAACGACGACAAGTACGCCCGTGAAAAACTGTCCGGTGACCTGGAGCGTCTGCGTTCCTACTACCTGGACCGTGGCTATATCAACATGGATATCGCTTCGACCCAGGTGTCCATCACCCCGGACAAGAAGCACGTCTACATCACCGTCAACGTCAACGAAGGCGAGAAGTACACCGTTCGTGACGTCAAACTCAGCGGTGACCTGAAGGTTCCTGAAGACCAGGTCAAGTCGCTGTTGCTGGTGCAGAAAGGCCAGGTGTTCTCGCGCAAGCTGATGACCACCACCTCCGAACTGATCACCCGTCGTCTGGGTAACGAGGGTTACACCTTCGCCAACGTCAACGGCGTACCGCAACCGCACGACGAAGATCACACCGTCGATATCCTGTTTGCTGTCGATCCAGGCAAGCGTGCCTACGTCAATCGCATCAATTTCCGTGGCAACACCAAGTCCGAGGACGAAGTGCTGCGTCGTGAAATGCGTCAAATGGAAGGTGGCTGGGCTTCGACCTACCTGATCGACCAGTCCAAGACCCGTCTGGAGCGTCTGGGCTTCTTTAAAGAAGTCAACGTCGAAACCCCGGCCGTGCCAGGTGTCGACGACCAGGTTGACGTGAACTACAGCGTTGAAGAGCAGGCTTCCGGTTCGATCACCGCCAGCGTCGGTTTCGCCCAGAGCGCCGGTCTGATCCTCGGTGGTTCGATCACCCAGAACAACTTCCTCGGTACCGGTAACCGCGTCAGCGTCGGCCTGACCCGCAGCGAATACCAGAGCCGCTACAACTTCGGCTACGTTGACCCCTACTGGACCGCCGATGGCGTGAGCCTGGGTTACAACGCGTTCTACCGTACCACCGACTACAAAGACCTCGACGTCGATGTGGCGAGCTATGCGGTAGACAGCCTGGGCGCCGGCGTGAACGTGGGCTACCCGATCAGCGAGACTTCGCGTCTGACCTTTGGTCTGTCCGTTCAACAGGACGAGATCAAGACCGGTACCTACACCGTTGACGAGATTTTCGACTTCGTTAACAGAGAAGGCGACAAGTACCTGAACTTCAAGGCCTCGGCCGGCTGGTCCGAGTCCACCTTGAACAAAGGTGTACTGCCGACCCGTGGTCGCTCCCAGAGCCTGACGCTGGAAACTACCGTTCCAGGCAGCGATCTGTCGTTCTTCAAGCTCGATTACCGCGGTCAGCTGTTCCAGCCGATCACCGATAACTACACTCTGCGCCTGCACACTGAACTGGGCTATGGCGACGGTTACGGTTCGACCGACGGCTTGCCGTTCTATGAAAACTACTATGCTGGTGGTTTCAACTCGGTGCGTGGCTTCAAGGACAGCACCCTTGGCCCGCGAAGCACGCCAAGTACGGGGAGTAACCCGGGCACGGCGAGAGACCCGGACCAGGATCCGCTGCCGTTCGGTGGTAACGTCCTGATCCAGGGCGGTGTCGAGGTTCTGTTCCCGCTCCCGTTCGTCAAGGATCAGCGTTCGCTGCGTACTTCGGTATTCTGGGATGTCGGTAACGTGTTCGACTCCAAGTGTTCCGATACTACGAACGCCAACGGTACGAAGTCGAATACCCAATGCAACGACATCAGTCTTAGCAACATGGCCAGCTCCGTCGGTGTCGGCGTGACCTGGGTCACCGCACTGGGTCCGCTGAGTTTTGCACTGGCTATGCCGATCAAGAAACCGGATGACGCTGAAACTCAAGTGTTCCAATTCTCCCTCGGTCAGACGTTCTAAGCGTTTGACCCAAGATAACGACAATGGATTTTGTAGGAGTGCATCGTGCGTAAGTTGACTCAATTGGTTCTCCTGGCCTCCGTACTGGTGGCAGGCCCGGCATTTGCCGACATGAAAATCGCCGTTCTGAACTATCAGATGGCGCTGCTGGAATCCGACGCGGCCAAGAAGTACGCCGTGGATGCCGAGAAGAAATTCGGCCCTCAACTGACCAAGCTCAAGACCCTGGAAAGCAGCGCCAAGGGCATTCAGGATCGCCTGATGGCCGGTGGCGACAAGATGCAGCAAGGCGAGCGCGAGCGTCTGGAGCTTGAGTTCAAGCAAAAGGCTCGTGACTTCCAGTTCCAGTCCAAGGAACTGAACGAAGCCAAGGCCGTTGCCGACCGCGAAATGCTCAAGCAACTGAAGCCGAAGCTGGATAGCGCAGTGGAAGAAGTCATCAAGAAAGGTGGTTTTGACCTGGTGTTCGAGCGTGGCGCAGTGATCGATGTCAAACCTCAGTACGACATCACGCGCCAGGTTATCGAGCGCATGAATCAGCTGAAGTAACCCATGACCGTGACTATCAAGCTCGGCCAGTTGGCCGAGTTCCTCGGCGCCACCCTGAGTGGCGACCCCGAGAAGCAAATCACTGGGCTAGCCACCTTGCAGGAGGCTGGCCCAGCTCAGTTGAGCTTTCTGGCAAACCCCCAATACCGTAAATACCTGGCAGGCTCGCAAGCCGCAGCCCTGTTGCTCAAGGCTGCCGACGCGGAAGGTTATGCCGGTGATGCGTTGGTGGTGCCGGATCCTTACCTGGCTTACGCGCGCATTTCCCATCTGTTCGATCCAAAGCCCAAGGCAACTGCCGGCGTTCATCCAACAGCGGTGATTGCCGAGGATGCCGTGGTTGATCCGAGTGCCAGTGTCGGTCCCTTCGTGGTGATCGAAGCCGGGGCTCGAATCGGTGCAGGCGTGACACTCGGCGCGCATTGCGTTGTCGGTGCCCGCAGCGAAATCGGCGAGGGCGGCTGGCTGGCCCCGCGGGTCACGCTGTATCACGATGTGCGGATCGGCAAGCGTGTGGTGATCCAGTCCGGTGCTGTGCTCGGCGGTGAAGGCTTCGGCTTTGCCAACGAGAAGGGCATCTGGCAAAAGATCGCCCAGATCGGTGGCGTGACCATCGGCGACGATGTGGAGATCGGCGTGAATACCGCCATCGACCGCGGTGCGTTGGCCGATACCGTGATCGGCAATGGCGTGAAGCTCGACAACCAGATTCAGATCGCCCACAACGTGCAGGTCGGTGACCACACCGCCATGGCGGCGTGCGTGGGGATTTCCGGCAGCACCAAAATCGGCAAGCACTGCATGCTCGCCGGCGGTGTTGGCCTGGTAGGGCACATCGATATTTGCGACAACGTATTCCTGACCGGGATGACCATGGTGACCCACTCGATTACCGAGCCGGGTGCCTATTCTTCCGGCACAGCTATGCAACCTGCGGCCGAATGGCGCAAAAGCGCGGCCCGTATTCGTCAGCTCGATGACATCGCGCGACGTTTGAAACAGCTGGAAAAGCGGTCCGGGGAAGTGACCCCCGACGGTAATGCTTCATCTGAAGGCTGATACCATTTCCATATCAAGTGTGCACAGCCTCTGGACTGCCTCCTTGATTTGCTAGAGGAGTGCGCGTCAGTCGCGCTCCCAATCTTTACATAGGCTTCCCCCCGAAATGATGGACATCAACGAGATTCGCGAATACCTGCCTCACCGTTACCCGTTCCTGCTGGTGGACCGGGTAGTGGAGCTGGATACGGAAGGCAAGCGCATTCGCGCCTACAAGAATGTCAGCATCAACGAACCGTTCTTCAATGGTCACTTCCCTGCGCACCCGATCATGCCGGGCGTGCTGATCATCGAAGCCATGGCTCAGGCTGCCGGGATCCTCGGTTTCAAGATGCTTGACGTGAAACCGGCCGACGGCACCCTTTACTACTTCGTCGGTTCCGACAAGCTGCGCTTCCGCCAGCCGGTGCTGCCGGGTGATCAGTTGATCCTTGAAGCCAAGTTCATCAGCTGCAAGCGTCAGATCTGGAAGTTCGAATGCCAGGCTTCGGTCGATGGCAAACCGGTCTGCTCGGCTGAAATCATTTGTGCGGAACGCAAGCTATGAGTTTGATTGACCCTCGCGCAATCATCGATCCGTCGGCCGTCCTGGCTGATGGCGTCGAGGTCGGCCCGTGGTCGATCATCGGTGCAGGTGTGGAAATCGGCGAGGGAACGGTCATCGGGCCACACGTGATCCTCAAAGGTCCGACCCGTATCGGCAGGCACAATCGCATCTACCAGTTTTCCTCTGTAGGCGAAGACACGCCGGACCTGAAATACAAGGGCGAAGAAACGCGCCTGGTGATCGGTGACCATAATGTCATCCGTGAAGGCGTGACGATTCACCGTGGCACCGTGCAGGATCGTTCCGAAACGACCTTGGGTGATCACAACCTGATCATGGCCTATGCCCACATCGGACATGACAGCGTCATCGGCAACCACTGCATCCTGGTCAACAACACCGCGTTGGCCGGCCATGTGCACGTTGATGACTGGGCGATCCTGTCCGGTTTCACCCTGGTGCATCAGTATTGCCACATTGGCGCCCACAGCTTTTCCGGCATGGGCACGGCCATCGGCAAGGACGTTCCGGCGTTCGTCACTGTATTTGGCAACCCGGCCGAAGCGCGCAGCATGAACTTCGAGGGCATGCGCCGTCGCGGTTTCAGCGAAGACGCCATTCACGCCCTGCGCCGTGCATACAAAACGGTGTATCGCCAGGGACTGACCGTCGAGCAGGCGCTGGCCGAACTCGCCGAACCGTCCGCCCAGTTCCCGGAAGTCGCGGTGTTCCGTGACTCCATTCAGTCGTCGTCTCGCGGCATCACCCGCTGATCATGGCCAATCTTCGTATTGCGCTGGTGGCGGGGGAGGCTTCCGGTGACATTCTGGGCGCCGGTCTCATGCGTGCGCTCAAGGCACAGCATCCCGCGGTGGAGTTCATCGGTGTCGGCGGTCCGCTGATGCAGGCCGAAGGCCTGACTTCCTATTTTCCGATGGAGCGTCTGTCGGTCATGGGGCTGGTGGAGGTCCTGGGGCGGTTGCGTGAGCTGCTCAAGCGCCGCAAGGACCTGATTGCTACCCTGATTGCCGAGAAGCCAGACGTATTCATCGGTATCGACGCGCCGGACTTCAACCTCAATATCGAACTCAAGCTACGTCAGGCCGGAATCAAGACCGTGCATTACGTCAGCCCGTCGGTGTGGGCGTGGCGGCAGAAGCGGGTCCTGAAGATCCGCGAAGGCTGCGACCTGATGCTTACGCTGCTGCCGTTCGAAGCCAGATTCTACGAAGAGAAGGGCGTACCGGTGCGGTTCGTCGGCCATACGCTGGCCGACACCATTCCGCTGGAGGCTGATCGCTCTGCTGCGCGCGCCGAACTCGGTCTGCCGGATGGTCCGCTGGTGGCTTTGATGCCCGGCAGCCGGGGCGGTGAAGTCAGTCGTCTGGGGGCGCTGTTCCTCGATACTGCCCAGCGCGTGCGGGCCATGCGCCCAGGCGTGCGTTTCGTCATACCGTGCGCCAACCCCGAGCGTCGTGCCCAGCTCGAAGAGCTGCTGGCCGGCCGCGACCTGCCGGTGACCCTGCTCGATGGCAAATCCCATCTGGCGCTGGCGGCGTGCAATGCGGTCCTGATCGCGTCGGGTACGGCAACCCTTGAAGCGCTGTTGTACAAGCGCCCGATGGTCGTGGCCTACCGTCTTGCTCCGCTGACGTTCTGGATTCTCAAACGCATGGTCAAGAGCCCGTACGTGTCCCTGCCGAACCTGTTGGCCCAGCGATTGCTGGTCCCGGAATTGTTGCAGGATGATGCCACGGTCGAGGCGCTTGCCCAGACCCTGTCGCCGTTGATCGACGGTGGCGAAGAGCAGACCCGCGGCTTCGACGAGATCCACCGCACCCTGCGCCTGGACGCTTCCAATCAGGCGGCTGACGCCGTTCTGAACCTGATCGGTCAAACACGATGAGCAAGACAAGCATGCAGATGGGCCTGGATTTCACCTTGGTCGCCGAAGTCGAAGAGCTGGTCGCCGGCGTCGATGAAGTCGGTCGCGGCCCGTTGTGCGGCGCGGTCGTTACGGCAGCGGTGATCCTCGATCCGAACCGTCCGATTCTCGGCCTCAACGATTCGAAGAAACTTACCGAAGCCAAGCGCGAAAAGCTCTACGACGAAATCTGCGAGAAGGCGCTGAGCTGGTGCATCGCCCGCGCCGAAGTCGAAGAAATCGACGAACTGAACATCCTTCACGCCACCATGCTGGCGATGCAGCGCGCGGTCGCTGGCCTGCATATCCAGCCGAAACTGGCAATGATCGACGGCAACCGCTGCCCGAAACTGCCGATGCGTTCCGAAGCGGTGGTGCAGGGCGACGGCAAGGTACCGGCAATTGCAGCAGCGTCGATTCTGGCCAAGGTCAGCCGTGACCGCGAGATGGCAGCGTTTGAGTTGATCTACCCGGGTTACGGCATCGGCGGCCACAAAGGCTACCCGACGCCCGTTCATCTGGAAGCATTGGCGCGCCTCGGACCGACGCCGATTCACCGGCGTTCTTTTGCCCCGGTTCGGCAGGCTTATGAAGCACTGGAAGGTCTCGCGCAGGTTTAGCGGCGAGGCTGATGTTTTGTTCGGGGCCCGGTACAATCCGGGCCTTGTTGTCTCTATGTAACTGGACAGGATCACTATGCCGGCTTCATTCGTTCATCTACGCCTGCACACTGAATACTCCCTGGTCGACGGGCTGGTGCGGATCAAACCGCTGGTCAAGGCCCTGACCGGCATGGGCATGCCGGCCGTTGCGGTGACCGACCAGAACAACATGTGTTCGCTGGTCAAATTCTATAAAAACGCCATGGGTGCCGGGATCAAGCCGATCTGCGGCGCCGACCTGTGGCTGTCGAACAAGGACCCGGACGGGCCGCTGAGCCGGATCAGCCTGCTGGTCATGAATGCCCAGGGCTATCGCAACCTGACCGAGCTGATTTCCCGTGGCTTCATCGACGGTCAGCGTAACGGCATGGTCATCATCGAGCGCGAGTGGGTCGCCGAGGCCAACGAAGGCCTGATCATGCTGTCCGCCGCGAAAGAAGGCGAGATCGGTATGGCCATGATCGGCGGCAACCCCGCCGAAGCCGAGGCGCTGGCCCGCGAATGGATGGCGGTGTTCCCGGATCGTTTCTATCTGGAAATTCAGCGTACCAACCGTCCGAACGACGAAGAACAGTTGCACGGTGCCGTGGCCCTTGCCGACAAGCTCGGCGCGCCGTTGGTAGCTACGAACGACGTACGCTTCATCAAGCAGGAAGACTTCGCCGCCCACGAAACCCGTGTCTGCATCGGTGAGGGCCGGGCCCTCGACGACCCACGGCGATCCAAGAACTACAGCGACCAGCAGTACCTGAAAAGCGCCGAGGAAATGGCCGAGCTGTTCAGCGACCTGCCCGATGCGATCGAGAACACCGTCGAGATCGCCAAGCGCTGCAACATCGACGTGAAGCTGGGCAAGCACTTCCTGCCCGACTATCCAATTCCCGATGGCATGACCATTGACGAATATTTCCGCAAGGTCTCGTTCGATGGTCTGGAAGAGCGCCTCAGCGTGCTGCTGCCCAAGGACACCACCGAGGACTACGAGGCCAAGCGTCAGGTCTACGTCGACCGGCTGAATTTCGAGCTGGATATCATCATCCAGATGGGGTTCCCCGGTTACTTCCTGATCGTGATGGACTTTATCCAGTGGGCCAAGAACAACGGTGTTCCGGTGGGCCCAGGCCGGGGGTCGGGTGCCGGATCGCTGGTGGCCTATGTACAGAAGATCACCGACCTCGACCCGCTGGAATATGACCTGCTGTTCGAACGTTTCCTCAACCCGGAACGGGTATCGATGCCCGACTTCGACGTCGACTTCTGCATGGACGGTCGCGACCGGGTGATCGACTACGTGGCCGAAAAGTACGGCCGCAACGCGGTGAGCCAGATCATCACCTTCGGTTCCATGGCGGCGAAGGCTGTGGTGCGGGACGTGGCGCGGGCCCAGGGCAAGTCGTTCGGCCTGGCGGATCGCCTGTCGAAGATGATTCCGTTCGAAGTCGGCATGACCCTTGAAAAAGCCTACGAGCAGGAAGAAATCCTGCGCGACTTCATCAAGGTCGATGAGGAAGCGGCGGAAATCTGGGAGATGGCGCGCAAGCTCGAAGGCGTGGTGCGTAACGTCGGTAAACACGCCGGTGGTGTGGTGATCGCGCCGACCAAGCTGACCGACTTCTCGCCGATCTATTGCGACGAGGCCGGCGACGGTCTGGTGACCCAGTTCGACAAGGACGACGTCGAGGCGGCCGGTCTGGTGAAGTTCGACTTCCTCGGTCTGCGGACCCTGACGATCATCGACTGGGCGCTGAGGACCATCAACCGCGACCGCGCCAAGGTCAACGAGCCGCCGCTGGACATCGCTTTCATCCCGCTGGATGACAAGCCGACCTATCAGCTGCTGCAAAAAGCTGAAACCACCGCTGTGTTCCAACTTGAATCCCGCGGGATGAAAGAGCTGATCAAAAAGCTCAAGCCCGACTGCCTCGAAGACTTGATCGCACTGGTGGCCCTGTTCCGTCCGGGGCCGCTGCAGTCCGGCATGGTGGATGACTTCATCAACCGTAAGCACGGTCGCGCAGAACTTGCTTATCCGCACCCGGATTACCAATACGAAGGTTTGCAGCCGGTATTGGCGCCGACCTACGGCATCATCCTGTATCAGGAACAGGTGATGCAGATCGCCCAGGTCATGGCCGGTTACACCCTCGGTGGTGCGGACATGCTGCGTCGGGCGATGGGTAAGAAGAAACCCGAGGAAATGGCCAAGCAGCGCGGCGGTTTCATTGAGGGTTGTGCGTCGAACAATATCGACGCGGATCTGGCCGGTAACATTTTCGACCTGGTGGAAAAATTCGCCGGTTACGGCTTCAACAAATCCCACTCCGCCGCCTACGGCCTGGTGTCGTACCAGACTGCCTGGCTGAAAGCCCACTACCCGGCGCCGTTCATGGCCGCGGTACTGTCGGCGGATATGCACAACACCGACAAGGTTGTGACCTTGATCGAGGAAGTGCGCACGATGAAGCTGCGCCTCGACGCGCCGGACGTGAACACCTCTGAGTTCAAGTTTACGGTGAACGACGAAGGCCGCATCGTGTACGGCCTGGGCGCGATCAAAGGCGTCGGCGAAGGCCCGGTGGAAGCGATCACCGAAGCCCGTCAGGCCGGTCCGTTCAAGGATTTGTTCGACTTCTGCGCCCGGGTCGACCTCAAGCGCATCAACAAGCGCACGCTGGACGGTCTGATCCGCAGCGGCGCGCTGGATCGCCTCGGCCCGTACTTCCATGACGAGCAAAAGGCTTATCAGGCCAACATCGACCGCAACCGCGCCGTGCTGCTGGCGGCGATGGAGGAGGCGATCAAGTCGGCCGAGCAGACCGCACGCACCCGTGACAGCGGCCACGCCGACCTGTTTGGCGGGCTGTTCGTCGAGGAAGACGCGGACGTTTACGCGATCCACCGCAAGGCGAAGGAGCTGACGCTCAAGGAGCGCCTCAAAGGTGAAAAAGACACCTTGGGCCTGTACCTGACCGGTCACCCGATTGACGAGTACGAAGGTGAGATCCGCCGTTTCGCCCGTCAGCGCATCATCGACCTGAAACCGGCCCGGGATACCCAGACCGTGGCGGGGATGATCATTGCCCTGCGGGTGATGAAGAACAAAAAGGGCGACAAGATGGGGTTCATCACGCTCGATGATCGCTCCGGACGGATCGAGGCGTCGCTGTTCGCCGATGCGTTCCACTCCGCGCAATCGCTGCTTCAGACCGATGCGATGGTGGTGGTCGAGGGCGAGGTCAGCAACGATGACTTCTCCGGTGGTCTGCGGCTGCGGGTCAAGCGGGTGATGAGCATGGAAGATGCGCGCACCAACCTGGCCGAAAGCCTGCGCCTGAAGTTGCAAACCCAGGATCTGAAAGGCGATCAGCTACGCTGGTTGGGTGATTTGCTCAAGCGTCATCGCGGGGCGTGCCCGATCACCATGGAGTACACCAGTCCCGATGCGAAGACCTTGCTGCAGTTTGGCGAGACCTGGCGGATCGACCCGGCGGATGCCTTGATTCAAGCCCTGCGTGACCAGTTCGGGCGAGACAACGTCTTCCTCCAATACCGTTGACCGGGAGGTGCTATCAAAGCGCCTGCCCACAACCTGAATTTTTAATCTCGACCTCAGCGCGCCTCTCCCTTAAGGTAGGGCGCGAATAGACAACCGGCCGGCCCAAGCTCATTTGGGACACGACCCAAGACGGACGCCTATGAACCCGAATTTTCTAGATTTCGAACAGCCGATCGCCGACCTGCAAGCCAAGATCGAAGAGTTGCGCTTGGTCGGTAATGACAATTCGCTGAATATCGGCGATGAGATCTCCCGCCTGCAGGACAAGAGCAAGACGCTGACCGAAGACATTTTCGGCAAGCTGACCAGCTGGCAGATCGCTCGTCTGGCGCGTCACCCGAAACGTCCTTACACCCTGGACTACATCGAGCACATCTTCACCGAGTTCGACGAACTGCACGGTGACCGTCACTTCTCCGACGACGCGGCCATTGTGGGCGGCGTGGCACGTCTGGAAGACCAGCCAGTGATGGTGATCGGTCACCAGAAGGGCCGTGAAGTGCGTGAAAAGGTACGTCGCAACTTCGGCATGCCGCGTCCGGAAGGCTACCGCAAGGCTTGCCGCCTGATGGAAATGGCCGAGCGTTTCAAGATGCCGATCCTGACCTTCATCGACACCCCGGGTGCCTACCCTGGTATCGACGCCGAAGAGCGCAATCAGAGCGAAGCGATCGCCTGGAACCTGCGCGTCATGGCTCGCCTGAAAACCCCGATCATCGCCACCGTGATTGGTGAAGGTGGTTCCGGCGGTGCACTGGCGATCGGCGTGTGCGATCAGTTGAACATGCTGCAGTACTCGACCTACGCGGTGATCTCGCCGGAAGGTTGCGCGTCGATTCTGTGGAAAACCGCAGAGAAAGCGCCGGATGCTGCTGAAGCGATGGGCATCACCGCCGAGCGTCTGAAAGGCCTGGGCATCGTCGACAAGGTGATCGGCGAGCCTCTGGGTGGCGCTCACCGCGATCCGGCTGCGGCCGCTGCCTCGATCCGCGCCGAGCTGAGCTCGCAACTGGCGATGCTGAAGAAGTTCGACAACGAAGCGCTGCTCAAGCGTCGTTACGATCGTCTGATGAGCTACGGCCTCTAAGTCGAGCCGTTTCGGCCAACGATGCAAAACACTGTGGGAGCGGGCTTGCCCGCGAATGCGATGTAACATCCAACGACTGTGTTGGCTGTTTCAGCGCTTTCGCGAGCAAGCCCGCTCCCACATTTGGTTTGTGAAAAGGTAGAAAAATGGGTCAGCCCTCGATTGATTTGCCTTCCAGGCTTCTGCGCAATCTCAAGCCCTGGCTCGGCGCTTCCCATTGGCGCATCGCCTTCTCCGGTGGCCTCGATTCCACCGTTCTGCTGCACCTCCTCGCCAATCTTGCCAAAACCCATTCCCTTCCCGCGCTAAGTGCCATCCATGTCCATCACGGCCTTCAGACTGTGGCCGACGCGTGGCCGGCGCATTGTCAGGCTGTCTGCGATGAACTGGCGGTGCCGTTGCAAGTGGTGCATGTGCAGGTGCAGCCGGGGGCGAGTCTGGAGCGGGCGGCGCGGGATGCGCGCTATGCAGCGTTCATAGCGGCGACTCAGGCCAGTGATGTGCTGCTGACCGGGCAGCATCGCGATGATCAGGCTGAAACGCTGTTGTTTCGCCTGTTGCGTGGCGCTGGCGTGCGTGGGTTGTCCGGTATGCCAGTTCAGCGCGTGCTGGGGCAGGGCAGTCTGGTTCGGCCGTTACTCGATGTTACGCGGGCCGAGCTGGAAGCCTATGCGCACGACCATGGTCTGCGTTGGATTGAGGACCCTTCCAATCAGGATCGACAGTTCTCGCGCAACTATCTGCGCCATCAGGTCATGCCGTTGCTGACCGGCCGCTGGCCTCAGGCTCACGCCAGCATGGCCCGCAGTGCGGCGCATCTGCGTGAGGCGCAAGGTTTGCTCGATGAGCTGGCTCAAATCGATCTGGCTCAAGCAAGCTTGCCCGCCGAGTTCGAATGGTCGGGATTGCCATCATTGGAGTTTGCGGCCATCGCGGGGTTGTCCGATGCCCGTCAGCGAAACGCACTCAGTCACTGGCTTGAACCTTTGACCCGACTGCCGGATACCGACCATTGGTCGGGTTGGGCGGACCTGCGCGATGCCGGCAACGATGCCTCGCCGATCTGGCGTCTGGCGGATGGCGAGTTGCATCGAAGCGCCGGTCGCTTGTGGTGGCTCAGCGGGCAATGGCTACGCGCACCGGTGGTCAGCGGCGACTGGCACGAGCCGTCGCTGGCGCTACGCTTGCCCGATAACGGACGTGTCATGTTCATCGGCCAGACTCCCGCCGGGCCGCTGCAAATCCGCTATCGGCAGGGCGGCGAGGTGATGCATCTGGCGGATCGCGGTCATCGTGATCTCAAGCGCCTGCTCAATGAGCGCGCGGTGCCGGGCTTCGTGCGTGGCAGATTGCCGCTGCTGTTTCGCGGTGAAGAATTGCTCGCCGTGGCGAACCTGCCGGGGCTCGACGGCAATGCGCTGGAAGGCTGGCGATTGCATTGGCAGCCTTCGGACGAAGATCAAGGTTTGAGATGAAGGGGGCATTCCGGTAGACTACGCTCCCTTCTTGATACAACTTCTGTGGATTCGCCTGAATTGCAGGAGTTGCCGATTACCAAGCAGTCTTTGCTGGGCGATTCCAAAAAATGTGTAGCGAGCAACGTACCGGTGTTTTCACTTCCGGTCTGTCCCAACGCGGCGGTTTTTTTGAAAGGTGCACTGTGATTAATGCAGGTGATCGGGGGCTTCGGCCTTCCTTCGCTTTCCCCGGCGGCTCGGACCGCTTTAACGCAGACTTCTAGGGTTTTTCATGACGCGCTACATATTCGTCACGGGCGGTGTTGTTTCTTCTTTGGGGAAAGGCATTGCATCGGCTTCATTGGCGGCCATCCTGGAGGCGCGGGGGCTTAAGGTCACCATGCTGAAGCTGGATCCGTACATCAACGTCGACCCGGGCACCATGAGCCCGTTCCAGCACGGTGAAGTGTTCGTCACCCACGACGGCGCCGAGACCGACCTGGACCTGGGCCACTACGAGCGGTTCATCCGCACGACCATGACCCAGAACAACAACTTCACCACCGGCCGTGTCTACGAACACGTGCTGCGCAAAGAGCGCCGTGGTGACTACCTGGGTGCAACCATCCAAGTGATTCCGCACATCACCGACGAAATCAAGCGTCGCATCATCAAGGGCGCCGGCGATGCCGACGTGGCCCTGGTGGAAATCGGTGGCACCGTTGGCGACATCGAATCGCAACCGTTCCTCGAAGCCATCCGCCAGCTGCGTGTGGAAGTCGGTTCCAAGCGCGCGATGCTGATGCACCTGACCCTGGTTCCGTATATCGCCACCGCAGGCGAAACCAAGACCAAGCCGACCCAGCACTCCGTGAAGGAACTGCGTTCGATCGGCCTGCAGCCAGACGTTCTGATCTGCCGTTCCGACCATCCGGTGGATGTGTCGTCGCGTCGCAAGATCGCGCTGTTCACCAACGTTGAAGAGCGTGCGGTGATCTCCCTGGAAGACGTCGACACCATCTACAAGATCCCGGCCGTGCTGCACGCTCAGGGTCTGGACGATTTCGTCGTCGAGCGTTTCGGTCTGCAATGCAATGGCGCCGACCTGTCCGAGTGGGAAAAGGTCGTTGATGCCAAGCTCAATCCAGAGCACGAAGTCACCATCGCGATGGTCGGCAAGTACATGGAGCTGCTGGACGCCTACAAGTCGCTGATCGAAGCGATGAGTCACGCCGGCATCACCAACCGTACCAAGGTCAACCTGCGCTACATCGATTCCGAAGACATCGAGAACCAGGGCACCGCGCTGCTGGAAGGCGTCGACGCGATCCTCGTACCGGGCGGCTTCGGTCTGCGTGGCGTGGAAGGCAAGATCACTGCCGTTCAATACGCTCGCGAAAACAAGGTTCCATACCTGGGGATCTGCCTGGGCATGCAAGTGGCGGTCATCGAGTTCGCCCGTAACGTGCTGGGCTGGAAAGACGCCAACTCCACCGAATTCGATCGTGCCAGCGGCCATCCGGTTGTCGGTCTGATCACCGAGTGGGAAGACGCTACCGGTGCAGTCGAAACCCGTACCGAAGCGTCCGATCTGGGCGGCACCATGCGCCTCGGCGCTCAGGAATGCCTGCTCGAAGCCGGCTCCAAGGTGCACGACTGCTACGGCAAGGATGTGATTGTCGAGCGTCACCGTCACCGTTACGAAGTGAACAACAACCTGCTGCCGCAAATCATCGAGGCTGGCCTGAAAATCTCCGGTCGCTCTTCCGATGCTGCGCTGGTTGAAGTGGTCGAAGCTCCGGATCATCCATGGTTCGTCGCTTGCCAGTTCCACCCAGAGTTCACCTCGACGCCACGCGATGGCCATCCGCTGTTCAGCGGCTTCGTCAAAGCGGCATTGGCTCAACACCAGAAGAAGGCGTAACCCCGATGGCACAGAAGATCATCCGCGTCGGCGACATCGAGATTGCCAACGACAAACCCATGGTGCTGTTCGGCGGCATGAACGTGCTGGAAAGCCGTGACATGGCCATGCAGGTTTGCGAAGAGTACGTGAAGGTCACCGAAAAACTCGGCATCCCTTACGTGTTCAAGGCCAGCTTCGACAAGGCCAACCGTTCTTCTGTGACCTCCTATCGCGGTCCTGGCCTGGAAGAGGGCATGCGCATCTTCCAGGACATCAAACAAGCCTTCGGCGTGCCGATCATCACCGACGTCCACGAGCCTGACCAGGCCGCGGTCGTCGCCGAGGTCTGCGACATCATCCAGCTGCCGGCCTTCCTGTCGCGCCAGACCGACCTCGTGGTCGCGATGGCCAAGACCAATGCCGTCATCAACATCAAGAAAGCCCAGTTCCTCGCGCCTCAGGAAATGAAACACATCCTGAACAAGTGCGTGGAAGCGGGTAACGATCAGTTGATCCTCTGCGAGCGTGGTTCGAGCTTCGGCTACAACAACCTCGTGGTCGACATGCTCGGCTTCGGCATCATGAAGCAGTTCGAGTACCCGGTATTCTTCGACGTGACCCATTCGCTGCAAATGCCTGGCGGTCGTTCCGACTCTGCCGGCGGTCGCCGCGCCCAGGTCACCGACCTGGCCAAGGCTGGCATGAGCCAGTCGCTGGCGGGCCTGTTCCTCGAAGCGCACCCGGATCCGGACAACGCCAAATGCGACGGCCCTTGCGCCTTGCGTCTGGACAAACTGGAGCCATTCCTGGCCCAGCTCAAAGCCCTGGACGAACTGGTGAAGAGTTTTCCGACGGTAGAAACCGCGTAAACCTCAATTCTCCGGTAAAGTACCGCACGATTTGTCGCTCATGCCCTCGGGTATGAGCGTTGTCGTCTGCAAGCTGCCCGCTGCACACCACTTGCCGACGGTAAAAAGATTTCCTCTAGCTGCGTCGTTTTCGTCAACTTTGGAGTGTTTACAACAATGGCAAAAATCGTCGACATCAAAGGTCGTGAAGTTCTCGACTCCCGTGGCAATCCCACCGTGGAAGCGGACGTGCTTCTCGACAACGGCATCATCGGCAGTGCTTGCGCGCCGTCCGGTGCATCCACTGGCTCGCGTGAAGCGCTCGAGCTGCGTGATGGCGACAAGAGCCGTTACCTGGGCAAGGGCGTGCTCAAGGCGGTAGCCAACATCAACGGTCCGATCCGCGATCTGCTGCTGGGCACCGACCCAAGCGACCAGAAAGCGCTGGATCACGCGATGATCAAGCTGGACGGTACTGAAAACAAAGCGACCCTGGGCGCCAACGCCATCCTCGCCGTCTCCCTGGCTGCGGCCAAGGCGGCTGCACAGGATCAGGATCTGCCGCTGTACGCTCACATCGCCAACCTGAACGGCACCCCGGGTGTGTACTCGATGCCGGTTCCGATGATGAACATCATCAACGGTGGCGAACACGCCGACAACAACGTCGACATCCAGGAATTCATGGTTCAGCCGGTTGGCGCCAAGTCTTTCTCGGAAGGTCTGCGCATGGGCACCGAGATTTTCCATCACCTGAAAGCTGTTCTGAAGGCCCGTGGCCTGAGCACTGCTGTTGGTGACGAAGGCGGTTTCGCGCCGAACCTGGCTTCCAACGAAGACGCACTGAAAGTGATTTCCGAAGCAGTCGCCAACGCCGGTTACAAGCTGGGCACCGACGTGACCCTGGCTCTGGACTGCGCGGCCAGCGAGTTCTTCGAAGACGGCAAGTACAACCTGTCCGGCGAAGGCCAGGTGTTCACCGCTGAAGGTTTCGCCGACTACCTCAAAGGTCTGACCGAGCGTTACCCGATCATCTCGATCGAAGACGGTCTGGACGAGTCCGACTGGGCTGGCTGGAAGATCCTCACCGACAAGATCGGCGAGAAGACCCAACTGGTCGGCGACGACCTGTTCGTGACCAACACCAAGATCCTGAAAGAAGGCATCGATAAAAAGATCGCCAACTCGATCCTGATCAAGTTCAACCAGATCGGCACCCTGACCGAAACCCTGGAAGCCATCCAGATGGCCAAGGCAGCCGGTTACACCGCCGTGATCTCGCACCGTTCGGGCGAAACCGAAGATTCGACCATTGCCGACCTGGCTGTGGGTACTTCGGCTGGCCAGATCAAGACCGGTTCGCTGTGCCGTTCCGACCGCGTTTCCAAGTACAACCAACTGCTGCGTATCGAAGAGCAGTTGAATGGCAAGGCCAAGTACAACGGTCGTAGCGAGTTTCGCGGCTGAGCAGTAAATGTTAGAAAGACACCGGATTGTGTCGGAAAAGTCGTGACAGCGATGGATTTGCCACTAATCTGATGCCTTATATGCACAAGCCTGGATATTCCAGGCTTCGTGCTATCAGATGCTTCAAAGTTTTGGCGTGGCTGTCTTTTTTCACTGGATACCTGATATTCGATGCGCAGTCCTTACTGGTTGTTTCTCGTTTTGCTCTTGCTGCTGGCCGGTCTGCAGTACCGCCTGTGGGTGGGCAATGGCAGTCTGGCGCAAGTCGCCGAACTGAATCAGCAGATTGCTGATCAACACGCCGAGAACGAAGCCCTGCTGGAGCGCAACCGGGTGATGGACGCTGAAGTCAGCGAGTTGAAAAAAGGCATGGAGACCGTTGAAGAGCGGGCTCGTCACGAACTGGGCATGGTCAAGGACGGCGAAACCCTTTACCAGTTGGCCCAATGATCGATTCCCTGCCGGCCTTCTGGGCCGTGATTCCTGCCGCGGGCGTCGGTGCCCGTATGGCCGCGGACCGTCCCAAGCAATATCTGCAACTGGGCGGGCGCACAATTCTCGAACACAGCCTCGGCTGTTTCCTCGATCACCCGAGCCTCAAGGGCCTGGTGGTCAGTCTTGCCGTTGATGATCCTTATTGGCCGAACCTGGCCAGCGCCAGTGATCCGCGCATTCAACGGGTTGACGGTGGTGCCGAACGTTCCGGCTCGGTGCTCAACGCCTTGCTTCATTTGCATGCCCAAGGTGCCGACGACGAGGACTGGGTGCTGGTGCACGATGCGGCGCGGCCTAATCTGAGCCGTGACGATCTCGACAAACTGCTCGCTGAGCTGGCGAACGATTCGGTCGGCGGCCTGTTGGCCGTGCCGGCGAAGGACACTCTTAAGCGGGTCGACAAGCACGGTCGTGTGGTGGAAACCGTTGATCGCAGTGTGATCTGGCAAGCCTATACGCCGCAGATGTTCCGCCTCGGTGCACTGCACCGCGCGCTGGCAGACAGTCTGGTGGCGGATGCAGTGATCACCGATGAAGCCTCGGCGATGGAGTGGGCCGGCATGGCGCCACGCCTGATCGAAGGCCGTGCGGATAACCTGAAAGTCACCCGCCCCGAAGACCTCGAATGGTTGCGCCAGCGCTGGGCCAACCGTCGTTAAGCTCGATATTCCGGCCGCTCGGCCAAACCTTCCCTGAGAAAGTCCACCAGTTTGCGCACCTTCGGCGACAAGTGCCGCTGCTGTGGGTACAGCGCCCACACCGCCGTATTCGGCGGTTGATGCGCTTCCAAAAGCGAAACCAACGCACCGCTGTGCAGATGTTCCAGCACGTAATAGTCCGGCAACTGACACAAGCCGACGCCTTGTAGTGCCGCATCCAGCACCGCTTGCCCACTGTTGCAGCGCCAGTTTCCCTGCACCCGCTGGGAAAATTCCCGCCCATTTTGTTCAAGCTGCCAGATGTCCGAGCTGCCGATCAGGCAATTGTGCCGTCCCAGTTCCGACAAACTGTGTGGGCGCCCGTACCGTTCAAGGTAGGAAGGCGATGCACACAGATACATGCGTCGCGGTGCCAGCCGGGTCGCCACCAGCCGGGAATCCTGAAGCCGGCCAAGACGGATCGCCAGGTCCAGGCCTTCATGCACCAGATCGAGTTGCCGGTTGGTCAGTTCGATATCGATGCGCAGTTGCGGGTAATGCCCCATGAAACGGGTCACCAGCGGCACGATGAAGCGTTCGCCGTAAGCCACGGCACAGGTCATGCGCAGCATGCCTTTGGGTTCGCTGGTCAGGTCGCCGACTGCGCGCAACGCTTCTTCGCGACCGTCCTGCAGACGCTGACAATGTTGCAGAAAGGTCTGGCCAGCCTCGGTCAGGGTGACGCGCCGGGTACTGCGATACAGCAAACGCGTCTGCAGACGCTCTTCCAGCCGTACGATTTGTCGACTGATGTGTGAGGAAGAAACGCCCAGGCGTTCGGCTGCCGCGGTGAACTGGCTGCATTCGGCAACGGCGACGAACTCGTCGATGCCTTCCCAGCGGTTTTCGGACATGGGGATTATCCCTGTATGGCAATAATGTTTTGCTTTTGCCAGGATTATTCATCAAGCAGCGCTGAACTACACTGACTGTCTGGTTTTTTATTCAATCGATTCACTGGAGAGTCAGCATGATCAAGTCGCGCGCCGCCGTTGCCTTCGAGGCCAAGAAGCCGCTGGAAATCGTAGAAGTCGATGTCGCCATGCCCAAGGCCGGTGAAGTGCTGCTGCGCGTGGTGGCTTCCGGGGTTTGCCACACTGACGCTTACACCCTGTCCGGCGCTGATCCGGAAGGTATCTTCCCGTCGATCCTCGGTCACGAAGGCGGTGCCATCGTCGAAGCGATCGGCGAAGGCGTGACCTCGGTGGCCGTCGGCGACCACGTGATTCCGCTGTACACCCCGGAATGCGGCCAGTGCAAATTCTGTAAGTCGGGCAAAACCAACCTGTGTCAGGCGATCCGCGCCACCCAGGGCAAGGGCCTGATGCCGGACGGCACTTCACGCTTTTCCTACAAGGGCCAAACGATTTTCCACTACATGGGCACTTCGACGTTCTCCGAGTACACCGTGCTGCCGGAAATCTCCGTGGCCAAGATCTCCAAAGATGCCCCGCTGGAAAAGGTCTGCCTGCTCGGTTGCGGCGTGACCACCGGTATCGGTGCGGTGATCAACACCGCCAAGGTCAAACCGGGTGACACCGTGGCGATCTTCGGTCTCGGCGGCATCGGTCTGTCGGCCGTGATTGGTGCAGTGAAGGCCAAGGCCGCGCGCATCATCGCCATCGACATCAACCCGGCCAAGTTCGAAATCGCCAAACAATTGGGTGCTACCGACTGCGTGAACCCGAAAGACTTCGATCGTCCGATCCAGGAAGTGATCGTGGACATGACCGATGGCGGCGTCGACTTCTCTTTCGAATGCATCGGCAACGTGCAACTTATGCGCGCAGCCCTCGAGTGCTGTCATAAAGGCTGGGGCGAGTCGGTCATCATCGGTGTGGCCGGTGCCGGCCAGGAAATCTCCACCCGTCCGTTCCAGCTGGTGACCGGTCGCGTCTGGCGTGGTTCGGCGTTTGGTGGCGTGCGTGGTCGTACCGAATTGCCAAGCTACGTCGATATGGCGCAAAGCGGCGAAATCCCGCTGGATACTTTCATCACTCACACCATGGGCCTGGAAGATATCAACAAAGCTTTCGACCTGATGCACGAAGGCAAGAGCATCCGCACCGTCATTCATTTCTGATCAGTCGCGATGCCACGGCTGCCGATATGTAGCCGTGGCTGCGTAGGAGTCCTACATGAGTCTGGAAAACATCTCCTGTCAGAAAAGTTTCGGCGGTTGGCACAAGCGCTATCGCCATCGCTCCGAAGTGCTGGGCTGCGACATGGTGTTTGCCGTGTATCTGCCGCCGCAGGCAGAGCAGGGCGGCAAGTTGCCGGTGCTGTACTGGCTGTCGGGCCTGACCTGCACGGACGAGAACTTCATGCAGAAGGCCGGCGCGATGCGCATGGCGGCCGAACTCGGTCTGATCATCGTGGCGCCGGACACGAGCCCCCGTGGCCCCGACGTACCGGGTGATCCTGACGGGGCCTGGGATTTCGGCCTAGGTGCCGGGTTTTATCTGAATGCCACGCAGGAACCCTGGTCGCGGCACTATCGGATGCATGACTACGTCGTGCAGGAATTGCCTTCACTGGTTGAGGCGCATTTCCCGGCCTCGGACAAGCGCAGCATCAGTGGCCACTCCATGGGCGGCCACGGTGCATTGGTTTGTGCGTTGCGCAATCCGGGTCGTTACCAGTCGGTTTCGGCGTTTTCGCCAATCAACAATCCGATTGATTGCCCGTGGGGCCAGAAGGCATTCACCCGCTATCTCGGCGAAGACCGTTCGAATTGGCGCGAGTGGGATGCCTGTGCACTGATCGCCGAAGCGGACGAGAAACTGCCACTGCTGATCGATCAGGGTGACCGCGACGATTTCCTCGCCACCCAGCTCAAACCGGAAGCCCTGCAACAAGCGGCAAAACAAGCGGGCCACCCGCTGACGTTGCGCCTGCAACCGGGCTACGACCACAGCTATTTCTTCATCGCGAGCTTCATTGACGACCACTTGCAGCATCACGCACGCGCTCTGAAGAGTTAATGCAGGTAGAATCACGCCCTGACAAAATTCGGGGCGTTTTTTTATGCGTATTGGCCACGGCTATGATGTGCACCGTTTCGCTGAAGGCGATTTCATTACTCTGGGCGGGGTGCGAATCGCACACGGCTTCGGGCTGCTCGCTCACTCCGACGGTGACGTCCTGCTGCACGCCTTGAGCGACGCTTTGCTCGGTGCGGCTGCGCTGGGTGATATCGGCAAGCATTTCCCGGATACCGACCCGCAATTCAAGGGCGCCGACAGCCGTGCGCTGCTGCGTCACGTGGTCAGTCTGATCCACGCCAAAGGCTGGAAGGTCGGCAACGTCGACAACACCATCGTTGCCCAGGCGCCGAAAATGGCCCCCCATATTGAATCGATGCGCGCGCTGATTGCCGCGGATCTGCAAGTAGAACTGGATCAAGTGAACGTGAAAGCCACCACCACCGAGAAGCTCGGCTTCGTCGGTCGCGAAGAAGGCATCGCCGTGCATTCCGTTGCCTTGTTGCTGCGCGCATGAACGAACTGCAACTGCTCGGCCCGCGGGCCTATGGCGACGCCCTCGGCACCGCGGTACTGAAAGCCATCGCCGAAGATTTCCAGGTTGATGAAGTCCTCGACATTCCGTTCAGCGGTGACGGCGAGCACCTGTGGATCTGGGTGGAAAAGCGCGGTCTGAATACTGAAGAAGCCGCGCGCCGTATCGCCAAGGCCGCCGGTGTACCGCTGCGCACGGTGAGCTATGCCGGTCTGAAGGATCGTCAGGCGCTGACCCGTCAGTGGTTCAGCGTGCAACTCCCGGGCAAGGCCGATCCGGATCTGTCGGCGGCGGAAAACGACACGCTGAAAATCCTCAAGACCACCCGCCACAAACGCAAGCTGCAGCGCGGTGCGCATTCGGCCAACGGTTTCACGCTGCGCCTGACCCAGTTCAATGGCGACAAGGCCGCCATCGACGAGCGCCTGCAACTGATCGCCAAACAGGGCATCCCGAATTATTTCGGTGCCCAGCGTTTCGGCCATGACGGTGGCAACGTGGTCGATGCCCGTTCGTGGGCCGCGCGCAAGGCACTGCCGGAACAACGCAATGTGCGCTCGCGCCTGCTGTCGACCGCGCGCAGTTTTCTGTTCAATCAGGTGCTCGCAGCGCGGGTCGCCGATGGCACCTGGCAGCGCGCCCAGGTCGGCGATCTGCTGGCCTTCACCGACAGCCGCAGTTTTTTCCCGGCCGGTGAAGCCGAGTGCAGCGACCCGCGAATGGCCATCCTTGATCTGCATCCGACCGGTCCGCAGTGGGGCGAAGGTGACTCGCCGGCGGCCGGGGTTGTCCATGATCTGGAGCAGGGGATTGCCGCACGCGAGGCGGATCTGCGCGATTGGTTGATTAATGCCGGTATGAGCCACGAACGTCGCATCCTGCGGCTGCCCATTGGCGGGTTGACGTGGCATTATCCCGAGCCTGACATTCTGCAACTGGAATTCGTCCTCCCGGCCGGATGCTTCGCCACCGTATTGGTGCGCGAACTCGTTGATCTGGTGCCGGTGGGGCAGACGGACAGCCCATGCGTATTCTGATTTCTAACGACGATGGGGTGACTGCGCCCGGTCTTGCCGCGCTTTATGCTGCGCTGGCGGATTACACCGAGTGCGTGGTTATCGCCCCGGAACAGGACAAGAGCGGTGCCAGCAGTTCGCTGACACTCGACCGTCCGCTGCACCCGCAATACCTGGCCAACGGCTTTATCAGCCTCAATGGCACACCGACCGACTGCGTTCATCTGGGACTCAACGGCTTGCTCGAACGCCAGCCGGACATGGTGGTTTCGGGTATCAACCTGGGCGCCAACCTGGGGGATGACGTGCTGTATTCCGGAACGGTGGCAGCCGCCCTTGAGGGCCGCTTTCTCGAGCGCCCGTCGTTTGCCTTCTCACTGGTTTCGCGGCAGGTCGACAACCTGCCCACGGCCGCCTACTTTGCGCGCAAACTGGTCGAGGCCCACGCCGGGCTTGATCTGCCACCGCGCACGGTGCTGAACGTGAACATTCCGAATCTGCCGATCGATCACATTCGCGGCATTCAACTGACCCGTCTCGGCCATCGCGCCCGTGCGGCTGCACCGATGAAAGTCGTCGACCCGCGTGGAAAGGCCGGCTACTGGATCGCAGCGGCAGGTGATGCGGAAGATGGCGGGCCTGGCACCGATTTCCATGCGGTGATGCAAGGTTACGTATCCATCACTCCGTTGCAGCTCGATCGCACCTTCAATGATGCCTTCCGAAGTCTCGACGGCTGGCTGGAGGGGCTCAACTGATGGCTCGTGAACAAGACGACAGGCTGCGCAGCGGCATCGGGATGACGTCCCAGCGAACCCGTGAGCGCCTGATCCAGCGTCTGTACGAAGAGGGCGTTTCCAACGCCAGCGTGCTGGAAGTGATCCGCCGCACCCCACGACACCTGTTCGTCGATGAAGCGCTGGCGCACCGTGCCTATGAAGACACCGCGCTGCCGATCGGCAACAACCAGACTATTTCCCAGCCTTATATGGTGGCGCGTATGAGCGAGCTGCTGCTGGAGGCCGGGCCGCTGGATAAAGTACTGGAGATCGGCACCGGTTCCGGTTACCAGACGGCGGTGCTGTCGCAACTGGTCGAGCGGGTGTTTTCGGTGGAGCGCATCAAGGTTCTGCAGGATCGGGCCAAGGAACGCCTGGTCGAGCTCAACCTGCGCAACGTGGTGTTTCGTTGGGGCGATGGCTGGGAAGGCTGGCCGGCGCTTGCGCCATACAACGGCATCATTGTCACGGCAGTCGCCACCGATGTGCCTCAGGCTTTGCTTGATCAACTGGCACCGGGCGGGCGGATGGTGATCCCGGTCGGCTCGGGTGAAGTGCAGCAATTGATGCTGATCGTGCGCGAAGAAAACGGCTTCTCCCGACACGTTCTGGGGGCGGTGCGTTTCGTGCCATTGCTCAACGGTCCGCTGGCCTGAGCATTTGTTTCACGATGCTGAATTCCTGTCGAGTGCGCCTGTCTTACAGCGGCAGCGAATGTTTAAACAGGATGGATCGTCTACAAGCAAACGTGTGCGCCGAGCCATAGCGCTTCTATAAAGGTAAAGCCGGTTGCGCCCGTTATACTTGCGAAGTTTTATGCCGGAATCGGCATTCCACATTTTTCAGCCACCACAAAGGGAGCGGCGGGTGAGTCTCACAGTCATTGCGCAGCGTATGGGTAACACGAGCTTTCAGCGCCTGGTGACTGGCCTTGTCTTGAGCACCTTGCTGGTCGGTTGCTCCAGCACAAAATCGAGCAACGTTCGGGTCGTCGATCGCAACAATGCGGTGGCCCAGCGTCCGGTCGTGACGACCGGGCAGTATGTAGTCCGTCCGGGCGATACTTTGTTTTCCATCGCTTTTCGCTACGGCTGGGACTACAAAGCCCTCGCTGCCCGGAACAACATTCCTACGCCATACACGATCCATCCGGGTCAGACGATTCGCTTCGACGGACGCACCGGTTCAACGTCGACGGCGGTCGTCACCAACTCCGGCTCTTCAGCGTCTTCGTCCAGCAAAACCACGGTTATCCGGCGCCAGGCAAATGGCACGACAACCACCACGACCACGGGTTCCGGTGCGGTTTCCACGGCGGTTGTACCGTCCGTCGCCAACAAGCAAACCCCCGCTCCGTTGCCTCCACCGGGCCCGGCCCCGACCGGCTGGGGATGGCCATCTAATGGCATTCTGATTGGAAAATTCTCTTCAAACGGTAGTTTGAATAAAGGAATTGATATCGCCGGAGATTTGGGACAGCCTGTTTTAGCTGCGTCTGATGGGACGGTGGTATACGCCGGGAGTGGCTTAAGGGGCTACGGCGAATTGGTCATCATCAAACACAGCGAAACCTACGTCAGTGCTTACGGACATAACCGTCGGCTGTTGGTACGGGAGGGGCAGCAGGTCAAGGTCGGACAGACAATTGCCGAAATGGGGTCAACGGGTACAGACCGGGTGAAACTGCATTTTGAGATTCGCCGACAAGGTAAACCTGTAGATCCGCTGCAGTTCCTGCCAAGACGTTGATTTGCAGACCAGCCTGTTCCGTCGCGTAGAGGGGACAGGCTCCAGCGTTGCCAAGGATAAAGGCGCCGCTTGAGCTTGGGGTCGAACTCACCAAAGGACTATAACAATGGCTCTCAGTAAAGAAGTGCCGGAGTTTGACATCGACGATGAGGTTCTCCTGATGGAGACCGGCATCGATTCGGATTCGATGTCGAATGATGAAGGGGCTGCTCCACCTTCCGTTCGTGCCAAATCCAAACACTCCGCTTCACTTAAACAACATAAGTACATCGATTACACTCGGGCACTCGATGCCACGCAGCTGTACCTCAACGAAATCGGCTTTTCCCCACTGCTCTCCCCGGAAGAAGAAGTTCATTTTGCGCGCTTGTCGCAAAGTGGCGACCCTGCCGGGCGCAAGCGCATGATCGAAAGTAACCTGCGGCTGGTGGTCAAAATCGCCCGGCGTTACGTCAATCGGGGGCTGTCGCTGCTGGATCTGATCGAAGAGGGCAACCTCGGATTGATCCGCGCGGTGGAAAAGTTCGATCCGGAGCGTGGCTTCCGCTTCTCGACCTACGCGACCTGGTGGATTCGTCAGACCATCGAACGCGCGATCATGAATCAGACCCGGACCATCCGGTTGCCGATCCATGTGGTCAAGGAGCTCAACGTGTACCTGCGGGCTGCACGGGAGCTGACGCAAAAGCTCGACCACGAACCTTCACCCGAAGAAATCGCCAACCTGCTGGAAAAACCGGTGGGCGAAGTCAAGCGCATGCTGGGCTTGAACGAGCGGGTTTCTTCGGTCGACGTCTCGCTGGGTCCGGATTCGGATAAAACCCTGCTGGACACCCTGACGGATGACCGTCCGACCGATCCATGTGAACTGCTGCAGGATGACGACCTGTCGCAGAGCATCGATCAATGGCTCTCGGAGCTGACCGACAAGCAACGCGAGGTGGTCGTGCGCCGCTTCGGCCTGCGCGGCCATGAGAGCAGCACGCTGGAAGATGTAGGCCTGGAGATCGGCCTGACCCGGGAACGGGTGAGACAGATCCAGGTAGAAGGCCTCAAGCGCCTTCGGGAAATTCTCGAGAAAAACGGCCTGTCGAGCGAGTCGCTGTTTCAATAAGCCACCCGCATGACCGCTATACAGAAAGCCCCGACTGGTTCGGGGCTTTTTGTTGGCGCACTGAAAGCGGGAGGCGTTCCCACCTTGTAGGTTTGCGTTGTAAGCCTTTGCTGACTGTATCGTAAGTGTTCGTTATTTTTACACTGCCGCTGAAGGCGATTGGGCTCATGGACGAATCGTAACGCAATGATTTATATGGTTATTTTTTAATGTGAAGGGCTTATGACAGCAGGTTAGTGCGCTGGAGGCCAGTTGCCCCCGGCGGGGAAATCTCTAGTATCTGGGTTGTGTCGACGGATAGACACGCCCTTCAAGGAAGAGGGGAACGGACATCGCAGGAAGCGATTCATCAGGACGATGAAAAGGAACACAGGGAATAGGGAAAAAATGTGGGCGGGTCAAACCGCCCCTTTTTTTTGCCTGAAATAAAGCAAAACCCGAAAAAGCAAAAAGGCCCGCAAGGGGCCTTTTCTTCAAACGCGGGACAGATCAGCGTTCGAGGTCTTTGATCTTGCCTTTGACGCCATCCCACTCTTCGGCATCCGGCAGCGATTCTTTCTTTTCGGTGATGTTCGGCCAGATCTCGGCCAGTTCTACGTTCAGCTGAATGAATTCCTGCATCTCTTCCGGAACTTCGTCCTCGGAGAAAATGGCCACGGCCGGGCATTCCGGCTCGCACAGGGCGCAGTCGATGCACTCGTCCGGGTGAATCACCAGGAAGTTCGGGCCTTCGTAAAAGCAGTCCACCGGACAGACTTCTACGCAGTCGGTGTACTTGCACTTGATGCAGTTGTCGGTGACGACGAAGGTCATTTCTAATTTTCTCCTCAGGCGGCGGCAGCGTTGCCCCTTCACGGTTGGGGTCGCCAGGTTCGGGAGCGATGTCTGCCAGCCAGGCTATTAGCTAGCAGCATCCCAAACCGCGCGAGATTCTAACAGCTTGAAGCCGTTTGCGTTATATCCGGTTCGTCGGTGCTTAGATCCGGTTCTTTAGTGCATAGAGCATTTCGAGTGCACGACGCGGTGTCACGTCATCCAGATCCAGCTTGGCCAACTCATCCAGCACCGGGTGCGGCAGGCTGGCGAACATGTCGCTCTGCTGCGGCGTCGCCGGTTTGCCCTTGACGGCCGGTTTTGGCGCCTCATGCGGCAGCGCGGTATCTTCCAGGCGGCTCAAGTGCTCACGAGCACGTACGATCACTTCGCTTGGCACACCGGCCAACTGCGCGACCGCAAGGCCGTAGCTCTGGCTCGCGGGCCCTGGCAACACATGGTGCAGAAACACGATGCGCTCGTTGTGTTCGGTGGCGTTGAGGTGCACGTTGGCCACCAGCGGTTCGGCTTCCGGCAACACGGTCAGTTCGAAATAGTGCGTCGCAAACAGAGTATAGGCGCGCAGCTGCGCCAGACGCTCCGCCGCCGCCCACGCCAGGGACAGACCGTCGAAGGTGCTGGTGCCGCGACCGACTTCGTCCATCAGCACCAGGCTGCGCTCGGTGGCGTTGTGCAGGATGTTCGCGGTCTCGCTCATTTCCACCATGAAGGTCGAGCGCCCGCCGGCGAGGTCGTCGCTGGAACCGATCCTGGTGAAAATCCGGTCCACCAGCGACAGTTCGCAACTGGCCGCCGGCACGAAGCTGCCGATGTGTGCCAGCAGCACGATCAGAGCAGTCTGGCGCATATAGGTGGATTTACCGCCCATGTTCGGACCAGTGATCACCAGCATGCGGGTGTTGTCGTCCAGGCTCAGGTCGTTGGCCACGAACGGCGTGGTCAGCACTTGCTCGACCACCGGGTGACGGCCCTGGGAGATACGCATGCACGGTTCGCTGACGAATGTCGGGCAATTCAGGTCGAGATTCAGCGCACGTTCGGCGAGGTTGCTCAGCACGTCCAGCTCAGCCAGGGCGCCAGCGGTGTCCTGCAACGGCGGCAACTGGCTGATCAGGTCTTCCAGCAACGCCTCGTAGAGCATTTTCTCGCGAGCCAGAGCGCGGCTCTTGGCCGACAGTGCCTTGTCTTCAAACTCTTTCAGTTCCGGGGTGATGAAGCGTTCGGCACCTTTGAGGGTCTGACGGCGGATGTAGTCTGCCGGCGCCGATTCAGCCTGCTTGCTTGGCAATTCGATGAAGTAGCCATGAATGCGGTTGTAGCCGACTTTGAGATTGGCGAGGCCGGTGCGGGCCTTTTCACGGGCTTCCAGATCGATCAGGAACTGGCCGGCGTTCTCGCTCAGCGATTGCAGTTCGTCTAGCTCGCTGTCGTAACCGGTTTTCAGCACGCCGCCGTCACGGATTACCGCTGGCGGGTTGTCGATGATGGCTTTTTCCAGCAGCGCCGCCAGTTCCGGGTAAGTGCTGGTGGTGGTCGCCAGACGTTGCAGGTGCGGCGCCTCGAGATCCATCATCGCCACTTGCAGTTCAGGCAGCGCACCGAGCGCATCACGCAGGCGAGCGAGGTCGCGAGGGCGAGCATTGCGCAGGCCGATCCGCGCCAGAATCCGCTCGATGTCGCCGATCTCCTTGAGTTGCGGTTGCAGGTTTTCAAAACGATAGCGGTCGAGCAGGCAAGTGATCGAGGTCTGGCGAGCCAGCAGCACAGTCAGGTCGCGCAGCGGACGGTTGAGCCAACGGGTCAGCAAACGGCTGCCCATGGCCGTCTGGCAACGGTCGACCACCGATTGCAGGGTGTTGTCGCGGCCACCGGCCAGGTTGGTGTCGAGTTCGAGGTTGCGGCGGCTGGCGCCGTCCAGCACCACGGTGTCGTCCAGCCGCTCATGGCGCAAGCTGCGCAAGTGGGGCAGGGCGGTGCGCTGGGTTTCCTTGGCATACGCCAGCAGGCAACCGGCGGCGCCGATTGCCAGGGTCAGGGTTTCGCAGCCGAAGCCTTTCAGGTCCTGGGTGGAGAATTGCTGACAGAGGCTTTTCAGCGCCGAATCGCGCTCGAAATCCCACGGTGCACGACGACGTACCCCACGGCGTTTTTCTGCCGGCAAGTCTTTTGGCCAATCATCCGGGATCAACAACTCGACCGGATTGACCCGCTCCAGCTCCGCCAGCAGGTTTTCCCAGCCCTTGATCTCCAGCACGGTGAAATTGCCGCTGGTGATGTCCAGCACAGCCAGGCCGAACAGGCGCTCGTCGCCCAGCACCGCCGCGATCAGATTATCGCGACGCTCATCCAGCAACGCCTCGTCACTGACCGTACCCGGGGTGATGATCCGCACCACCTGACGTTCCACCGGGCCTTTACTGGTGGCCGGGTCGCCGACCTGCTCGCAGATCACCACCGACTCGCCGAGCTTGACCAGCTTCGCCAGGTAGCCTTCCGCCGCGTGATACGGAATCCCGCACATCGGAATCGCCTGCCCAGCCGACTGCCCGCGCGCGGTCAGGGTGATGTCCAGCAACTTGGCCGCCTTCTTCGCGTCCTCGTAGAAGATCTCGTAGAAGTCGCCCATGCGGTAGAACATCAGCTGGTCCGGGTGCTGATTTTTCAGGCGCCAGTACTGCTGCATCATCGGAGTGTGGGAGGACAGGTCGGAGACGGCTTTATTCATCGGATTGTCAGGCAACTCGTTCAAAGGTGTGGGGCAAAAGCGCGGCAGTGGCCGGGCTTTTCCGCGATGGGCGCAAGGTTACCATGGGCGGTCTGTCGGACGCAGGCATCGCGGTCGGGTGACATGCATCGGTGGTAAAAAGGTCGACTATGCACGATTTATGCAAATCAGCATTTGTCTTCCCGAAAAACTTCAAGCACTATGCGCGTTATGCAAAAACGCAACGTATCTACCGTCTTAAGAGCACTGCTCGACCAGCACGGGATCTCCCCAACGGAGCTCCACCGTCGCACCGGCGTGCCTCAATCCACGCTCTCGCGGATTCTCAGCGGGAAGATCGTCGATCCTTCGGATAAACACATCTCGAAGATCGCCGAGTACTTCGCCGTGAGCACCGATCAGTTGCGCGGGCGCGCGGATGTTGCGCCTGCCGCCAACGGCGGACGCGACGAGTTGCATTCCGAACTCAAGGACATAAGCCTGTGGGACGACGACACCCCCGTCGATGACGATGAGGTGTCGGTGCCCTTTCTTCGCGAGGTTGAATTGGCTGCTGGATCAGGAAGATTCGTCATCGAAGAGAGCGAACGCTCCAGCCTGCGCTTCGGCAAGCGCAGCCTGCGCCATAACGGTGTGCAGTTCGATCAGGCCAAATGCGTGACGGTACGGGGCAACAGCATGTTGCCGGTACTACGCGACGGTGCCACGGTTGGCGTCAACGCCGGCAAGTGCGGGATCGGCGACATCATCGATGGCGACCTCTACGCCATCAACCACAACGGTCAACTTCGGGTGAAACAGCTCTATCGCCTGCCTACCGGAATCCGTCTGCGCAGCTTCAACCGCGATGAACATCCGGACGAGGACTACAGCTTCCAGGATATGCAGGAAGAGCAGATCGTCATCCTCGGTCACGTCTTCTGGTGGGGCATGTACGCCCGGTAACCTGATTTCTTTCTGACAAAACCCGCCTCGGCGGGTTTTTTTTCGCCTGCGCAAAACCCTCTGACCCTTGAACTGTGGGGGCTTCCATGCGCCTGCGCATTTCTTGCGCATAAATAAATGCATTTACGCATTGACTGTGTATGCATCCATGCATATTCTTGCCACCAAGCCGCTCGACAAAGCGGCTGGCAACAACAGCTCTTTAGTTCCACAAGAACAGGCAGCGATGAACCGGCCTCAACGGTTCAGAGGGTTGGCAACTGACCCGGGTGTGCAGCGTAAAGCGCCAGAAGCAGTTATCCGGCGGGCAGGGACCGCGGTCGGAAAAACAATTTGAATGGACTCGTACCGCGCCAGTAGCGCCGAAAAGTCAGCTTCCTTCACGAACACAGGATTGAAGGAAGGCAAAGGAGTGCATTACTGAAAAGCCCGGCGGATTGCCGGGCTTTTTGGAATGCCTTCTGGGCAGAAACAGAAATGCCGGGAGGCCGGCAATCAAAAAGGATGATGACCATGAAGAAGTACGTGCGTGTTGTGGATGGCAAAGTCGACAACATCTTCGAAACCAACAACCCGATCACCGACGATTTTCCGGCGAGTCAAGTCTGGGTGGATGTCACCGCATTGCCAAAGATCGACTACTCCTGGAACGCGGTGAATACCGATGGCGTCTGGACCTTTACCGACAGCGATATGTGGGGTCAGCCATCGCAGTTGTCCATGCAGCTGCGCGCCGAACGCTCCCGCCGATTTGATCGAGTCAACGCCACTCTGCTGGCTACCGCCCTGGAGCAGAAGGTTGAGCTGGGTCTGGCGACGCCTGCCGATATCGCGGGGTTGCAGGCTTACAAGCAGTTTTTCGTTGATATGAGCAACGTCAACAAACAGCCAGGTTACCCGCTGGCAATCACCTGGCCTGAAGTTCCATAAATCACCGTTTCATGACTCTGCATAAGGACCGCATGACTGAATGACCCGGCGTATAGCCGGGCTTTCTGGATTGCCTGTCCGGCAGGAACGGAAATGCCGGGATTCCGGCAATCAAAAAGGACGATAAGAATGAATCGATACGTTTTCATCACGATGCCCAATTCCAAGGTATATCGGGTGGTTGATACCGACGAAGGGATGCCGGTCAGCTTTCCTGACGGATTGGGGGGGCTGTGGGTGGATGCCACAGGAAACACGGAAGTCGTGGTCGGATGGAATGCCCGACTGGTCAACAACCAGTGGGAGTTGCATGCGCCCACTTTCGAAGAGGTGGCAAGCCAGGTCAAGTTCCTCGCCACTGAGAAGCTATCGAATGCCAAAGGTTGGCTGACGTTCAACCCGCTGGATTACAAGCAGGATCTGGGCATCGCAACGCCGGAGGAAGAAGCGGCGTTGCTGGCTTACAAGCAATACGTCATCGCCGTGTGCGATTACAGGAATCAACCGGGTTACCCGTACACCATGATTTGGCCGACAGAGCCTTTTTCGCTGGTTTGAATCGACGACCCGATTGTTCTGGTCTGTATGACCGAAAAGCCCGGCCCCTGCGCCGGGCTTTCTGGAATGCCTGCCTGAGGCAGGCGCTTCAACAAGGTTTCGCGGCATGAGCAAGGCCACGCAGAGAATCAAAAGGATTTGTCGATGTTGAAAGAGTGCCGCTGCGGCCATTGCAAAAGACTGCTCGCCCGGGTGGGCGAGTACACAGAACTCCAGATCAAATGTTCCCGCTGCGGAACGTTGAATCATGTGAAGGCCGCGAGCCCCGAGCGATCGCCTGTGAGCGACATGCGTGCTGCATCGTCAGCACAACCTGATCAATCTCCTCATAGGTAAAGACATGAACATTCTCAAGAAATACGTAGCACCGTTTCTCGCTGTTGCACTGCTGGGCAATGGCGGCAGCGCAATTGCCGCCAACCTCCTGGTGAACGGCAGCTTTGAACAATCGACATGCGGTGGTGGCTGCATTCTGGACACCCCGGCAAAAACCAATGCCATCACAGGCTGGACGACGTTCCTGTCCGGTGCCGAATACTTCAACATGCCCAATGCCATCGGCGGTTCTGTGGCAGCAGATGGCGTGATGATCGTCGACCTGGCCAACTACGTTTATGGCAACGGTGGCGGGATTCAGCAGAATTTCGCGACCACTCCGGGCGCCAAGTACCGTCTGACTTTCAGTGCCGGCAACTCCCGATTCGCCAGCCGCTCCGGCGACGGTGTCATTCAGGTGAAAGTGGCCGGGCAAACCGCTGCGTTCAACACACCGACAGCCAAAGGCGTCGCGGTCGAGTGGAGCACCGTCACTTACGAGTTCACCGCGATTACCGCGCAGACAACTCTGGCGTTTTCCAACGAGCAGAACCCGTACGCCAACTACGCCTTCATCGACAACGTCATTGTCGAGCGCCTGTAACTGCTGCATGCGCGGAACCTTTCGCTGTTCTTCCCCGCATCAGAGGCGACACCCGTCCGGTGTCGCCTCTTCACTTTCTCTTCATTCATCAACGCTTTCAGGAGGCGTGACATGACAAACGAGCAACAAGCGTTGCTGGACATGCCAATCTGGCTGGTCATCCTCCTTGCCGTGGCGGGCGGGGTGTCCGGCGAAATGTGGCGCGCCGACAAGGAGGGCGCCCGCGGCTGGCCGCTGCTGCGGCGGCTTGCCTTGCGCTCCGGTGCCTGCATGATCTGCGGCGTGTCGGCAATCATGCTGCTGTACGCCGCCGGCATGTCGATCTGGGCCGCCGGGGCATTTGGTTGCCTCACTGCAATGGCCGGTGCCGACGTCGCCATCGGCCTTTACGAACGCTGGGCTGCCAAGCGCATCGGCGTCTGCGAAGTTCCGCCGCGCGACCCGCAATAACCCATTCACTTTCCTGTCTCGCTGCACGCCGTGCGGCAGGACTTCGCGTGGACATCAGAAAAAGGAGGTCAAGCATGCCCACACCGATCCAGCAGCCTTCGCAGTTGTTCACGGCGATGGCGACAGCCTTGCGCAACAGCTCCGATCTGAACGTGCAGGTCGGTAATCACGATGACTTCACGGCCCCCGGCGACAAGGCCTGGGTGTTGATCGATATCGAACGCAATGCATCGGGAGAGCGCGCCGCCAACGGACGGATTGCCCATGTGCTGACGCTGTCGCTGCAAGTCATTCCGGCGCTGTCCGCCACGGCATTTGCCGCCTGTGATCTGATCGCCGCGCTGAAGAACCTGATCACCGACAACCGCTGGGGCTTGCCCGGCGAGCAATGCGATCTGCCGATGAACATCGATGGAATGCCGTCATTGCTCGTCCGCGCCGATCAGCCGAACAAAGCCTGGACGCTGTCGTTCAACCAGACCCTCTACCTGGGCCCGACCCTGCTGGACGACCCGCTCGGCACACCGAAATTCGCCCGCACCTGGGAAGTCAGCGACATCGACGATCCCGACCAATACACCTCGCTGGAGGCCTGATCGATGTTCGACGCATTACTGCGAATGCACATGGCACCGATCATCGAGCGCCTGGCGGAAATGGAAGCGGAGATTGAAGACCTGCACCGGCGTGCCGAGAGTTATTGCCGCATCGGCATCTGTCAGGAAGTGGATGCCGCGAGCAACACCTGCCGGGTCAGTCACGGTGGTTTGCTCACCCCGGCCATCAAATTCTTCAACCCCAGCGCCGGCGCGCAGAGCGAGTCGCGGATCCCGACGGTGGGCGAACAGTGTCTGCTGTTCAACTACGGCAGTGGCGAAAGCGGTGCGCAGAGCGTGGCGTTGTTCGGCCTGAACAGCGACCGCTTTCCGCCTACCTCGACGGTGCCGACGTTGACTCGTCGCGTCCATCAGGACGGCAGCGAAAGCGGCTACGACGACGCCACGCACACCCTGCACTGGCAAAACGGTCCGGCAGCTTTCAACGGTTCTCGCGAATCGCTTGAGCTGAGCATCGGCCCCGCGCGGCTGGCGATGACGCCCCAGTTGATCAACCTGCAACTGGGTGCTGTCGGGCTGACCATCGACGCCTCGGGCGTGCATTTCAGCGGCCCGCTGGTGGATCACCAGGGTCGCGTCATCAGCCCCTGAATCAAGAGCTTCCCATGATCGGAATCGATAGAGACAGCGGGGCCACGGTCGACGACTGGCTGCAATTCGTGCAGCGCGCGACACGAGCCCTGACCACGCCGCTGGGCACCCGGCAAAAAAGGCCCCTTTATGGTTCGTTGATACCCACGCTGCTAGGGCAAAACCTGGGCGACGACATCCTGTTGCTCGCCCAGAGCCACGCAGCTCAAGCGTTCTACAACCCGCAAAACGGCATCAGCGATTTTCAGCCCGGCGTGATCGTCGCCACCCGACAGGGCGCGGGTTTGCTGTTGCGATTTGCCGGCACCTGGAAAAACCGCCAACAGACTTTCGAGGTCGTGACATGAGCATGTTGATCCCTGGCCAGAACCAGTTGGCCGAACCGTCGCTGATCACCGTCGACGTTTTCGAAGACTTGCTCGCCGAGTTCAAGACGTTCGTCGTCGAGTATGTCGGCGCGCGTTCGCCGCAGAGCGCGGCCAAACTCAAGGCCAGCCTGGAGAACGAAAGCGAACTGCTGACACTGGCGCTTGAGGCTTTCTGCGTTCGGTTGCAAACCCATGAACGCAAATACAACGCCCGGATCAAGCAGATGCTGGCGTGGTGGGCAACGGGCAGCAACCTTGATGCGCGGTTGGCTGACATGGGCCTGGAGCGGCAGTTGCTCGACCCGGGCGATCCGGCGGCGTTCCCGCCAGTGCCAGCGATTTACGAAAGCGACGACGACGCGCGGCTGCGTTATTACCTGGCGCCCCACGCTCCGGCGGCGGGTTCGCGGATGCAATACCGCCGCGAGGTGTTCACCTTGGGCGAACGTCCGACGGTAAAAGTCGAATCCACCGATGCCGGTGTCGTGAACGTCACTTATACCTTCGCCCGGGACGGACTCGCCGCGCAGGTCAAGGACGGCAACGGTCGCCGCACGGCGCCTGGCGAAGTGCAAGTCACCGTGCTTGCCCGCGAGGGCGACGGTACGCCGTCCCCGACCTTGCTTGAAGGCGTGCGCCAACACTTTTCCCGGCCCGACGTCTGTCCGGAAACCGACAAGGTCACGGTCAAAGGCGCAGAGATTCAGCGCTACAAAATCCGCGTCGTGGCGAAGATCAATTCCGGTCCGGATTCGGGCCTGACCAAGGTCGCCGCGCAGCAACACCTGCAGGCCTACGCCGACAGCTGCCATCGCCTGGAGGGCCGGGTCGATCCGAGCTGGATCGACTACACGCTGCACAGCGCCGGCGCCGTGCAATTGCAGATTCTTGAACCGCTGACGCCCATCGTCTGCAGCGCATTTCAAGCGCCGTACTGCACGGCGGTCGAAGTCGAGGTGCAGACGCTATGACCGATCAGACACCGCGTCCGACCCTGCTGCCAGCCAACAGCTCGGCGCTGGAACGGGCACTCGACGTCGGCTTTGGCGCGTTGCTTGACCGCATCGCACCGCCGTTTCCCGAACTGATGAATCCGGCTTCGACACCCGTTGCGTTCCTGCCGTATCTGGCGGCGGATCGCGGTGTTGCCGAATGGAGCACCGATGCGCCGGAAGCCGAGAAACGCCTGACCGTCGAACTGGCCTGGCCCACCGCGCGCCAGGCCGGCACTCGCAAGGCGCTGGAGAACGCCGCCAAGGGTTTGCAACTCAGGCCGGAAATCCGCGCCTGGTACGAACAGACCCCGCCCGGCGAGCCTTACAGCTTTTCCGTGCGGGCCTTCACCGAACAACCCTACAGCGAAGCCATCGACGCCCGTCTCGACCGACGCCTGGCCGATGCCAAGAGCGAGCGGGACGTGCTGTCGGTGTCGGTCGGCCTCAGCGCCTTTGGCAATCACGTCATCGGTGCCGCGACCTTCTGCGGTGAGCTGACCACGGTGTATCCGGTGTTCCTCGAAGGGCTCGAGACATCCGGTGAGGCCTTCATGGCGGCGGCGCTATACACCGTCGAAACATCCACTATTTATCCTCAGGGGGCCTGAATGGCTGACTATTACACCCTGCTCACCAACGCAGGGATTGCCTACGAAACCGCCTGCAAGGCGGCGGGCGTGCCGATCAAGCTGACGCAGATTTCCGTCGGCGATGGCAATGGCTCGGTTTACAACCCGGCCGCGACGGCTACCGCGCTGAAGCGCGAAGTCTGGCGCGGTCCGCTCAACGCGCTGTTCCAGGACGAGAAAAACCCGAGCTGGCTGCTCGCCGAAGTCACCATCCCGCCGGACGTCGGCGGCTGGTATGTGCGTGAAGCCGGTCTGTGGACCGACACCGGCATTCTCTACGCGATCGTCAAATACCCGGAGTCGTTCAAACCGGTGCTGGCCACGTCCGGCTCGGGCAAAGAGTTCTACATCCGCTCGATTTTCGAGACCAGCAATGCCTCGCTGGTGACGCTGCTGATCGACGACACCGTGGTCAAGGCGACTCGCGCCTGGGTCATGAGCTACCTCGCCGAAGAACTCGGCAAACTCGACGGCAAACAGTCGGTGCGTGTCGCCGCCACCGCCAACGTGGTGTTGAACGGTGCGCAGCAGATCGATGGCGTGGCGGTGATCGCCGGCGACCGCGTGCTGCTGCCGAACCAGACCCTGGCCAAGGACAACGGCCTGTGGATCGTCGCCAACGGCGACTGGGTTCGGGCCAACGATGCCAGCGTCAGCGCCAAGGTCACACCGGGCCTGACGGTGATGGTGGAGGAGGGCACGCTCAACGGCGATTCGCTGTGGCACCTGACCACCAACGCGCCGATCACCCTCGGCACTACTGCGCTGACATTCAAGATGCTGGCAGGGCGCACCGGGATTGCTGCCGGCACCTACAAAAGTCTGAGCGTCGACGAATACGGCCGTGCGACGGCCGGCTCGAATCCCGACACGCTGGCCGGTTTCGGCATCAAGGACTCCTACACCAAGGCTGAAGTCGAAGCGCTGATTGCCAAGGCGTCCGTTTTGCCGGTGGGTTCGATTGTGGCGTTCCCTGTCGATACGCCGCCACCGGGTTTCCTGGAGCTGGACAACAGCGTCAAGAGCAGCGCGACCTACCCTGACTTGAGCGCCTATCTGGGCGGCAAGTTCAACAAGGGGGATGAGGGTGTCGGAAATTTCCGGTTGCCGGAGGCGCGTGGGGAATTCTTACGTGGTTGGGATCATGGGCGGGGTGTGGATGCCGGGCGTGCATCTGGCAGTACTCAGTCAGACAGTCTCAAGGCTCACTACCATTTTCTTCCGACAGGTTCGGGAGGTGGACAGGCCGTTGACCCGAATGGAGAGATTCCGACAGTAGTGTTGAAGGATACGGCTGCTGACTGGGTATTGCGTACGGAAGGTGACAATGCTGAGCTGAGTATCGGTCGTGTAAGAACCTATAACTTCGGCGCCGCTACAGAAACCCGCCCCCGCAACATCGCCGTCATGTGGTGCATCAAGGCCTGGAACGCTCCGGTCAATCAGGGAAACATCGACGTAGCAGCATTGGTCAAGGAAGTCTCCCGGCTGGGGTCGGCCGTACCGGTGGGGGCTGTCATGGCGTTTCCAACGGGGATCGTGCCGCCCGGCTTTCTTGAGCTGGATGGCAGTGTGCAGACCATTGCGACTTATCCGGATCTGGCGACTTACCTCGGTACGACCTACAACAAAGGCGATGAGGGTACGGGCAATTTTCGCTTGCCGGATTCGCGCGGTGAATTCCTTCGGGGCTGGGATCATGGTCGAGGTGTGGATGCAGGCCGCAACGTCGGTACCGTACAGGCCGACATGCTCAAGGCGCACAACCACTCGATCTCGTCCACCGGCAGCGAAATTGTTCAGGGCAATGCCTCCGGGCTGGCCGTTACCAATTGGCGCGTCTCTCAGGGGGTGACTGGAAGTGCCGGTGGAGCTGAAACCCGTCCGCGCAACGTCGCCGTCATGTGGTGCATCAAGGCCTGGAACGCCCCGATCAATCAGGGAAGCATCGATGTAGCTGCACTGGCCAAGGAAGTCTCGCAGCTGAAATCGTCTGTTCCGGTGGGTGCTGTTCTGTCGTTTCCAATGGGGGTCGTGCCTGCCGGTTATCTGGAGCTGGATGGCAGCGTGCAGAGCATTGCGACCTACCCGGATCTGGCGGCGTATCTCGGAACAAAGTTCAACAAAGGGGACGAAGGCGCGGGCAATTTCCGCTTGCCGGAATCTCGCGGCGAGTTCTTGCGCGGTTGGGATCACGGACGCGGTGTGGATGCAGGCAGGGAAATCGGCAGTTATCAACTCGACTCACTCCAGAACATCACAGGGCAGTATGCCGCGAACAATGGTGTTCAGCTTGCAGCAACTGGCACGGTCGGCGGCGTTTTCAGCGCGACAGCAACAGGTGGGACTCAACTCCCCGCAGGCACAGCCTCCACCGGTGTCATCAATATGTCGTTCGATGCCTCAAAGGTGGCACGCACTTCGACAGAGACCCGGCCACGCAACCTGACGGTGATGTGGTGCATCAAGGCCTGGAACGCGCCGGTCAATCAGGGAAGCATTGATGTCGCCTCCTTGGCGGTGCTGGCGCAGCAAGCGACCGAAAGCAATCAAGGCACAGCAAAAGTCGCGACGTCGAATCAGTTGAATACTGGTTCAGACGACAGCGTCATGGTGACACCGAAGAAGTTGCGACTGGGTTTTGAGATCAGTCTCGCCCCGAATGGATACGTAGTGTTTCCGTCCTGGTTGGGCGGGGTGATGTTTCAATGGGGCCAGGCGCTGATGTCGGGCACCACCGGGAACTTCAACTACCCGACTGCCTTTCGCTCTCAGGTTTACCAGATGGTGGTTTCAGACGGGGGCAGTGGCGCCCATTCTGTCGGTGCAACGGCGACTTCATTGTCCGCGTTTACTGCCTACAGCACTCTGGCCACGACAAATTTCCGTTATTTCGCAATAGGTTGCTGACATGCGTTACTACAGCAAAACAACTGGCACCACCTATCTGGACAGCTTGCATAGCGTGATGCCTGACGACGTGGTCCCGATATCGGAGGCTCGTTATCTTGAGGTCATTGCCAGCCCACCGCTGGAAAAGGTTCGCGGTCATGATGAAGACGGATTGCCTGTCTTGCTTGACCCGCCTGCCCGGACGCCGGAAGAGATAGCCACGGTGGAACGTGCTTGGCGTAATTCGCAGATTCAGCAGGTGCAATGGTTGCGCGATCGTCATCGAGATCAGCTCGATATGAATCAGGCAGCAACCCTGACCACAGAGCAATTCATTGAGTTGTTGGCCTATATCCGGGATCTGCGTGACTGGCCTCAGTCACCGGCCTTTCCATCGCTGGAGCATCGTCCAGCAGCGTCTGCCTGGATCGATAGTCAAATTCGATAAATGCCCCGTCTAGGGGCATTTTCTTGTCCGCCCAACACACTCAACACCCGCCAAGCCCCTCCCTTTGAGGGGCTTTCCCGTTTATGGAGAAACGAAAAATGGCAACCCGCCAAACCTACACCGTGCTCGTTCCATTCCCCACCGGCGGTGGGCACTGGTCGAGCGTCGGCCAGGAACTCGATCTGCTCGATGTCGAGGCCAGTGCCCTGCACAGCGCCGGTCGACTGGAGCTGAAAACATCTACCACCAAGGCCGTGAAGGCCGCTGCCAAGAAGGCTGACTGACTATGGCTGAGGTTCTGAACTTCGAGCACAACGGCATTACCGTCAATGCCACCGAATCCCCCGAGGCCATGGGTGGCCTGGGTGACAACGTCATCGGTCTGGTCGGCACCGCGCCGAAAGCCGATCCGCTGATTCCGCGTAACGCACCGTTTCGCATCAACAGCTTCACCACCCATGCGCTGCTTGATCCGACCGGTTCGGAAGAGGGCACCCTGTACCACGCGGTCTACCAGATCCTCAAAGTGGTCAAGGTGCCGGTCTACGTGGTGATCGTCGAAGCGGGCGCGACCCCGGCTGACACCGTTAACGCGGTGATCGGCGGTGTCGAACCGGCCACCGGCCGCAAGCTCGGTCTGGCGGCACTGGGCAGCGTCCCGGAAGACCTGACCATCATCGGCGCGCCGGGCTTCACCGGCACCAAGGCGGTGGCCAGCGAGTTCGCCTCGTTCGGCAAGCGCATCAAGGCCCGTGTGGTGCTGGACGGCAAGGACGCCTCGGTCGCCGATCAGGTGCTGTACAGCCAGGAACTGGGCGGTGCGGATCTGGGTTTCGACCGTTGCCTGGTGGTGCACAACATGCCGGCCGTGTACTCGAAAGCCGCGAAGAAGAACGTATTCCTCGCGCCATCCAGCCTGGCGATTGCCGCGCTGGCCAAGGTCAAGCAATGGGAGAGCCCGGGCAACCAGGTGACCTACGCCGAAGACGTGTCGCGGGTCGTTGAGTACAACATCCTCGACACCTCCACCGAAGGCGATCTGCTCAACCGCTACGGCGTTAGCTATTACGCCCGCACCATCCTTGGCGGCTTCTCGCTGCTGGGCAACCGCTCGATCACCGGCAAGTTCATCAGCTACGTCGGTCTGGAGGACGCCATCAGCCGCAAGCTGGTGAAAGCCGGCCAGAAAGCCATGGCCAAGAACCTGACCAAGTCGTTCATGGATCAGGAAGTCAAACGCATCAACGACTGGCTGCAAACCCTGGTCGCCGACGAAACCATTCCCGGCGGCAGCGTCTATCTGCACCCGGAACTCAACAGCGTCGAGAAGTACAAGAACGGCACCTGGTACGTGGTCATCGACTACGGCCGCTACGCGCCGAACGAACACATGGTTTATCAACTCAATGCCCGCGATGAAATCATCGAGCAGTTCCTGGAGGACGTTCTCTAATGTTTACCAACCGCGTAAGACAGGCCATCGCGGCCACCCTGCAAGGTCTGCCGCTGTCGGCGACCGTGGAAGAGTTCACTCCGCCGAAGATTGATTTCGAGATGGAAAACATGACGGGCGGGCGCTTCATCGTCGAGGAGATGGCCAAGAGCGCCAAGGCGCTGAATGCCACGCTCAAGCTGCAAGGCACCGGCGCTGAAGTGCTGCTGGCGATGGGTGTGAAACTGGGCGACGACATTCTGCTGAACGTGCGTGAAGCCGGTCAGGACCAGGACGGCAACACCTGGTTCACCTATCACACCATTGGCGGCAAGCTCAAAACCATGAGTGAAGAAGCAATCAAAATGGGTGGCAAGGCCCTGACGACTCTTGAATTCTCCTGCCGCACCTACAACCGCCTGGAAAACGGCGTGCCGGTGATCGACATCGACGTGCGCACCCAGAAGTTCGTGCTCAACGGCGTCGACATCCTTGGTGATGCGCGTCGTGCGGTGCTGATGCCGTAAGCCTTTCGGCAGATCAGGCACAAAACCTGTGGGCGTTCATGCCCACAGGAATCTTCAAGAACACCCAAGGAATTCCTTTCATGTCGTGGATGCCACCCAAGCATGACTTGTTGTCGCCGATCACCGGTGACGACGGCTCTCAGATCGAATCGATCCAGCTCAAGCCGCTGTTCTACGCCGCCCAGAAAGAAGCGCTGGAACGCGCAGGCGACGATGAAGACAACCAGTTCTTCGAACTGGCGCTGCTGGCCACCGGCTTGTCGGTCAAGGAACTCGACCAGCTCAAGCGTCCGGACTACGTGACCATCTCGCAGTACGTGCACGAATTCTCGACCCGTCCGGCGTCGTTCTTTCTCGACCAGGTCGAAGACGCGGAACAGTCCGACGATCCCGATCAGGTGCAACTGCTGTTGCCGCTCGCCGTCACCGGCCGCACCGTGACTTCGCTGAGCCTGGAAATGCCGGCGCTGCGGGCCACCAAAGTAATGAAGAAACTGAAAACGGCCAAGGAACGCGCCGAGTTCATCACCGCCCATTGCACCGGCCTGATGATCCCCGATCTGGCCCTGTTGAGCGTGCCGGACTGGACGCAATTGCAGGTGCGCATCGACGATTTTTTAAACCAGCCGGCGGCCTTCTTTCAGAACGCGACATCGAAGTAATCCTCGATATCGTGCCGCTCATTTACCCGGTAAGTGAGGCGGAGATTCTGGAGTGGGACGCCGAAAAGGCGTTGCGCCGCTACGACATAGCGATCACTCGCCTTGGCGTGAAACAGGAGTAGAGCGGCATGGCAGAGAGCAAAAATACGCTCATGAATGCCGGTGACAGCACAAGCGCAGGATTCGGCAGTATCACCCTGAGCACTGCCGCGCTAAACGCAGGAGCCGGGCAGTTTGCCGTGGAACAGACCAGCGGCCTGCGCCAGGCACTGCTGACGGCCAGCGGTAAAATCGAGCTGCTGACGACGGCAATCGATGCATTGAGCGTGACACTGTCCGCCTTGCGTGCGTTGCCACAGGCTGCGAGCTCCGGAGCGAAGAGTGAGTCATCCGGCGGGCAGAAAACACCGGAAAAATCCTCCGGGGGCGCTGAGCCTCCCGAGACGCGCAAGGCCGCGATGGCCATGGATTCGGCGGCGGCCACTCTTGCCAGTGTGGCGCAGCTTTCCCGCGATGGCGGGAAAGACATGGCGCTCACGAGCCTGAAAATGGCCAGTGCCACCCTGGTGGCTGCCGGAGGTACGACCGGGGTCGATCTGGTCAGGATTGAAACCCTGGCAGCCAAGGCGGGAATCGGCAGCGAAGCGGTAAACGAGGAAGGAAGGAAGCACGAGTTGCTGACATTTGCCAGCGATGCGGCCATCACTGCATCGGCATTCAAGGTTTCGGGGCTGGAAGCCGGCGAAATGTTGAAGGTCTGGCGCACCTCGATGAAGCTCTCGCGCGATCAAGCCCTTGATCTGGCGGATGCGGCCAACCATCTCGGCAAAATGCCCGGCGATGTGCAGACAGCGGATATCGGTACTGTCTTGCAGCAGTCGGGCGAGGCGGCAATCAGCGCAGGCTTGCAGCCTGAACAGGCTGCGGCGTTGACGGCAGCGTTGCTCAACAGCGGCACGAAAAAAGACGATGCCGGCAATGTACTGAAGAACATTTCCAGTGCACTGGGCAAGGGCGATCAAGCATCCATGGCCGAGAAAGGTGCCTGGAAGCAGTTGGGCCTGGATCCCAAGGCAGTGGCCGAAGCCATGCGTGATCCTGACAAACAGAATGCCCAAGGCGCCGTGCTATCGGTGCTTGCGGCGCTGAATGCCAAACCGGTGGAACAACGCTCGACATTGGCCCGGACCTTGTTCGCGGATAGTGGAGACGCCGCGTTGTCGCTGTCCCAGGACTTGGGCAAGGTGAATGAAGCCTTTTACCTCGTGAGCGACAAAAGCCAATACGCGACATCGAAGCTGGGTGATAAAAGCTCGGTGAGGCAGTCCGCACTGGCACTTGCCGAGACTCAGCAGGGGCAGTGGAATATCAAGAATGCCCGTGAGGAACGTTTGTCGGTCGCCAAAGGCAATGCACTGGCGCCGGATATCGAAAAACCCGGTGAGAGCCATTCGGTAGACACGCTGAGCGATCTGGCGGAAACCTACCCGAAAACTACGGGTGCTGTTCTGACGGCGACGGCCTGGATCAAACCGGTGTTCGACGCCGTGACCGATGCGGTGGTCGGTGAGCTGAAAGACCGGGGAGGCAAATGGATCGTTGATAAAGCTGCCAGTTACCTTCCCGGTCGTTCAAAGCTCGGCTTGTCTGCAGCAACCTCTGCGACGGCCGTGGCTGAAACTCAGGGCCTGGCTCTGGCCAGTCGCAGTGCCAGCGCTGGCAACGGTCTGAAAATATTCGAACAGACTGCAAGGGTTGCTGCTCCGCGGCTGGAGCCTGTGCTCGCATCGGTGCAGCCGGCCTCGCGCTGGATGCCTTGGCAGGCGAAGGCGGCGATTGGTGCTTCGGCTGTAGCCGCAGGTATTGCCAGCGATGACAAGCATCAGATCGCGCAAGGTCTCGGTGCCGCTGGTGGCGCCTGGGCCGGCGCAGTTGCCGGCAGCTCGATCGGCGCCTCCATAGGAAGTGTGGGGCTGGCGCCGGGCATTGCTCTTGGCGGTTTGATTGGTGGACTGGTCGGGGGATGGCTGGGCGCTGAAGGAGGGGAGTTTTTAGGTGAGAAACTGATGTCCAGCGCACCAGACAAACTCGCCCCGCCGGCCGAAGTCGCCAAAGACCTGGCTGGCGCACAGACTCAAAGTCAGCAGGTTTCCTTCTCTCCGACGATCCAGGTCACCTGTCCTGCCCCCGACACTGCCCAACAGATTCAGTCGATTATCGAACAACAGATTTCCGGTCAATTCCATGGCCAATTCATGCCGCTGCTGATGGGCGGCAATCCACTCGGGACGCGTCGTGATGCAGCCCTGACTGACGGAGCCGGTACATGAAACAACAAATGGCACTGGGCAGTTTCATCTTTGGCCTGTCACGCGGTTTTGCCTACAGCAGTTTTCTGCGCAAGTCTGACGGTGGCTGGACGGAGCTGCAGATTCTCACCAGCAAACCCAAGTCCCACCAGACGGGACAGAAACCCGAAACCCTGACCATCACCGGTAAATCAATGTACGCGGTAGCCATGGACCGGCTGGATGAGCTGCGGGCCCTGCAATCGCTTCGAGTCCCCCTGCCGCTGATCGATGGGATCGGCCGCAACTGGGGGCTCTGGCGAATCAACAATGTTCAGGAAACCCAAAGCTGCGTCATCGATGACGGCACGGCGATGGTGGTCGACTGGGTCATCGAACTGGCGGAGTTCAACAATGCGTAAGGTACGAAGCCTGGCCGGTGACTCGGTGAATCTGTTGCTGTACCGCGAAACCGGTCGCAGCGATGACAGCGCCGAAGAAGCCCTGTGGACACTCAACCCGACCCTGGCCGAGCACGGCCCGATACTGCCGGCCGGTGCCTGGGTGACGTTACCCGAGCTCGACTCGAAACCCGCCGCAATCAAACCGGTTCTGGCCTGGGATTAAGGAGGCTGCATGGCACAGGGATTTACGCCGGCGATCGAAATCTACGGCGCCAACAAGGAGCTGCTGAACCAGCGCCTGATCAGTTGGGAACACATCGATGCCGCCGGCATGGAATCCGATCAACTGACGCTGGTGCTCGATCTGGAAGGCCTTGAAGGCTTGCCGACCCTGGGCGGAACCATCGGCCTGCGGGTGGGCTATCTGGAGACCGGACTGGTGGAAAAGGGCCAGTTCAAGGTGACCCGACTGACGCCGACGCTGTTCCCGCTGCGCCTGACGCTGGTCGCGACCGCCGCACCTTTCAGCGGCAAGGACGACACCGGATTCAAGGAACGGCGCACGGCCAGTCATGGCCCTACAACCCTTGGCGGACTGTTTCGCGAGCTGGTCTCGAGACACGGATTCTCGCCGCGCGTCGACCCCGAGCTGGCGCTGATCAGGATCGCCCATGTCGACCAGTCGAACGAAACCGACATGGGCTTCATCACACGCCTGGCGAAAAAGTACGACGCGGTGGCCAAGCCGTTCAACGACCTCTACGTGCTGGCGAAACCGGCGCAACTGAAAAACCTGTCGGGACAGGTCATACCGGACGTCAGGCTGTCGGTCACCCACAACAATCGACCGGGCGATCACGCCTTCATCAGCGCCACGCTGGAAGAAACCGCCCGAACCCAGAATCAGGGTTGCAAAACCTCCTTTTGGGACAGTGCGCTCGGCAAACTGCGCGAAGTGGTCACCGGTTCCGAACCCTACAAGGTCATCCGCCAGAGACTGGCCAGCGAAGAAGAAGCCAAAGCCATCGGCGAGGCCGAAGTGCGCAAGATGCTGCGCGAGAAATACAAGCTGAAGGTCACCTGTCCGGGCGATCCGTTGCTGGCGGCCGAAGGTCTGCTGGTGCTCGACGATACCTGGCCGGACTTCATGCGCGGTCGCTGGTCGATCGAGAAGGTCACCGCCAGTGGCAAGCGCGAAGAAAGCTATCGCTGTCTGATCGAAGCGACCGGTCGGGATCCCGAGGCAAAAGCCAGGGACTGATCCCCCGATCTCACCGCCACACACCTCACTGTGGCCACTCACACCTCCTGGAACGCTCCCCATGAAGATCTCCCCGATCCTCACGCAGCTGCGTGCGCAATGCCCAAGCCTTGCCGGCCATATCGCGACAGGTGTCGACCTGGTGCTTCTGCAAGGCGACCCGAATCTGCCGATGCCCTCGGCCCATGTTTTACCGCTGGCTGACGTAGCCAGCGCCAGCACCGCACAGAACTCCCTCAGCCAGCCGATCCGCGACCGCTTCGAAATCATCCTGGTACTGGATGCCACGGACGCCACAAAAGCGCTGGATCTGTTGCACGACCTGCGCGCCGAACTGTGGCGTGCGCTGGTGGGGTTCAAACCCGATTCCAACTACAGCGCCATCGTTTACGACGGCGGCGAAACGGTCTCGATCAACAGCAGCCGCGCGTTCTACCGGCTGCGCTTTTTTGCCGAGTTCCAGCTGGGCCGCAATCTGCCAAGTCAGCCTGCGGAGAGCTGGCACGAACGCGAACTGGACGGTTTGTCGTCCTTTACCGGGGCCACCGTGCGGGTCGATGCGATCGACCCGGCCGACCCCAACCTGAAACGCCCGGGCCCTGACGGGCGCGTGGAACTGACTTTCTCTGGAGACGTAACCCCATGAGCAACCGCATCACCGTAGTGCCGGCCGCCGGCCGTGCCGTGCCGGACCCGGAAGCAGGCGACCTGCTGCCACTGGAAGGCCGTGAAGTGCTGGACAGCGCCTGGTGGCGCCGGCGTCTGGCCGACGGCGATATCACCCTCAAAACCGCAACAGCTAAACAAAAGGGAGCCAAATAATGGCGATCGGATTCAGCAACATCCCTGCGGACATTCGTGTACCGCTGTTCTATGCCGAAATGGACAATTCGGCCGCCAATAGCGCGACCTCGTCCATGCGTCGCCTGATCGTGGCGCAGGTCAACGACGACATCGCTCCGGGCGAAGTCGGCAAACTGGTGCTGGTTTCCAGCGTGGCGCTGGCCAAGAGCATTGGTGGCCAGGGCTCGATGCTCGCGTCCATGTACGAAACCTTCCGCAAGGCTGACCCGATCGGCGAGATCTGGTGCCTGCCGCTGCACAACGCTACCGGCGCCATCGCCAAAGGCGTCGTGACCCTGACCGGCACCGCGACCCAGGCTGGCGTGCTCAACCTGTATGTCGGCGGCGTCCGCGTACAGGCCACCATCGCCAACGGCGCCACCGCTGCACAGGCTGCAACTGCTTTGGCGCAGAAGGTCAACGCCACCGCCGATCTGCCGGTGAGCGCGACGGTCGCAGAGGGTGTGGTAACGCTCAACGCCAAATGGACTGGCGACAGCGGTAACGACATCAGTCTGCAATTCAATCGCCTGGGCAAGAGCAACGGCGAAGAAACGCCGGCCGGCCTGGTCACCGCGATCACGCCGATGATCGGTGGCGTCGGCGTGCCGGATCAGGTGGCAGCGGTTGCTGCGCTGGGTGACGAGCCGTTCGAGTTTATCGCTCTGCCATGGTCCGACCTGGCCACCCTCAACACCTGGCAAGCGGTGATGGACGACAGCACCGGTCGCTGGTCGTGGGCCAAGCAACTGTTCGGTCATGTGTACAGCGCCAAGCGCGGCACCGTCGGCACTCTGGTGGCAGCCGGTCAGGCGCGCAACGACCAGCACGTGACCATTCAGGCGCTGGAGCAGGGCGTTCCGCAACCGGTCTGGGTGCAAGCCGCCGCATTGACTGCGCGCACCGCCGTGTTCATCTCCGCCGACGCCAGCCGTCCGACCCAGAGCGGCAGCCTGCCGGGTGTCGATCCGGCCCCGGCCAGCGAGCGCTTCACCCTGACCGAGCGTCAGTCGCTGCTCAACTACGGCATCGCCACCGCGTACTACGAAGGCGGCTCCGTGCGCATTCAGCGCTCGATCACCACCTACCAGAAGAACGCCTACGGCCAGGCCGACAACTCGTACCTGGACAGCGAAACCATGCACCAATCGGCGTTCATCGTGCGTCGTCTGCAAAGCGTGATCACCAGCAAATACGGTCGCCACAAACTGGCTTCCGACGGCACCCGTTTCGGCGCCGGCCAGCCGATCGTCACCCCGGCAACCATTCGCGGTGAGCTGATCGCCCAGTACGCCAAGCTCGAACTCGAAGGTCACGTGGAAAACGCCGAGCTGTTCGCCGAGCACCTGATCGTCGAGCGCGACGTGCAGGACCCGAGCCGTGTGAACGTGCTGTTCCCGCCGGATTACATCAACGGTCTGCGCGTGTTCGCACTGCTCAACCAGTTCCGACTGCAGTACGACGACGTCGCCTGATCGGCGCGTTTGACACTGTGATTTCAGCCCACCTTGCGTGGGCTTTTTATTTGAAGGGAGTAACACCATGGGTCAACTGATTGCAGGCACCTGCTACGTCAAGGTCGACGGTGCACAACTGACTATCAATGGCGGCTGCGAAGCCCCGCTGATGGCCGTCAAACGCGAAACCGTCGTGCCGGGTTTCTACAAGGAAACCGACGTCGCGCCGTCGTTCAAGGTGACCGCGCTGCACACCGCCGACTTCCCGCTGAAGAAGCTGATCGAAGGCACCGATATCACCGTCACCTGCGAATTCAGCAACGGCAAAGTCTACGTACTGGCCGGTGCCTACCTGGTCGAAGAGCCAGTCTCCAAAGGCGATGACGCCACCATCGAACTGAAATTCGAAGGCATCAAGGGGACCTGGCAATGAGCGGCGCCGTGAAGCTTCAAGTTGCGATCGAAGCTCACGGCGAGCCCCTGACCGAACTCGTCCTGCGCCGTCCGACGGTGCAGGAGGTGCGAGCGATCAAGGCGCTGCCGTACAAGATCGACAAGAGCGAAGAGGTCAGCCTCGACATGGACGTGGCGGCCAAATACATCGCCGTGTGCGCCGGCATTCCGCCGTCGTCGGTCAACCAGCTGGATCTGGCTGACCTCAACGCGCTGAGCTGGGCCGTTGCAGGTTTTTTCATGAGTGCGGCGTCGGAACCATCACCGACCTGATTTCGGTCGCCTATGACCTGGCCTGGTTCTGGAAGGTTGACCCCGAACAGATGATGGCCAGGCCACTGGATGTGCTTCGCGAATCGCTGGAGCACGCGCAACGGATCAATGCGATGCAGCAGGTGCAGTGATGGCTAATACACAATTGAGCCTGATCCCGCAGAACTTCCCCGTCACGGTCAACATGCTCGTGGTGCTTAAGGGCGCCGAGAAAATGGAGGCCGAGATGAAGGGGCTGCGCGGCAAGGTCGCAGCATTCAAGAAAAGCATGGAAGACAGCGGCCTGGAGCCGCTGGATGTCGCCGGATTCATTTCCGAAGGTGGCCTGCTCAAGCCGTTTCAGGACGGCATCAAGAAGGCCATCGAAGCGCAGGATGCGCTGGCGAAGAAAGTCCGGGCGAACAAGGGGCTGAAAGTGCCCAAGGTTGTGCACGGAGAAACCTCGGCCAACCTTGAGAAGTTCAACAAGGCACTGGACAAGGTATCGCTGAAGATCGGTCAGGCGCTGTTGCCGGCAGTCAACAGCATCGTCACCGCTATCACGCCGGTGATCACCTCGATTGGTCAGTTCCTCGCGAACAATCCGTACCTCGTCGAGGGACTGGCTGCCGCGGCGGTGGCGTTCACGGTGGTGACGGTCGGTGCAATGGGGCTCGTCGCAGTGCTGGGCATCCTGGCTTCACCGATCGGCCTGGTTGCTGCGGCCATCGCCGGGGCTGTGGCGCTGATTGTGATTGGTGCGCGCCTGATCACCAACAACTGGTCTTCGATTTCCGGGGTCTTCAGCAAGATGTGGGCGTTCACCCGTGAGGCCTTCGATAGCGGAGTCACATCCGTGAAGGAGGGACTGGCTTCGATGGGCGCCTCTGTCGGCAAAACGTGGGATGAGACAGTTGAGCTGTTCTCTGCGGGCGTCGACAGCGTCACGAAGTTCTTCGACGAGACCGTGGCGAGTGCGACGGCGGGTATCGAGGCACTCAGTACGAAGTTCTCTTTCTCGCCGCGTGAGGTGATGGATAAGGCCTTGGCAACCGCCGGTACGGTCATCAGTGACTTCTTTGACAGTACGATTGCCAGGGCGAAGGCGGGTATCGAAGCACTCAGTGCGAAGTTCTCTTTCTCGCCTCGCGAGGTGATGGACAAGGCGCTGAAAACCGCCAGTACGGTCGTCAGTGATTTCTGGGACAGTGCGGTCGCCAATGCAACGACCGGCATCGAAAAACTCAAGGCCACGTTTTCGTTTTCGCCCCGTGAAGTGCTGAGCCAGGCGCTGGCCACTGCCAGTGGCGTGGTCGGTGATTTCTACAACGGCGTGGTAGCCAGCGCAGGGGCGGGTGTGGAGTCGCTCAAGGCGCGGTTCAGTTGGTCGCCGATCCAGACCATCAACGAAGCCTGGCAGCCGGTCACTGATGTGTTTTCGGCGCTGCGGGATGTCGTTGGGGCTTCCATGGCCTCGTTGCAGGACAGCTTGCGCCGCGTGTTCGACGTCTTGCCTGTGGAGTCCGCAACGGCGGCCTGGGCTGGCGTGACAGGGTACTTTTCCGGTTTGTGGGCATCGTTGACCACGGATGCGCAATCGGTGAAGGGCGTGTTCGGTGACCTTTTCGGCCAGTCTCCGCTGGACTCGATCAAACAGAAGTGGGAGCCCGTCATTGTCTGGTTCAGTGATATGTGGACGAAGCTGCAGAGCATCTTCGGACAGGTCAAGGAGCTGCTGGGTGGCCATTTCTCCGGATTCTTCGAAACCGTAACCGGTAGCGCTGCGACACCTGCGGGCACGTCCGGGTTGAACAGTCCGTTGCCACAGTCCTCCAGTAACCTGATCCAGCAAAGTGCCGCCAACAGCCGCACGCAACTCGAAGGCGGCCTGACGGTGCGCTTCGAAAATGCGCCGGCCGGGCTGCGTACCGATCAACCGCAAACCAATCAGCCGGGCCTGGCGCTGTCTTCGCGCATCGGCTATCGCTCGCTGTCCATGGGAGGTTCCAATGAACTGGCGTGACCGTTTGGTGCCGGCGTCCTTTCGGGGGGTCGGTTTTTGGGTCGATCAGGCGAAAACCCCGGTCGGCCGCAACGGGCAGTTGCACGAATATCCGCAACGCGACCTGCCGTTTTTCGAGGATCTCGGCCAACAGGCCAAGACCCACGATCTGACGGCTTTCATCGTCGGCCCCGATTGCCTCGAGCAGCGCGACAAGCTGCTCAAGGCGCTGGAGCAAGGCAGCGGCGAACTGGTGCATCCGTGGCTGGGACGCCTGCAGGTCAAGGTCGGCGAATGCGATATGACCCACACCCGCCAGGACGGCGGGCTGGTGACTTTCGCACTGAAGTTCTATCCCGACCGGCCCCTGCCGTTTCCGACTGCCACTGTCAGCACGCAGAAAGTGTTGCTGGCCAAGGCTGACACCTTGCTGGGTTCTGCGGTGGCACGTTTCGAACAGGCCATGACCCTGATCAAGGCTGCGCGGATCGGCATCGCCAATCTGCGCAATAGCCTCACCGGGGTCTATGACGTGATCAAGGAACAGCTCAAGCCACTGATCGAGCAGTACAAAGAGATCACCGAGCTGGTCAAGGCCGTCAAGGAACTGCCCGAGGAAGTGGCGGCGGAGTTCAAGGGGCTGCTGGGCGATATCAAGGAGCTGAAGGCATTCGCGAAGGAGGGCTATCGTGGCGTGATTGCCGACGTGTCCCAACAGATCGAAGCCATCCGCAAGGCCGATGCGCCGAAACTCACCACCGGCAAGGACACCACGGCTGCGGCGCAGGCCATGGCCGATCTGGTGCAGGACACGCTGATCGTGAAAGTGGCGCAGTGGGTCGCCTCGATGCCGGTGGCTTCGACACCGGTGAAACTGACGTCGACGCCCACGGTGGCGCAACAGGCGATTCAACCGGTTACCCGCCAGGAAGTGCCGGTCACCGACGATCTGCAACTGCTGCAAAAAGAGCTGGTCGAGGCGCTCCAGCTGGCGCAGAACAAGGCCGATCCCGCGCACTATCAAGCCATCAGCGATGTGAAGGAAGCGCTGATCGCGCACCTCAAGGCTGTGGCGTCGTCCGGTGTGCGACTGGTCAGCAAGTCGTTTCAGGAAAGCCTGCCGGCGCTGGTCGTGGCCTACAAGCAATTTGCCGATGCGACCCGGGTCACGGAAGTGACCCAGCGCAACGGCATCGCTCATCCGGTGTTCTCACCCAACGATGTGAAAGTCTCCAGGGAGTGAGCCATGGACGAGATGGACAACCACGTCACACTGACGGTCGGCGACATGGAATATGGCGGCTGGAAAAGCGTGGAAATCAGCGCCGATCTGGAGCGCCAGTTCCGCACCTTCAAACTCGATATCACCTGGCAATGGCCGGGACAGACCGTCGATCAGCGGATCAAGGCCGGCGACCCGTGCGAGGTGCGGATCGGCAAGGATCTGGTCCTCACCGGATACGTCTTCAAATCCCCGATCAGCTATGACGGGCGGCAGATCAGCCTGAGTGTCGAGGGCAGTTCCAAGACCCAGGATCTGGTGGATTGTGCGGCGCGAAACATCCCCGGCCAATGGCAGGATCAATCGCTGTTGAACATCGTCCAGGCCCTGGCCGGGGAATACACGCAGTTTGTGGTCAACGAGATTCCCGAGACTGCACGCCTGAGCAAGCACACGATCGTCCCGGGTGAAACGGTGTTTCAGTCGATCGATCGTCTGCTCTCGCTGTACCGGGTGTTTTCCACCGATGACGCCGAAGGTCGACTGGTGCTGGCCAGACCGGGCAGCGGCGGCCGCGCCAGCGATGCGCTGGAGCTGGGCAAGAACATCCTGTCGGCCAACGCGCCGATGGATTACAGCCAGGTGTTCTCCGAATACCGGGTGATCGGCCAGCAAAAGGGCAACGACAAGAAGAGTGGGGCGGCGGTCAGCGAGGTTGAATCCAGTGCGACCGATCTGACATTCAAGCGTCGACGCACCACCATCATCAACGAAGGCTCGCAACTCACGTTCGAACTGGCCCAGCAACGGGCCCAGTGGGAAAGCGCCACGCGCATGGGCCGGGCGCTGACCACCACCTATCAGGTGCAGGGCTGGCGCCAGTCCAACGGCGATCTGTGGCGCCACAACACGCTGGTGAAGGTCAAGGATCCGGTACTCGGGTTCGATGAAGACATGCTGATTTCCAAGGTCACGTACTCGTTGTCGGCGCAAGGCTCGGTGACCACCCTGCAAGTGGCGCCGCCGCATACCTTCGACGCCAATCCGATCCCACCGAAAAAAGCCTGAGCCGGCACCTCCCTCCAAGGAAACCCTATGAGCCTACTGACACGCCTGCTGGCGCGCGGCACTGTCGTGCTCGCCAGTTCGGCCTCCAAGCTGCAATCGCTGCAAATGCGCCTCACCGCCGGTGAAGTGAACGACGACGTGGAGCACTTCGAACCCTACGGTTTCACCAGCCATCCATTGGCCGGTGCCGAAGGCGTCGTCACGTTTCTCGGCGGTGACCGCTCTCATGCCATCGCCCTGGTGGTCGCTGACCGCCGTTACCGCCTGCAATCGCTGGCGGCCGGCGAGGTGGCGATCTACACCGACGAGGGCGACAAAATCCACCTCAAGCGCGGGCGGATCATCGACATCGAAACCGCCACGCTCAACATCCGTGCAAGCACGGCCGTGAACTTCGACACGCCGGTGATCAACCAGACCGGCAAGATCGTGTCCACCGGCGATCAGGTGGCTGGCGGCATCAGCCAGATCAAGCACGTGCACGTCGGCGTGCAGGCCGGTAGCGGCCAGACCGGTGCGCCGGCGGGAGGCCAGTGATGTTTATCAGTCAAAACCTGCACGCCGCGCTGACTCGCGCGGTGTTGATCAGCCTTTTTACCTGGCGCCGCGCTGCCGACGACGATGCCCTCGACGACGAGGAACGTTACGGCTGGTGGGGCGACACTTTTCCCACCGTGGCCAATGACCGCATCGGTTCGCGGCTGTGGCTGCTGCGTCGGGTCAAGCTGACCCGCCAGACACAGATGGACGCCGAGTTCTACGCCCGTGAAGCCTTGCAATGGCTGATCGACGACGGCCATTGCAGCGCCATCGACATCATCAGCGAACGCCTCGACGCCCAGCGCCTGAACCTGCGCACGGTCCTGACCCTGGCCGACGGCGAGCGTCTGGACATCAACCCTGAAAACAGTTGGCAGGTGATCTATGCCGTTTGAAACCCCTTCGCTGCCGGTGCTGATCAAGCGCACCCAAAGCGACCTGGCCGGCGATTCGCTGCGCCAGTCCGATGCGCAAGTCCTGGCCCGCACCCTCGGTGGTGCGGTCTATGGACTGTATGGCTATCTCGATTGGATCGCCGAGCAGATCCTGCCCGACACGGCCGATGAGTCGACCCTGGAACGGATCGCCGCCCTGCGCCTGAACCAGCCGCGCAAATCCGCGCAGGTTGCCACCGGCAGCGTCAGCTTCAGTGCCAGCGCCGGAGCGGTATTGGATGTCGATACGTTGTTGCAATCGAATGACGGCCGGACTTACCGGGTCACTGCCGCACGCACCACCAGCAACGGCGTCAACAGCACGACCATTGCGGCCCTGGATCCCGGTAGCCAGGGCAATGCCGATGCCGGGCTGACACTGGTGCCGGTGCAACCGATTCTGGGCATTGCCGGTAACAGCTTTACCGTCCTGGCACCCGGGCTGACGGGCGGCATCGCCCGGGAAAGTCTGGAGTCCCTGCGTTCGCGGGTGATCCGCTCCTACCGCCTCATTCCTCACGGCGGTTCGGCCCAGGACTACGAGACATGGGCGCTGGAGTGCCCCGGGATCACCCGGGCATGGTGTCGCGGCAACTTCCTGGGGCCGGGCACGGTCGGCGTATTCGTCATGCGGGACGACGATGCGCAGCCCATCCCCAATGACGAGCAGCTCGCTGAAGTACAGGCCTATATCGAACAGTTGCGGCCGGTGACGGCGGATGTGCGGGTGCTCGCCCCGGTGCAAGTGTTGGTCAACTACAAGCTGCGCATCACCCCCGATACCAGCGCAGTGCGGGCAGCGATCGAAAGTCAGCTGCGTGATTTGCACAACCGAGAAGCCGGGTTGGGGGAGACCTTGTTGCTCAGCCACATCTCCGAAGCCATCAGCAGTGCAACCGGCGAGACCGACCACTCGCTCTCCTCTCCGAAAGCCGACGTGACAGCCGCCAGCAATGAGCTGCTGACCTTTGGAGGTTGCGAATGGCTGTCCTGAGGAACGCCGAGCAATACCGCAGTCAACTGCGCAGCTTGCTGCCCAGCGGTCCGGCCTGGGAACTGGAGCGTCTGCCGGAACTGGGCCAGGTGCTCGATGGCATCGCTGCGGAGCTGGCACGACTGGATGCGCGCGCCATCGTCCTGCTGAACGAGATGGATCCGGCTGGCGTCAGCGAGCTGGTGCCGGACTGGGAACGGGTCATGAACCTGCCGGATCCGTGCCTTGGCGCTACGCCCCTGTACGACGATCGACGCCTTGCCGTACGCCGGCGATTGCTGGCGGTGGGCGGACAGACGGCCGCGTATTTCATTCAGATCGCTCGCAGCCAGGGCTATCCGGACGCCACCGTCACCGAACTTCGGGCACCCCGCATGGGGCGCTCAAGGTTTGGTCAGGCGCATTTCGGGACCTGGAAGGCGCAGTTCATGTGGGTACTCAACACCGGTGGGCGCCTGTCGCTGGGCCGTCGTTATGGCGCCAGTTACTGGGGCGAACGTTTTGGCATGAACCCGGGCTCTGCCCTGGAATGCCTGATTCACCGCAGCGCACCGGCTCATACGCAGGTGCAGATCAATTATGACTAAGGAATGAATAATGGATTATCCAAAGAGTGTGCCCAGCGTTGGACTGGTCAATGGCAAGTTTGTCGATGAAAACCCGGTGGCGGGAACGCCCGGTTCGCTGATTCCGGCGATCTGGGGCAACTCCGTCACCGATGAATTGCTGGGCGTGATCAAGGGCGCCGGTGTGACTCCCGACGAAGTCGATCTGGGGCAACTGTTGCTGGCTGTGCGCAGGATCAATCAGACCGGGCTGGTCGATTACGCGATGGACACGGGCACAGCCAATGCCTATCGCGCCAACTATGCGCCGGTCGTTCTCAATGTGGTGGACGGGTTGGTGCTGCGTTTCAAGGCCCTCAATGCCAACACCGGTGCCAGTACCTTCTCGGCCAACGGACTGGCGGCCAAACCGATTGTCGGTGTTGACCACAACGCGGTTCAGGAAGGGGAGATCACGGCATCCGGCGACGTGTGGGTGCAGTGGAACAGCACCATTGCCGGTGGCGTATGGGTGATGATCGCGAGCACCGGCATGGTCAAACAGACCGGCAGTGACATTGGTGATATCAAAACCGTAGCCACGGCAGAGCCGCCCAAGGGATGGCTCAAATGTAATGGTGACATTGTTTCCCGCACGCAATATGCGGCGCTCTTTGCGGCGATCGGCACGCGATTCGGGGCCGGTAATGGCAGCACGACTTTTGCCCTGCCGGATCTGCGCGGCGAGTTCGTGCGGGGCTGGGACGATGGTCGCAAGGTCGATAATGCTCGAGTTCTGGGCAGTGCCCAGGCCGGTCAGAACCTTTCGCATACCCACGGCGCTTCGGCGGCGGCGGCAGGGGCGCATGCCCACGGTGCTTCGGCGTCCGTTGCCGGCAATCACGCCCACTCCGGTATCACCAATGAATCCGGGGATCACCAGCACGGCATTCTGGCTTCGGGTAACAACACTTCCTATGGCCGTCAGGGTACGGGCAGTGGCCCTGGTGACTATGCCGCCGTCACGGCTCCAGGCGGTAATCACGCGCACGGTCTCTATATCAACGCGGCCGGTGATCACTCGCACGCGATCACGGTCAACGCTGTGGGTGATCACACCCACGCGGTGACGATCGCTGCAGACGGGGGCAATGAAGCACGCCCACGAAACGTCGCGCTGCTTTACGTCATCAAGTACTGAACCGAGTACCGCAGGCAGCACAGTGCGTGCCTGCGGATCACTTCGGTTTCGCCTTTCCATTTGTCAGTCACGGGAGCGAACGACGGTACTCCTGAAAATTCTGGCAAAAAATGGCTGGCTGGCATCAGCCTGCAGCCATGGTTCAATCGGAGCATCCAGGGAGGACCGAGCATTATGCAAATTACTGAAGACAACCTACTCAACATCATGCCCAACGCCCGCCGCCAAGCGGGCGTTTTTGTTTCACCGCTCAACGACGCCATGGCCCGCCATCGCATCGATACACCGAAACGCATCGCTACGTTTCTCGCCCAGATCGGACACGAGTCCGGGCAATTGCAGTACGTACGTGAGCTGGGCAACAACCAGTACCTGAGCAAATACGACACCGGTACGCTGGCCTTGCGCCTGGGCAACACGCCCGAGGCTGACGGCGACGGGCAGAAGTATCGCGGGCGCGGGCTGATCCAGATCACCGGGCGCAGCAATTATCGTCAGTGCAGTCTCGGACTTTTCGGTGACGAGCGCCTGCTGGCCTTGCCTGAGTTGCTCGAACAACCGCAATGGGCGGCGGAGTCCGCGGCGTGGTTCTGGGAGAAGAATGGCTTGAACGAACTGGCGGATCAGGATCAGTTCAACAGCATCACCCGGCGGATCAACGGCGGGTTGAACGGTTTGCAGGACCGCCTCGACATCTGGGCGCGGGCGAGGGCGGTGTTATGCCAGCCTTCGGTCTGAAGTTCTGGTGTGTCATCGGCGCTTTGCTGCTGGCCGGTGGTTCGGCGGCGCTGGCCTGGCAGGTCCAGGACTGGCGCTACGAAGGGCGGCTGGCCGAGCAGGCCCGGCTGCATGCCGAAGCCCTCAATCAATTGACTCTGACCGCCGCCACCGCGCAACAGGCCGAGCAGGACAAGCGCCTGGCCCTGGAGCAACGGCTCACGGCCGGTGAACAAACCCATTATCGAGCACTGAACGATGCCCAACGTGATCAGGATCGCCTGCGCGATCGTCTTGCCACTGCTGATCTGCGCCTGTCAGTCCTCATCGACGCAGGCGACGCTGCCCAAGGCTGCGGTGTGCCAGCCACCTCCGGCGCCGGCGGCGTGGATCATGCAGCCGTACGCGCCCGACTTGACCCGGCGCATGCTCGACGAATTGTCGCCATCACCGGCGAAGGCGACCGCGGACTGATTGCCTTGCAGGCCTGTCAGGCCTATATCAGAGCGCTGGCGCCTGCACATTTTGAATAAGCTTGTGTATTGAAAGCGCAACCGGCTCGTGTACGGTGGTACCCATTCCATCCGATCCGGAGCGCGCCGTGAAAGAAATCACCCAACTGGCGGCCGAACTTGGCCGACGTCTGCAATTGCTCAATGCCCACGTCACGACGGCCGAGTCCTGCACCGGTGGCGGGATTGCCGAAGCCATCACCCGCATTCCGGGGAGTTCGGCATGGTTCGAGGCGGGTTACGTGACCTATTCCAACCGCCAGAAAACCCAGCAGCTGAATGTACCGACGGAGCTGTTCGGCACCGTGGGCGCGGTCAGTCGCGAAGTGGTCGAGGCCATGGTGCGCGGCGCCCGGGAAAAAAGCCTGGCGCGGTTTGCCGTGGCGGTCAGCGGTGTGGCCGGGCCGGACGGTGGTTCGCCGAACAAACCGGTGGGCACCGTCTGGCTGGCGTGGGGTGTGGGCGACACGGTTTCCAGCGAGGTCCAGCACTTCCCCGGCAACCGCGACGAAGTCCGCCGACAAACGGTGAAGGCCGCGCTAGAGGGCTTGCTGCGACTAGCGGCACGAGAAATCGAAAATCAGGGGTAGGCGATCCGTGAACGCTGTGGAATAATACTGGCTACTTATACAGGTGTTGGCCGTCAGGCCTTATTGATTACGTGAGGACTTTAATGGACGACAACAAGAAGAAAGCCTTGGCTGCGGCCCTGGGTCAGATCGAACGTCAATTCGGCAAGGGTGCCGTAATGCGTATGGGCGATCAGGACCGTCAGGCGATCCCGGCCATTTCCACCGGCTCTCTGGGTCTGGACATCGCACTCGGCATCGGCGGCCTGCCAAAAGGCCGTATCGTTGAAATCTACGGTCCTGAATCTTCCGGTAAAACCACACTGACGCTGTCCGTGATCGCCCAGGCTCAAAAAGCCGGTGCGACCTGCGCCTTCGTCGACGCCGAACACGCCCTCGACCCTGAGTACGCCGGCAAGCTGGGCGTCAACGTCGACGACCTGCTGGTTTCCCAGCCGGACACCGGCGAACAGGCCCTGGAAATCACCGACATGCTGGTGCGCTCCAACGCCGTTGACGTGATCATCGTCGACTCCGTGGCCGCACTGGTGCCAAAGGCTGAAATCGAAGGCGAAATGGGTGACATGCACGTGGGCCTGCAAGCCCGTCTGATGTCCCAGGCGCTGCGTAAAATCACCGGTAACATCAAGAACGCCAACTGCCTGGTGATCTTCATCAACCAGATCCGCATGAAGATCGGCGTGATGTTCGGCAGCCCGGAAACCACCACCGGTGGTAACGCGCTGAAGTTCTACGCTTCGGTTCGTCTCGACATCCGCCGTACCGGCGCGGTGAAGGAAGGCGACGAAGTGGTCGGCAGCGAAACCCGCGTCAAGGTTGTGAAGAACAAGGTAGCTTCGCCGTTCCGTCAGGCCGAGTTCCAGATTCTCTACGGCAAGGGTATCTACCTGAACGGCGAGATGATCGACCTGGGCGTGCTGCACGGTTTCGTCGAGAAGTCCGGCGCCTGGTATGCCTACGAAGGCACCAAGATCGGTCAGGGCAAGGCCAACTCGGCCAAGTTCCTGGCGGACAACCCGGAAGTCGCGGCCAAGCTCGAGAAGCAACTGCGTGACAAACTGCTGTCGCCAGCAGTAATCGCTGACTCCAAGGCTTCTGCGGTCAAAGAGACCGAAGACGACCTGGCTGACGCTGATATCTGATTGCACCGATGACAACCGCCGTACTCGATACCCTCGTCGCGGTGCGGCGAACCGCCATGGACCTGCTCGCACGCCGCGAGCATGGTCGAGTTGAGCTGACGCGCAAACTGCGTCAGCGTGGCGCTCCCCCCGAGATGATCGAAACAGCCCTCGACCGTTTGACGGAAGAAGGGCTGCTTTCCGAAGCCCGTTATCTTGAAAGCTTTGTTTCCTATCGCGCCCGCTCCGGTTACGGCCCACTGCGGATTCGTGAAGAACTGAGCCAGCGCGGTTTGCAACGCGCCGATATCGAACTCGCCTTGCGCGAGAGCGGTATCAACTGGCAAGAACAGCTAACAGACACGTGGCAACGGAAGTTCTCCGGACAGCTTCCTGGCGATGCCAAGGAACGCGCCAGACAAGGTCGATTCCTGGCGTACCGGGGATTCTCGATGGAGATGATCAACCGCTTGTTCAGCGGCAGAGGGATGGACGATTAAATTGTTCCAGCTTCAGCTCAGCTTCATCTGAAAAATAAAAACGGCCCGCTATTTCGATAGCGGGCCGTTTTTTTTTGCCTTCACGTTACCTTCGACGGTTCGCGAGTGCGTTGCGCGGTTTGGGGTTTTGAGTGGGCCCAGTTTTCCGGCAGGTTGATGTAGTCCACCAGCTCCCGCAGACGCCCGTGATCCCGGGCATTGAAGGCGAATGCCAGGCGCGTCAGGTGGCTGAATTGAGCATCGTCGTGCTCTTCGCCGGCGTAGGCGTGTTGATGGAACTGGTCACTCAGGCACAAATCGGCAAACGCTTCCTGCATATGCTCCAGGGCCTGATCGCTCAACTTGTGGTTCATGCGAATGACAAACTGGCGCTTGAGCCAACGGCTGGAGTGGAAGTTGCCGTAGAACTGGTTGATCTGCTCCACCGCCTCTTCAACGTTGTAGACCAGGCGCACCAACTTCAGGTCGGTCGGCAGAATGTAACGGTTTTCCTCCAGTTGCTGGCGAATGAAGTCCAGCGCGCCTTGCCAGAAAGTCCCGCCCGGTGCGTCCAGCAGCACCACCGGCACCAGAGGGCTTTTGCCGGTCTGGATCAGCGTGAGCACTTCCAGCGCTTCGTCCAGGGTGCCGAACCCGCCGGGGCACAACACCAGCGCATCGGCTTCCTTGACGAAGAACAGCTTGCGGGTGAAGAAGAAGTGGAACGGCAGCAGGTTGTTGGTACCGTCCACAGTGGGGTTGGCATGTTGTTCGAAGGGTAGGGTGATGTTGAAACCCAGGCTGTGATCGCGGCCGGCACCTTCATGGGCGGCGGCCATGATTCCGCCGCCGGCACCGGTGATGACCATCATGTTCGAGCGGGCCAGCGAGGCCCCGAGTTCACGAGCCATGGCGTAAAGGGGATGTTCGACCGGGGTGCGGGCCGAACCGAACACCGTGACCTTGCGTCGCCCCTTGAACTGTTCAAGGGTTCGAAAGGCCTGCTCCAGTTCGCGCAGGGCTTGCAGGGTGATCTTGGCGTTCCAGCGGTTGTGGTCTTCCTGGGCCATACGCAGAACGGTCAGGATCATGTCGCGGTAGATGGGGGAATTCGGACTGTTGGGTGACACCAGGTTGAGTTGTTCTTCGACCTTGCTGATGAGGTCGTGGCCGCTTTCCTGAAAATGACGGCTGAGCAGGTCATTCGGTTGGTAAGGCATGCAACTTCTCCTTCTGCACAGAGCTTTCGGCCCTGACGTGCGGCGTCAGTGCCGCGCTGCAAGAAAACAAACAGCCGGCAGCTCCTTTCCTGCCGTTAATAAAAGATCGGGAATACGTTGAATCTAGACCCTCAAAGCATTTTTCGCTCATTGAGCATTGCGCCGCAAAGTCTTTCCTGGCAACTGCTTATTGCCGCTTTTCGAAGTGTTTTCACCGCTCGTCCGATGCCACGTCGAGGGCTGAATGCTCTGATTTACTAAGTTAAAGGCGCCGTACGACAACTTTGCGTCAACGACCGTACGCAAGGTGCACGCTATTCAAGGATTTGCGGGTGGCAAGGAGGCAGGACACATGACCAGAGTCATTCTGGAGATCGATACGCAGCTGTATCGGTTGTTGAAAGCATCGGCCGAGACCAACCATGTGAGTCTCGAAGAGGAGTGCTGCCGACGCCTGGCGGGAGGGGAGCGCCGCTCGCGTTACTTGCAGGCCTTGCTGGCCGAACTGCGCGCCGAGGATGAACAGCGGCGCGCTACGTCGCGATGATTACTTCTTCTTCGCTGGAGCCGCTTTCGGGCAATCCGATTCCTGGTAGCTGGCGGAGCCGATCGCCTTGTTGCTTTTCACTTCGGTGAATTCATAACGCATGATCGCGCCTTTGGCCATCAGCTTGCGGTACGACGGATTGTTGCAGACCGAGGCGCCCAGCTGGAAATACACGGCTTTGGGATCGGCGCGCATTTTGTCGGCGTGGCTCTTTTGCACGCTCAGGTGATTGACCAGCGTGGTGCCTTCGACGGTGTAGCCCTGATCAAGAATGTCTTCGTTGATCGCCCGTGGCGTGCCGACGCTGCTTTGTGCGGCGACATTGCGCAGCTCTCGGTTCAGATTCTGCTCACTCAGGGATGCAGCCTGAGCGCTGAAGGACGAAGCCAGCAGAATGGCAGCGGTGGGAACGATAAGGCGCAGCATGAAACTCTCCTGGTTCAGTGACTGGTGGTTCGACCAGCCACGTGACTGTGCGTTCAGTGGCGGCGAATTATAGGGGAGCCGGTCGGGAGGGTACAGGCTTGTGCCCGTCGCTCTGGTAAACTGCCGCCCTTTATTGCCCTGCCGAGTGTCGTTCGTGTCGAGTTTTCCTGTCTGCCGGTGCCGCCTGCGATGAATCATGCCCCCAACGCCGTGGCCCGCCTGCGCGATCAGCGCGAGGACGAAGGCATCAAACCGATCCAGGCCCGTGGCTTTCGCTCCCCGCGCTGCCGCGATTGCCGGGTGATCATCAGCCATTGCCTGTGCGCCTGGCGGCCAACCGTCGATACACGCTCGGGCGTTTGCCTGATCATGACCGGCAAGGAAGTGTTCAAGCCAAGTAACACCGGTTGGTTGATCGCCGACATCGTGCGCGACAACCATGCCTTCATCTGGTCGCGGACCGAACCCGACGAGCAACTGCTGGCGCTGCTGAACGACCCGCAATGGCAGCCGTATCTGGTATTCCCCGGCGAGTACGTCGAACCTTCGCGGGTGACCAACACCGTGGATCTCGATAGCAGCAAGCGCCCGCTGTTCATCCTGCTGGACGCGACCTGGACCGAGGCTCGCAAGATCTTCCGCAAGAGCCCGTATTTCGATCGTTTGCCTATCCTGAGCTTGTTGCCCGACAAACTCTCGCGCTATCGCCTGCGCCGCTCGACCCGCAGCGAGCACCTGTGCACCGCCGAAGTGGCGGCGCTGTGTCTGGAACTGGCCGGCGATTCGGACGCGGCGTCGGCGCTGGATGCCTATTTCGATGTGTTCAGCCAGCATTACCTGGGGGCCAAGCAGCAACTGGACGTCAATGTGTCGACGCCGGCCCACGCCGAATTGCTGCCCTATATCCGAAACGCGGCGCCAGTACCGGCCTGATCCTGGCCCATACTGCTAAAGCAGTGGCCGTGCGGCTTGACCACCCCGGCTTCGCTGGTCATGCTTGGCGCCGATTGGGGTGCGGCCAAGGTTTGAAACGCCGTTTTTGTTCGTGATTGGCGTTGAACGTGCCCCTGTGGATGCCGCTGCCGGGCGGTGTCTGGATTTGCTTTGGTGAGGCCCGAATGCGCGGGCCCGCCATCAAAAACAGGATCATTTGAAAAATGGCCACATACGACATCCTGATTGCCGATGATCACCCTCTTTTTCGTAGCGCACTGCACCAAGCGGTGACGATGGGCCTTGGCCCGGACGTACGCATGGTGGAGGTGGCGAGCATCGCGGAGCTGGAAGCCCGCCTGACCGAAAAGGCTGACTGGGATCTGGTGCTGCTGGACCTGAACATGCCGGGCGCCTTCGGGTTTTCCGGGCTGGTGATGCTGCGCGGTCAATACCCGCAGATTCCGGTGGTGATGGTTTCGGCCCAGGAAGAAGCCTCGGTGATGGTCAAGTCCAGGGAGTTTGGCGCCAGTGGCTTCATTCCCAAGTCCAGCGACCTGAGCGTGATTCAGGAAGCGGTGCGCAAAGTGCTGGATGGCGACGTGTTCTGGCCGCCCCAGGCATTCGAAGCGGTCAGCGTTTCGGATGAAGCCAAAGCCGCCAGCGATGGCCTTGCGAGCCTGACGCCGCAGCAGTTCCGGGTGCTGACCATGGTCTGCGAAGGTTTGCTGAACAAGCAGATCGCCTACGAGCTGAGCGTGTCCGAAGCGACCATCAAGGCCCACGTCACGGCGATTTTTCGCAAGTTGAACGTGCGGACCCGGACCCAGGCAGCTTTACTGCTGCAACAACTTGAGTCAATTCCGAGCCAGTAAGCGCTGGCGTCTTCACGCTTTTTTGACTTTCGTTGATCTAGCTTCCCCACTTCCTTTCGGTCGGTTATCTACTTTATGTCACCTTTCAAGGGCCAGACGGGCCTGAAACGCATCCTCAACGCTTCCGGTTACTCGCTGGACGGCTTGCGCGCCGCCTTCACTGGCGAAGCCGCATTCCGCCAGTTGGTGCTGCTTAACGTGGTACTGATTCCGCTGACGTTTTTCCTCAATGTCAGCCGGGTCGAGCAGGCGCTGCTGATCGCCGTGTGCCTGCTGGCGCTGATCGTCGAGCTGTTGAATTCAGCGGTGGAGGCGGCCATCGACCGTATCTCGCTGGAGTTGCACCCGCTGTCCAAGAACGCCAAGGACATGGGCAGCGCCGCGCAATTCGTGGCACTGAGCATGATCGCCCTGGTGTGGGCGGTGATTCTGCTCTAAGCGATGCTCGGCAGAACGATCTCGTCGCTGCGCTGCACCCCGGCGGTGAAGGCGCGGCACAGATCGAGGAATTCGCGCATGGCGGAGGTCTGGTACTTCTGCTTGTGCCAGATGAAATAGAACTGCCGCGCCAGATCCAGATCCGGCGTCTCCACCGGCACCAGGCTGCCGCGACGGAAGGCGTCACGCAGCGCCAGACGCGAAATACAGCCAATCCCCAGACCTGATTCCACCGCGCGTTTGATCGCTTCGGTGTGTTCCAGCTCCAGCCGGATGTTCAGCGCACTGCGGTGATGCCGCATCGCCTGATCGAAGGTCAGGCGCGTCCCCGAACCCTGTTCCCGCAAAATCCACGCTTCGTGCGTCAACTCTTCCATGGTCGCGCTGCCGCGCTTGGCCAACGGATGTTGTGGGGCGCAGAACACCACCAGTTCATCCTCGACCCAGCTCTGCACTTCGATGTCCGGGTGGCTGCAATCGCCCTCGATTAGACCCAGATCAATTTCGTAATGAGCCACTTGTTGCACGATATTGGCAGTGTTCTGCACATGCAGCTTCACCTGGCTTTCGGGGTGGCGCTGCATGAAACCGCCGATCAGCAGCGTCGCCAGGTAATTGCCGATGGTCAGGGTCGCGCCCACCGACAGCGAGCCGAAACCGGATTTACCGTTGAGCAGGTCTTCGATTTCCTTGGCCTGATCGAGCATGGCCACCGCTTGCGGCAACAACTGTTTGCCGAGGGCGTTGAGGCTCAGGCGTTTGCCGGCGCGGTCGAACAGCTGGCAGCTGGACTGGCGCTCCAGTTCGGTGATGGAAGTGCTGGCGGCCGATTGCGACAGGTTGAGCAGACCCGCAGCACGGGACACGCTTTCCTGCTGAGCGACAGCGACGAAGACTTGCAGTTGACGAAGAGTAAATCGCATATCGATATAACCGATAACCCTTATCTTAATAATCCAGTTAACAGATATTGTCGGCGCTATTAGAATGCGATGCAATTGCGCACCGTCGGCATTCTTCAACACGAGCCGGGCAGGCGCAGATCAATCTCCAGGAGTCCCACGTACATGAGCAACATGAACCACGAGCGTGTCCTCAGTGTTCATCACTGGAACGACACTCTGTTCAGCTTCAAGTGCACCCGCGATCCGGGCCTGCGCTTCGAGAACGGTCAGTTCGTGATGATCGGCCTGCAACAGCCAAACGGCCGCCCGCTTATGCGCGCTTACTCGATCGCCAGCCCGAACTGGGAAGAGCATCTCGAGTTCTTCAGCATCAAGGTGCAGGACGGTCCGCTGACCTCCCAGCTGCAGCACCTGAAGGAAGGCGACGAGATCATCATCTCGAAAAAACCGACCGGCACCCTGGTGCTGGACGACCTGAACCCGGGCAAGCACCTGTACCTGCTGAGCACCGGCACCGGTCTGGCGCCGTTCATGAGCGTGATCCAGGACCCGGAAACCTACGAGCGCTTCGAGAAAGTGATCCTGGTTCACGGTGTTCGTTACGTCAACGAAGTCGCCTACCGCGAATTCATCACCGAGCACCTGCCGCAGAACGAGTTCTTCGGAGAGGCGCTGCGTGACAAGCTGATCTACTACCCGACCGTGACCCGCGAACCGTTCGAGAATCAGGGCCGTCTGACCGACCTGATGCGCAGCGGCAAGCTGTTCAGCGACATCGGCCTGCCACCGATCAACCCGCAGGACGACCGCGCGATGATCTGCGGCAGCCCGAGTATGCTCGACGAGACCAGCGAAGTGCTCGACAGCTTCGGCCTGAAGATCTCGGCGCGGATGCGCGAGCCGGGTGACTACCTGATCGAGCGCGCATTCGTCGAGAAGTAAGCTGTTTATAGGTGACGCAGAGCGTCACTGGATGCATTCCCACGCAGACGGTTCGACGCCTCGACGTGGGAACGATCAGCCCGCGTTGCCTGAGAAGGCAGCGCGGGCTTTTTCGTTTTCGCGATTCAGTCAGCGGCGGGGATGACTTCCAGGACGCGGATCTGCTCAGGCACAGGGTAATGCCAGCGCACGTCCAGATCCCAGAACTGCGCGCCGTATTCGCGTTCGGGCGCGGGCGTCTGATAGGCCGGGCGCGGATCCTGGGCCAGGCACTGCTCGATCAGCTCGACCAGCGGCTCGGCCAGGCGCTGAGCGTGCGTGTGCGCCTGTTGCAGCGCCGCGTCCGTCCACTGCACGTCGATCAGTTGCGGCGCGGCACTGGCGATGCTGTTGGAAGCGTCAGCAATGATGTCGGCGTACGGCACGTAGGGTTTGACGTCGAGAATCGGCGTGCCGTCCAGCAAGTCGATGCCGGAGATGAACAGGCGGTTGGCCTCGACCTTGTCCAGTTTCACCACCGACTGACCGATGCCGTTCGGCCGGTGCGTGGCGCGGGTGGCGAACACGCCCATCGACTTGTTGCCACCGAGGCGCGGAGGGCGGACCTTGAGGCGCGGCTTGTCTTCCAGCGCCTGATGGAACAGGAACAGCAGCCAGACATGACTGACCTGCTCCAGTCCCTGCACCGCGTCGCCCTGATCGAACGGTGCCACCAGTTCCAGCACGCCACGGGCGGCGGGTGCCAGTTGCGGCTGGCGCGGGATGGCGAACTTCTCCTTGAAGCAGGAGCGGACGAAGCCGATGGGGGAGACGCTGTAAGTCATGGTTTGCATTCGAAGCGGAGCAGGGCGGGCATGATAACCCGTCCGGCCGCCAGTCTGGTGCTGGCAGACCTGACGCTATCGCCGGCAAGCCAGCTCCCACAGGGTTCGCGGGAGTTCGCATCATGTGTGTACACCAAAAGACCTGTGGGAGCTGGCTTACCAGCGATAGCCTCACCGCCGATATCAGAGACTAAACCCGCCATCCAGCGGAATGATATTCCCGGTCATGTACGCCCCGGCGGTACTCGCCAGGCTGATCGCCAGCGCTGCCATCTCTTCCTCACGCCCCCAGCGTTTCATCGGGATCAGCGCAGTGTCTTCGGCCAGCGCCTGCTGGTCGCTGCCGATGTGCTGGGTCATTTTGCTCGGGAAGCGTCCCGGCGCGATGACATTGACGTTGATGTGCTGGCTCACCAGTTCCCGGGCGAGAATCCGCGACAGTTGATGCAGGGCCGCTTTGCTCGGTCCGTAGGCATAGGCCTGTTCACCGAAAGACGAGATCCCCGCTACCGAGCCGATGTTGATGATCCGCGCCGGATTGGCCACCGACCCGGATTGGCGCAGCAACGGCAGAAACTGCTGGATGCAACTGAACACCGAGGTCACGTTGAGTTGCATGACTTTCTCCCAGCCCTTGACCGGGTAGCTCTCCAGCGGCGCGCCCCAAGTGGTGCCGGCGTTGTTCACCAGAATGTCCAGATGAGTGATCTGCTCGCCCAGTCGCGCGGCCAGCTCTTTCACGCCTTCTTCTGTTGCCAGATTCGCCGCCATGCCATGACACGTGCCCAGGGCACTGAGTTCTTCAGCGGTTTGATGACAGGCTTCCGCGTCACGGGAGCAGACGTACACGCGGGCGCCTGCTTCGACAAACGCCTTGGCGATCATTTTGCCGATACCACGGGTGCCGCCGGTCACCAGGGCGGTGCGGCCTTGCAGGGAGAAATACGGGTGCATGGCGAATCCTGAGGGCTAGGGTTCAGTACACCCTAGTCGCCGGCTGCGAAAAGCGGAGCCACTATTTTTGGAAGGAATGGGAGGCCATAGGGCCAGCTTCAAGTTGCGAGCGTCGAGCTACGAGTAAAAGCTTGCAGCTCGACGCCTGTCGCTGCTTTACGCTCTCACGCGGAGCGTGAGCCCCTTGAGGAAATTGCGCAGCAACTGATCGCCGCACGGGCGGTAGTTGGTGTGGCCGACCTTGCGGAACAGCGCACTCAGCTCAGGCTTGGACACCGGGAAGTCGGCAGCCTTGAGGATCGCGTGCATGTCGTCTTCCTTCAGTTCGAAGGCCACGCGCAGCTTTTTCAGGATGATGTTGTTGGTCACCGGCAGTTCGATCGGCAGCGGCGGACGGCTTTCGTCCTTGCCGCGCTTGAAGATCACCAGACCGTCGAGGAAGTGCGCGATGACTTCGTCCGGGCAGCGCACGAAACCTTCTTCGTCTTCTTCTTTCTTGTCGAGGTACGTCACGACATCGGCAAGTGTGACGTCCAGGCCGCCGAGTTTGATGATCTCGACCACTTTCTTGTCGCTGATGTCGAGCATGTAGCGCACGCTGCGCAGAACGTCGTTGTGAACCATGTGTGCAATCCTGATTGTTCGCTGTGGGCACCGAGCGGGGCGCGATGCCGGAATGTAGGGTGGCTTGCGAGCCTTAGAATTTCTCTTTGCCGGACAGGTAGCGCCATTGGCCGACCGGCACCTTGCCGATGGACACGCCGCCGATGCGGATCCGGCGTATGCCGATGACCTTCAGGCCGACCGCTTCGCAGAACTGGGCGATGATCCCCGGCTGCGGGTTTTTCATGGCGAAGCGCAGACGGTTTTCGTTCTGCCAGCTGGCCTTGACCGGCGGCAGTTCCTTTCCCTTGTGGGTGAGGCCGTGCTGCAGGCGATTGAGGCCGTGGGCAACCATGTCGCCTTCGACTTCGACCACGTATTCCTGCTCGATCTTGGCCGCGTCGGCGGTGAGCTTGCGCAGCACCTTCCAGTCCTGGGTGAACACCAGCAGGCCGCTGGCCTTGGGTTGCAGGTCGGCGCTGGCGGTCAGGCGCAGGAAGTGCCCGCGCAGCGGACGCTTGCCGTAGCGGTGTTCTTCGCTGAGGGTTTCGGCGTTCAGCGACTGCATGGCGCTGTCGACATCCACGCCGGCCGGCACGTTGAGCAGGATGGTCACCGGCTCCGGCGCGGTGGCCTTGGCGTCCTTGTCGAGCTCGACCTTTTGGTCGCCGACCTTGAACTGCGGCTCGTCGATGACTTCGCCGTCCACGGTGACCCAGCCGCCCTCGATGAACAGCTCGGCTTCCCGGCGGGAGCAACCGACCAGCTCGATGAGGCGTTTGGAGAGGCGAATCGGGTCAGTCATGACAGGGGCCGTAACAAAAAAGGGGTGGGCATTGTACCTGCCTGGGGCCGGTTAAGCCCGATTGCATTTGCGCCGTGTGGCTTTTAGCCGCGTACGGCGCGCTGCTCCGGTTGTTTCAGGCGCATGTGCAACAGCGGATACGGCTGGCCCATGCCATCGACTTCCGAGCGGCCGATCACCTCGAACCCTTGCTTGAAGTAAAACCCCAGGGCCTGCGGGTTTTGTTCGTTGACGTCCAGTTCGTCGGCGTTCAGGTGCTCCATCGCGTACTTCAGCAGTTTCTTGCCAAGGCCCTGACCGCGATGGGCCGGGTCGATGAACAGCATTTCGATCTTGCCCGCCGCAACCCCGGCAAACCCGGTGATGCGCTGGTGGCTGTCCCGGGTGCAGATCAGCATCACCGCATCGAGGTAGCGGGTCAGCACCAGATTCTTCAGCAGCTCGATGTAGGATTCCGGCAGGAAATCATGAGTCGCGCGGACCGAGGCCTCCCAGACCCGGGTCAGTTCCTGATAATCGCTGAGTTTCGGCGTGTGGATGACCGAGTGGTGACGCATGCCCGATAGCCTCTTTGTCATGGATGAGGGAGTCCTTCCCCTCACAAACTCTAGCCGTAAAAAAGCCCCGCATCTCGTAAAAGAGAGCGGGGCTTTCTGTATTTTTCGCGCTTAGATCTGTTCGGCCCAGAGGTCGTATTCGTCGGCGTCGGTCACCTTGCACCAGACCTTGTCGCCCGGCTTGAGGTTGCTGCCGTTGTCGATGAACACGTTGCCGTCGATTTCCGGGGCATCGAAGAAGCAGCGGCCGACCGCGCCCTGCTCGTCGACTTCGTCCACCAGCACTTCGATTTCACGGCCGATGCGCATTTGCAGGCGCGCCGAGCTGATGGCCTGCTGGTGCGCCATGAAGCGTTCCCAGCGATCCTGCTTGACGTCGTCCGGAACCACTTCCAGATCCAGATCGTTGGCTGGAGCGCCTTCGACCGGCGAATACTGGAAGCAGCCGACGCGGTCGAGCTGGGCTTCGGTCAGCCAGTCCAGCAGGTACTGGAAGTCTTCTTCGGTTTCGCCGGGGAAGCCGACGATGAAGGTCGAACGGATGATCAGGTCCGGGCAGATTTCGCGCCAGTTCTTGATCCGCGCCAGGGTCTTGTCTTCGAACGCCGGGCGTTTCATCGACTTCAGGACTTTCGGGCTGGCGTGCTGGAACGGGATGTCCAGGTACGGCAGGATCTTGCCAGCGGCCATCAGAGGGATCAATTCGTCGACGTGCGGGTACGGGTAAACGTAGTGCAGACGGACCCAGACACCGAGGGTGCTCAGCGCTTCGCACAGTTCGGTCATGCGGGTTTTCACCGGCGCGCCGTTCCAGAAACCGGTGCGGTATTTGACGTCAACGCCGTAGGCACTGGTGTCCTGGGAAATCACCAGCAGTTCCTTCACGCCGGACTTGACCAGACGCTGGGCTTCGTCGAGCACGTCGCCAACCGGACGGCTGACCAGTTTGCCGCGCATCGACGGGATGATGCAGAAGCTGCAGCTGTGGTTGCAGCCTTCGGAAATCTTCAGGTACGCGTAGTGGCGCGGGGTCAGCTTGATGCCTTGCGGCGGCACCAGGTCGATCAGCGGGTTGTGATCCTGCTTCGGCGGCACGACTTCGTGCACCGCGTTGACCACTTGCTCGTACTGCTGCGGACCGGTGACGGCCAGCACGCTCGGGTGCACGTCACGGATATTGCCTTCTTCCACGCCCATGCAGCCGGTCACGATGACCTTGCCGTTTTCCTTGATCGCTTCACCGATGACTTCCAGCGATTCGGCCTTGGCCGAGTCGATGAAGCCGCAGGTGTTGACCACGACCACGTCGGCGTCCTGATAGGTGGACACCACGTCATAGCCTTCCATGCGCAGCTGGGTCAGGATGCGCTCGGAGTCGACCAGTGCTTTCGGGCAACCCAGAGAAACGAAGCCAACCTTTGGATTGGCCGGCGCAGGAGTGGTGGACATGTCTAACCTCGGTGTTTTGTGACGTCGCTTGCCTGATGGCAGAAGCCGACGGACGGGCGCTTGAAGTGCGCCTCTGATCAAAAAGTGCGCAATTCTAGCGACGAGCAGCGCACTTGACCAGCTTTATGCAGGGAAATACGACGAGTGCTGCGCTATGCTTCGCGCCGTTGCGCTTTACTGAATTTTTACAGTCAAGAAAACGTCTGTTACAGGGCGTAAAAACGCGCATGCTGCACACAAAGCATAGTGCTTCATCTAAGAAGCCGGTCTGGGAATCAGGAGTGTTGGATGGGTCAGGCAAGTAGTCACGCGGCAGGCGCCGAAGGTTCGGCCACCAAGCCGCTGAGCATGCTGGTCGCGGCGGTCGGGGTAGTTTACGGCGACATCGGCACGAGCCCGTTGTACACCCTCAAAGAAGTGTTTTCCGGCGCTTACGGCGTGCCTGTCAATCACGACGGAGTGCTCGGCATTCTGTCGCTGATTTTCTGGTCGCTGATCTGGGTCGTTTCAATCAAGTACATGATGTTCGTCCTGCGCGCCGACAACCAGGGCGAAGGCGGGATCATGGCGCTCACCGCGCTGGCCCGTCGGGCGGCGGCGGGGCGCAAGCGGTTGCGTACGTTGCTGGTGGTCTGCGGGCTGATCGGCGCGGCGCTGTTCTATGGCGACAGCATGATCACCCCGGCGATTTCCGTGCTCTCGGCCATTGAAGGTCTGGGCCTGGCCTTCGACGGCATCGATCACTGGGTGGTGCCGCTGTCACTGGTGGTGCTGGTCGGGTTGTTTCTGATCCAGAAGCACGGAACGGCGCGGATCGGCATTCTGTTCGGGCCGATCATGGTCACCTGGTTCCTGGTCCTCGGCGCCCTCGGCGTCTACGGTATCAGCCACTACCCGGAAGTGCTGCACGCGATGAACCCGGTCTGGGCAGTGCGCTTTTTCATGGTTCATACCGGCATGGGCGTGGCCATCCTTGGCGCCGTGGTGTTGGCGCTGACCGGTGCCGAAGCGCTGTACGCCGACATGGGCCACTTCGGCCGCAAGCCGATTGCCCGTGCTTGGTTCCTGCTGGTGCTGCCGGCGCTGGTGCTCAACTACTTCGGCCAGGGCGCCTTGCTGCTGGAGAACCCGGACGCGGCACGCAACCCTTTCTACCTGCTGGCGCCGAGCTGGGCGTTGATTCCGCTGGTCGGTCTGTCGACCCTGGCCACGGTGATCGCCTCCCAGGCGGTGATTTCCGGCGCATTTTCCCTGACCCGCCAGGCGATCCAGCTCGGTTACATCCCGCGCATGTACATCCAGCACACCTCCAGCGACGAGCAGGGCCAGATCTATATCGGCGCCGTGAACTGGTCGCTGATGGTCGGCGTGGTGTTGCTGGTGATCGGCTTCGAATCCTCCGGCGCCTTGGCCTCGGCCTACGGCGTGGCGGTGACCGGCACGATGCTGATGACCACGATTCTGGTCTCGGCAGTCATGTTGCTGCTGTGGAAATGGCCGCCGATTCTGGCGGTGCCGGTGCTGCTCGGCTTCTTGCTGGTGGACGGTCTGTACTTCGCCGCCAACGTGCCGAAGATCGTCCAGGGCGGTGCCTTCCCGGTGATCGCCGGTATCGCGCTGTTCGTGCTGATGACCACCTGGAAGCGCGGCAAGCAACTGCTGGTCGAGCGCCTCGACGAAGGCGCGCTGCCCCTGCCGATCTTCATCAGCAGCATCCGAGTGCAGCCACCGCACCGTGTGCAGGGCACAGCCGTGTTCCTCACCGCCCGCTCCGACGCCGTGCCGCACGCGCTGTTGCACAACCTGCTGCACAACCAGGTCTTGCACGAGCAAGTGGTGCTGCTGACGGTGGTCTACGAAGACATCCCGCGCGTCCCGCCATCGCGACGCTTCGAAGTCGAGGCTCACGGTGAAGGCTTCTTCCGGGTGATCCTGCACTTCGGCTTCACCGACGAGCCGGACGTGCCGCAGGCACTGAAGCTGTGCCATCTCGACGACCTCGACTTCAGCCCGATGCGCACCACCTACTTCCTCAGTCGCGAAACGGTCATCGCCTCGAAACTCGAAGGCATGGCCCGTTGGCGTGAAGCGTTGTTTGCGTTCATGTTGAAGAATGCCAATGGGAACCTGCGGTTCTTCAATCTGCCGCTGAACCGGGTGATTGAGTTGGGGACGCAGGTGGAGATGTAAACCCCCGTCTCAACTGAAAAGCCCCCGTCAGCCTTGTGGCTGGCGGGGGCTTTTTTGTATCCGTGTCCAAACGTTTCCAGGCGCCCATCCTCTCTGGTAGCTGGTAGGCTGCCTCTCATAGAGTCATTACGGTGCACGAGGACGATTTGCATGACGGAGTTACCGGAGCAAGAAAGGCTGGATGAACTCGAGAGTCTTCGGGTTCAAGCGGCAGTCGAGGCGCGATTGAGCAATTTCGATCCTGCTCAAGCGATCAGTCACGACGACATGCGGGCGAGGTATGGCCAGGAAGCGCTGACATCTAACTGAGTCCTGTGCTTATCGTGGGAGTCCTCGAAATGAAAAAGCCCCCGCAACTGCGAAGTTGCGGGGGCTTTTCGTTGGTGCGCTTCAGATCACTCTTCCGCCACCTGCGCCGTGTTCTGACGCTTCTCGATCAAATCCACCAGACGCTTGGCCAGCGCCGGGTAGTTCTCGTCGAAGTGGTGGCCACCAGGCAGCTTCACTGCTTCGCCCACCGCGGTCTTGTCAGTGCAACCGCTTTCATCCGTCTCTTCTTCACCGTAGATGCACACGACCTTGGCCGGTGGCAGCTTGGCCATTTCCGGGCCGGTGGCGGCTTCTTTGCCGGCGTTGCCGAGCCAGCCTTCGACTTCGATTTCGAAGCTGCCGGTGCGGGCGAAGGCCAGCAGGATGATTGCGTCGACGCGCTGCTGCTCGGTTTCCGGCAGGCGGTTGTAGATGGCCGGGAGGACGTCGGCGCCGAACGAGTAGCCGGTCAGGATGAAGCGCTTGGTGCCCCATTTCTGGCGGTAGTGCTGCATCAGTTCGGTCAGGTCCAGGGCGCTCTGTTCCGGGCTCTTGTGCTGCCAGTAGTAGCGCAGGGTGTCGATGCCGACCACCGGATAACCGATCTTGGCCATTTCACCGGCCACGTCGCGGTCGAGGTCGCGCCAGCCGCCGTCACCCGAGAGGAACAGGGTGACGGTGTCCTTGGCCTGGCCGGCCGGGACTTCCACCACCGGGATCTGCAGGCCGCCGTTGGCCTTGTCGCCGCCGACGAGGATCTTGCGCAGTTCGTTGTTCAGCACTTGCGGCAGGTTGATGTCGTAGTCGCTGATGCTGGTTTCGGCGTTCGGTTGATCGCGCACGAAACCGGCGCTGGTGTCGTCCGGGTTGTCGTTCCACGCCACCAGCCAATGGCCGTGGGCGGCAGACTTCGGCAGCAGGTGAGTGCAGCCGGGTTTTTCCAGGGCCAGGTCGACCGATACGGCTTGAGCCTTGTCGTCTTTCTGCTCGGACAGCCAGCGCCACGCCAGCACGGCGCCGGGGCCGATGCCGCTGACCAGGGTCGCCGGGCCGTTCAGTTCACGCAGGCCGGCTTGCAGGGCGCGGCTTTGCAGCAGGCAGTCCTTGGGCAGAATCACCTGAACGATCTGCGCCGAAGCGCTGCGGCTCAGGGTGCTCAGTTGCTTGTCGCTGAGTTTCTGGTCGTCGTTGACCGCCACCAGCACCTGCGCCTTGGGCTTGGTGCCGGGGATGACCCGGGTCATGGCGGCGCCATCGGCCGGGGTGAGCTGTTCGAGGGTCGGTTCCGGTGCCGGGCGTTTGAGGTACCAGAAACCGCCGCCGGCAATCGCGGCCAGCACCAGCAGTGCGACCAGGATGTACTTCAGGGAGCGTTGAATCATCAGCGTTTCACCAATCCAGTCAAGCCGCCCGCGATCAGGGCAGCAGTGTCGGCCAGCGCCACCAGCGGATCGAGTCCGGCGGGCACGGCCATATAACGGGGTTCCCAGTCAGGCTGGAACTTGTCTTTGAAGCGGCGCAAGCCTTGGAAGTTGTACAACTGCTCACCACGGCGGAAAACCATCGAGCCCAGACGCTGGGTCAGCGGTGCACCGCGCCGGGGTTGCAACCCCGACAGCGGCACCATGCCCAGGCTGAAGCGCGCGTATCCGTGACTCTTATAGTGTTGAATCAGACCGACCATCATGAATTCCATGGTCAGCTTGGGGGCGTCCGGGTGCGCGCGCATCAGGTCGAGACTGGCCAGGTCATGGCTGTAGGTCTCGAGCAGGTTGGCGAACGCCACCGGGCGACCTTCGAAGCGAATCACCGCAATGCGGAAATGCTTCAGGTAATCGTCGCTGAAACGGCCGAGGGAGAAGCCTTTCTCGCGCACGTTCTTGCCGGTCAGCCAGGCATCGGAAATCACCTTGAGCTCATCCATCGGCGCCTGGCCCGGCTCATGGATCTCCAGCGACAGGCCGTCACGGGTGCCACGGTTCCAGGTGTAGCGCAGGTCCTTCATCTCCTTTCCCTTGGCTTCCAGGTCAAAGCGATGCAGATCGACCCGGGCTTCCTCGCCCAGCTTGATTGCGGTCAGGCCGATGTCCATGTAGTACGGCAGGTTCTCGGCGCGCACCTGATAGAACACGGGGCGGGCGTGATGGATGTCGCACAGGTCGCGGAACTGCCAGATCATCTCGGCCCGTTGCTGGCCGGGGCCGATCGGGTCGTACAGGGCCACCAGACTGCGGCCGCGGCGGGCGTACATCAGGAAGGCTTCGTCGTTGGGATGAAACAGCAGCGCCTTGTCGCCGGTCAGGGCCAGGCCGCCGTCCGGTTGCGAGGAGGCCATCAGAATCTTCGAGGCGCGTTCCAGTTCATCCGGTGTCGGCAGATGGATCACCGGGCGAGCGGTGCGCAGCAGCCAGGTCAGTGCGATTACCAGCAGCAACACGGCGGCGCCGAGCAGCGAGCGCAGGCCGCGCGGGGCGTCGGCGTCGAGAGTGAACTGCCACCACAGTTGATGGCTGTACGGAACGTCCTGATAAGCAAACAGCAAAAGCCACGTCGAGGCGCCGAGTACGCACAGACTGGCCACCAGATACAGCGGCGAGAACGGCAGTTCGGTCAGGCGGCTCGGGCGGTAGAACGAGCGACGGAACACCCCCAGCAGCGCGGCGGTGAGGGTCATCAGGGTCGCTTCTTCCCAGTCGAAACCCTTGAGCAGTGAGAGCAGGGCGCCCACCAGCAATAGAATGGTGGTCAGCATCCACGCCGCCGACAGCCGGCGACGCAGGCCCTGAGCGAGCATCAGACACAGCACGCCGATCAGGCTGGCGCCAAAGTGCGAGGCGTCGACCAGACGGTGAGGAATCAGAAAACCGATGTGTTCCAGACGGGTGTCGATCTCTGGCGTCGCGCCGGAAAACAGCAGCACCACGCCGGACAGGAACACCAGCACCGCGAGAATCGGTGCTGCCAGACCGGAAGCCGCACGCATGGTCTGCGACTGAAACAGGCGCTGGCCTTCGTTGATCAGCAACAGCACGCAGGCCACCAGCAACGGCAGCACCACATAGATCAGGCGATACAGGAGCAGGGCGGCCGCCAGTGGCGCGGCGCCGAGTTTGTCGGCAAACGCCGCGAGCAGAATGGCTTCGAAGACACCTACGCCACCTGGAACGTGACTGAGTACACCGGCGGCCAGTGCCAGCAGATAAACCAGCAGGAACGCACCGAAGGGCGGCGCTTCCGGTAGCAGCAGATAAAGGACGGTCGCAGCGGCAGCCACGTCGAGGGCGGTGATGACCAGTTGCAGGAACGTCAGCCGACGACCCGGCAGACGCAGGGTGCGACGACCGGCCCGGACCAGCAGGTTGTCCGGATAAGGTTGTTCCGGCAGGCGCCGGCGATAGATGCCGATGGCCAGGATCGCGCCGAGCAGCAGCACCACGCCGGCAACCGTCCCCAACAAGGTCTCGGAGAGCCCCAGTGCCTGCGACGCAGCAGGCAGGTTGCTCAGGGTCGCAAGCGCGGCCAGCGGCGGCAGGGCGCAGCCCAGCGACAGGCTGGCGAACAGGGTCATGTGCGCGACTTCGGAAGCGCCCAGGCCATGCCGTGCATATAAACGGTATCGCACCGAGCCACCGGACAGCATCGACAGGCCGATGGCGTTGCCGATGGCAAACGCGGTGAAACCGCCCAGTGCCAGCACTTTCGGCGCCAGCGTCACGCGGGCATAACGACTGGCCGACCATTCATAGCCGAGCAGGATAATGAAGCCGACGACCGTCGCACCGAGGGCACCGAGCAGGGCCGGTTTCGGCACGTCGAGAATCGAGTCGTGCAAGGCGTCGAGATCGAGTTCGCTGAGCAGATGGCGACAGGCAATCAGCGCAATGGCGAATAGCAGCAAAGTGACCGCCAGACCGATCGGTTGCCGGTATTTGCTGATCCGATCCAGCAGGCGCAGACGCTCAGGCTTGATCGGTGGGTTCGCTGTGACGGTGTCTTGTGAATCAGACGAGTTGGCGCGCATCAATCACCTCTTGGATTGTGCGCGACAGGATGGAGGTATCCAGCCAAGTTACCAATCCCTGTAGAAAAAAATAATCACAAAATACTACGCCTCTCATCGGGTATCGGCGAGGGCAGCTCCTGGATTGCAGACGCCGTGCCTGCGACTTCAAGCATAGTTGCAACTTGGCGGGCCTTCAGATCCTGAACGGTTCACTGCACAGTGACAGATCATTGTTGCGAAAGGACTTTTTCCACAGATACAAAAAAGGCCACTCTTTCGAGTAGCCTTTTTTGATGTTTGGTTGCGGGAGCCGGATTTGAACCGACGACCTTCGGGTTATGAGCCCGACGAGCTACCAGACTGCTCCATCCCGCGTCTGTGTGGCGGCATTCTACAGGCGAACGGCGGGGTGTCAACCGATAATCCCGAGAAGGGTCAAATAAGTGTGCAATCGCGGCAAACGGTCGCAGGGGAGCGCTAAGTTTCGGAATCGGAACGATTTCCGGAATATGCGGCTGGATCCGAAAAAACAGACGCGCACAAAAAAGGCCAATCTTTCGATTGGCCTTTTCTGATGTTTGGTTGCGGGAGCCGGATTTGAACCGACGACCTTCGGGTTATGAGCCCGACGAGCTACCAGACTGCTCCATCCCGCGTCTGTGTGGCGGCATTCTACAGAGGAACGCCGGGGTGTCAACCTTCAATTTGGATAAAACCTCTTCAGCTTCAATCGGTTAGCGCTGACGGACGGTCTTTTCGGGGGCTGCAGGTCAGGCAGGGCAAGGGTTTCAGCTCTATTGGAGGTTGGTTTTCGATTGAGAAAATAAATTCAAGGTCCGTTTCCTACAAACTGAAAAGAACATTCATACCACTGGTGCTATATACAGGTGTCAGTGAGATACTGCCGGTCCGGCTCGCCATGTTTCCTTTTCTGTCATGACTCAGCGAAAAATCATCCACGTCGACTGTGACTGTTTCTACGCCGCCATCGAGATGCGAGATGACCCGAGTCTCGCCGGCAAGCCGTTGGCGGTGGGTGGCTCGGCGGACAGGCGCGGGGTGATCGCCACCTGCAACTATGAGGCGCGGGCTTATGGCGTTCGTTCGGCGATGTCGTCCGGGCATGCCTTGAAGCTGTGCCCGGACCTGACCATCGTCAAGCCGCGAATGGATGCCTATCGCGAGGCCTCGAAGGAAATTCATACGATCTTCAGCGATTACACCGACCTGATCGAGCCGCTTTCCCTGGACGAGGCCTATCTTGATGTCTCGGACAGCGCGCATTTCGGCGGCAGCGCCACGCGCATTGCCCAGGACATTCGTCGCCGGGTTTCCAATCAGTTGCACATCACCGTCTCCGCCGGCGTGGCGCCGAACAAGTTTCTGGCCAAGATCGCCAGCGACTGGAGAAAGCCCAACGGCTTGTTCGTGATCACCCCGGATCAGGTCGAAGACTTTGTCAGTGGTCTGCCGGTGAGCAAGTTGCACGGGGTGGGCAAGGTCACCGCCGACAAGCTGAGCAGGCTCGGTATCAATGACTGTCTGCAATTGCGCGAGTGGGACAAGCTGGCGCTGGTGCGGGAATTCGGCAGTTTCGGCGAGCGCTTGTGGAGTCTGGCCCGTGGGATTGATGAGCGGTTGGTACACAACGACAGTCGCCGTCAGTCGATCAGTGTCGAAAACACCTACGACGTCGATCTGCCGGACCTGCGCAGTTGCCTCGACAAGCTCCCGGAATTGCTGGAAACCCTGAAAACCCGCATGGCGCGGATCGACAGCAGCTACCGGCCGGGCAAGCCGTTCGTCAAAGTGAAGTTTCACGATTTTACCCAGACCACGTTGGAACAGGCGGGGGCAGGGCGGGATCTGGGCAGTTACCAGTTGATGCTGACGCAGGCGTTCAATCGCGGTGGCAAACCGGTGCGGTTATTGGGAGTGGGCGTGCGGCTCGAGGATTTGCGCGGCGGGTTCGAGCAGATGGAGCTGTTCGAGCGATAGACGAGCAAAAAAATGCCCGAAGCAGGTTCGGGCATTTTTTCAGGGGTTTCAGTTCGGCCCCGGATCCGCCACCAGACGCCCCGCATCCCGGGTCAGGGACTTGAGGAATTCGGCCTGCAACTCGGGATCGTTGCGGGTCAGTTCGATCAGGCTTTGTTCCAGCTCACTGGCTTCTTCTTCCAGACCCAGTTCCGACAGACGCTTGACCCGGTGCACCCACTGGCTCACTTCGTCGTCTTCCAGATCGTCGTAGATCAGCCCGTGAGCTTCGAGCAGCTTGCCGCGCAGGTGAGTGCTGATCGCCAAAGACGAGTCGGAATGCACGTCATCCTTGCCGTCTTCGACGCTGATCTGCAGTTTGCCCACATGATTGAGGTCGTTTTCGGCGAACGGGCTGTCCAGCAGGTTCAGACGCAACACGCCGTTGCGATCGGTGGTCATGTCGAAGGTCTGCTTGCCAACCTTGACCTGAACCGGGCGCTCGCTCCACGGCAGGCTCGAATATTCCGTGCGCTTGTCGCGCTGGACTTCGTCGATGCCGGCCAGGTTCTGTTGCGCGCGACCGTTGGATTGCACGTTCATGAACGGGTTGAGGCCGGCGAAACCGTAGCTGAGCCAGTCCCGTGTCACGCTGTCGGGCAGATTGCCGAGGGCAAACACGTTGACCACGTTGGCGCCGACGCCGCCGACCACCGCCACTGCGCCCAGCGGAATCTCGTAGATCTCCCGCCATGGCTGGTAAGGCGTGTAACGGTCGTAATGGCGCGTGACCTCGAACTCGGTGACTTCGAAAGTCTTCTGTTCGTTGATCTTCACGCGCCGTTGCGGCAGCTCAAGCACCTTGGGCTCGCCGACATCGATCTGCAGGCTGTGATCGAGCAGTTTGCGCTCGACACGTTCCTCGTGCTCGCTGCGTTGTGACATGTGATTGGCACAGCCGCTGACCAGCAGGGTGCCGCACAGGGCGGCACCACCGAGGCCTAAGGTGTTTCGCTTGAACATGACGTCTCTATCTGGTTTCAGCGGCGGATACGGGCCTGAAGGAAGGACAGCACGTCGGCAACCGGCAGCGCTTGCGCCTGGCCTTCGGTACGGCTCTTGTATTCCAGGTTGCCTTCGGCGAGGCCGCGGTCGCTGACCACGATCCGGTGCGGAATGCCGATCAGCTCCATGTCCGCGAACTTGATGCCCGGGCTGGTTTTCTTGTCGCGGTCGTCCAGCAGCACTTCGAAGCCGGCCGCGGTCAGTTCCGCGTACAGCTTGTCGGTGGCTTCGCGCACCAGCTCGGTTTCATAGCGCAGCGGCACCAGGGCGATCTGGAACGGCGCCAGGGTGTCGCTCCAGATGATGCCGTTTTCGTCGTTGTTCTGCTCGATGGCGGCAGCCACCACGCGGGAAACACCGATACCGTAGCAACCCATTTCCAGGGTCACCGGCTTGCCGTTCTCGCCGAGCACTTCGCACTTCATCGCCTTGCTGTACTTGTTGCCCAGCTGGAAGATGTGCCCGACTTCGATGCCGCGCTTGATTTCCAGGGTGCCCTTGCCGTCCGGGCTTGGGTCACCAGCTACAACGTTACGCAGGTCGGCCACGGTCGGAACCGGCAGGTCACGCTCCCAGTTCACGCCGAAGTAGTGCTTGTCGTCGATGTTGGCACCGATGGCGAAGTCGCTCATCAGCTCGACCGAACGGTCGATGATGATTGGCAGCGGCAGGTTCAGCGGGCCGAGGGAGCCGGCACCGGCGCCAATGGCGTCACGCAGTTCGGCATCGGAGGCCATGACCAGCGGGCTGGCAACACCAGGTTGCTGGGCAGCCTTGATTTCGTTCAGCTCGTGGTCGCCACGGATGATCAGTGCAATCAGCTTGCCTTCTTCTTCCGCGTGCACGATCAGGGTCTTGATGGTCTTTTCAATCGGCAGATTGAATTTCTCCACCAGGGCCGCGATGGTCTTGGTGTCTGGTGTGTCGACCAGGCGCAGCTCTTCGCTTGGCGCGGCGCGCGAGGTTTCACGCGGCACGGCTTCGGCCTTCTCGATGTTCGCCGCGTAGTCGGAACCGTTGCTGAAGACGATGTCGTCTTCGCCGGACTCGGCAAGCACGTGGAACTCGTGGGAACCGGCGCCACCGATCGACCCGTTGTCGGCTTCCACCGCACGGAACTTCAGGCCCAGGCGGGTGAAGATGTTGCAGTACGCTTCGTGCATGCGGTCATAGGTGATCTGCAGCGACGCCTGATCCGCATGGAAGGAGTACGAGTCCTTCATGATGAATTCGCGACCGCGCATCAGGCCGAAGCGTGGACGGATTTCGTCACGGAATTTGGTCTGGATCTGGTACAGGTTGATCGGCAGCTGTTTGTAGCTGCTCAACTCGTTGCGCATCAGATCGGTGATCACTTCTTCGTGGGTCGGGCCCGCGCAGAAATCACGACCGTGGCGGTCTTTGATGCGCAGCAGCTCAGGGCCGTATTCTTCCCAGCGTCCCGATTCCTGCCACAGCTCGGCCGGTTGGGTGCTCGGCATCAACACTTCCAGAGAGCCGGCGGCGTTCATTTCTTCGCGAACGATGGCTTCCACCTTGCGCATCACTCGCAAGCCCATCGGCAGCCAGGTGTACAGGCCCGAGGCGAGTTTGCGGATCATGCCGGCGCGCAGCATCAGCTGGTGGCTGATCACGACCGCGTCGGAAGGCGTTTCTTTCTGTGTGGCGAGCAAAAATTGACTGGTGCGCATGGTTGGCCGTTGTCGGTTGCTATGACTGGAAATGACGGAGCAGTGTAACGGCGAGATCCGCCGACGTACAGAAGTGCAACCCCGGCGCGAAGCCTCTCGCCGGGTGCGAGATGTCTTACGATTCTTCCACGACGGAGGTCGGTGCAGGTTCCGGGGTCGGCGTCGGGCCTTCGCGGCGGCTTTCCTGGAACCAGTGCAGGGCGATCAGCACCAGGGTCGGAACACCGAGCAGCGCGGTGATGAGGAAGAAGTTGTGATAACCGAATTTCTCCACCATCACCCCGGAGTAGCCGCCGATCAGGCGTGGCAGCAGGAGCATGATCGAGCTGAGCAGGGCGTACTGGGTGGCGGAGAACTTCAGGTTGGTCAGGCTCGACAGGTAGGCTACGAACGCCGACGTGGCCAGGCCCGAACTGAAGTTGTCGAGGGAAATCGTCACCACCAGCATTTGCAGGTTCGGGCCCATGTCGGCCAGCATCAGGAACAGCAGATTGGTGCCCGCCGACGCGGCACCGCCGATGAACAGGATCGGCAGGATACCGAAGCGCACGATCAGCAGACCGCCCATGCCGGCGCCGACGAGGGTCATGATCAGACCGAAGATCTTGCTGACGCTGGCGATCTGGTCCTTGGTGAAACCCTGGTCGATGTAGAACACGTTGGCCATCACGCCCATCACCGTGTCGGACATTCGATAGGTGGCGATCAGGCCGAGCAGCAGCAACGCCTGCCAGCGGTAGCGCAGGATGAAGTCGTTGACCGGTGTCAGCACCGGCGCCAGACCGCGACGGCCCATGGCCGAGAGGCACAGGCAGGTCAGCGTGGTGTAGAGAATCGCGCGCAAGAACGCCCGGTCTTCCAGCAGCAGGTCCAGCGGGCTCATGTCGCCAAACAGCACGCTGGCGAAATCGGTGTTGTAGAGCTGGGTGAACATGGCCGGCACGGAGACCAGCAAAATGATCAGCACGAACACCGACATCAACTGATGCATGAAGGTGTAACGCCCCGCCTGCAACTGGGTGCGCAACGGCACCGGCGGCTCGCGCATCAGCAGGGTGGTGAGCAGGGCAGGCACCATCAGGGCACCGAACAGCACGTAGGTGCCGGTCCAGGCCGAATGCTGGTACTTGAAGCCTGTAGAGCCGAAGCCCTCGGCGAAGAACAGCGCACCCGCGGTCGCGAGCAGGGCGGCGATCCGATAACCGGACATGTAACTGGCGGCCAGTGCGGCCTGGCGGTTGTCTTCGGCGATTTCCAGTCGATAGGCGTCGACGGCGATATCCTGGGTGGCGGAAGCGAAGGCGACAACCACAGCGATAGCGATCAGCCAGGACAGGTGTTTTTGCGGGTCGCAAAAGCCCATGCCGATCAGACCGAGGATCACCAGCGTCTGTGAAAGTACCAGCCACGAACGGCGACGACCCAGCTTGCCCAGCAGCGGCAGGCGCCATTGGTCGAGCAGGGGCGACCAGACCCATTTGAAGGCGTAGGCCAGACCGATCAGGCTGGCGTAGCCGATCGTCTCGCGGGCCACACCGGCTTCACGCAGCCAGACCGAAAGTGTCGAGAACACCAGCATGTACGGCAGGCCGGCGGCGAAACCCAGCAACAACAGCACGAGCGTCGAAGGACTGGCATAGGCGGCGAGCGCGGCGCGCCAGGTTTTACGGGGCATGGGCTGAAGTCTGCCTCAAGATTGCGAAAACAAAGCGCGCACTCTAACCGCTGTGCTCTACCGGACGCCAGCCATGGCGCCGAATATCCACACGATTGTTCAGGACGGTGATGCCTTCCATGCGCAATCGAGCCCGCTGTTCGTCCCCGGACGGGCTGCCCGCCGGCAGGCTGATCCGACCGCCGGCGCCGAGTACGCGGTGCCAGGGCAGTTTGGTGTCGCCGGGCAATTGGCTCAGGGTCCGGCCGACCCAGCGGGCGGCGCGCCCCAATCCCGCCAGTTCGGCCAACTGACCATAGCTGACGACTTTGCCCTCAGGCACTTGGGCGAGGGTGGAATAGAGTGCCGTGCGTCGGATTTGCGGATCGTTTTCGCAGGCATGCATCGGGTCTGTCACGTGCGCGGTTCCTGAGCTTGATCGCGTTATGCCCTTAAGCGTAATCGGTGGAGGGGCAATTGAGAAATGAACTCAACAGAATTAGCCGGGTCACTCCTTGTCAGGGAATTATTCCTACGGATAATGCCGACCCTTTTTTCGCAAACTTGAGTCTTCGATTCGCTTATGTTGTCCAGAACCCTGCTGTGCCTTGCTGTCTTCAGTGCGTCCACACCTTTGCTTGCCGACACCGTCTGGTTGAAGAACGGTGACAAGCTGAGCGGTAAAATCACGCTGTTCGACGGCGGCAAGCTGCTGGTCCAGACCCAGTACGCCGGGGCCGTCACCATCGACTGGAAGCAGGTCAAGACCCTGGAGAGCGATCAGGAACTGCTGGTCAAGCAGGACGCCTACAACGGCGAGAAGGCCAAGTCGCTGACCGCTGCCGAAGACGGCAAGGTCATCCTTGCCAACGGCGAAGCGCCGAAAACCGTGGAGCTGGCGAGCATTCAGCAGATTCTCAAGCCCAAACCGGTGGTCGAGGATCTGGTGTGGAAGGGCAATGTCGACCTGGCGCTGGATTACCAGCGTGCGGAAAAGGACACCGACGACTACGACATCGGCTTCAAGACGTCCGCCCGCCATGGTCGCTGGCGGCACACCGCCGAGGGCGAGTACAACCGCGAAGTGCAGGACGACGTGACCACCACCGACAACTGGCGCGCCGAGTACGCACTCGACCGCTTCCTGACGGACAAGTGGTTCTGGCAGGGCCGCCTGAACTACAAGCGCGATCACATCGAAGAGCTGGCGCGCCAGCGCGTGGTCGGTACCGGTCCGGGTTACCAGTTCTGGGATGACGAGCTGGGGGCGTTCTCCCTCGGCTCGCTGCTCAACCGCACGGACTACCAGTATCGCGATGGCAGCAAGGACAACTTCTATTCAGTCGCCATGAAGTGGGACTACAACCGCTACCTGATCGGCAAGAAGGTCGAGTTCTTCACCAATGGCGAAGTCGGCAAGCCGTTGTCCGGCGTGGCTGACTACGCGCTGGATGCGGAAATGGGCCTGCGCTACAAGGTCACCGACTGGGCATCCCTCAACCTCAAGGCTGAGCGCGACATCATCAGCGGCACCGAGGATGCGGACTTGAGCAAGACCCGCTACACCGCCGGCTTCGGCGTCGCTTGGTAAGCAACAAAAAAGATCGCAGCCTTCGCAGGCTGCGATCTTTTTTTTGCGCCTGGAAAAACAGACGCCCACAAAAAAGCCCCGCTTTTGAGGGCGGGGCCTTTTACTAAAGAAGCTACAAGTTAGATAACTTGTACTTCCTCAGCTTGCATGCCTTTCTGACCGCGGGTAGCGATGAAAGAAACCTGTTGGCCTTCTTTCAGGCTTTTGAAGCCGTCGGATTGGATAGCTTTGAAGTGAACGAACAGGTCGTCACCGGATTGTGGAGTGATGAAGCCGAAGCCTTTTTCATCGTTGAACCACTTAACGGTACCGGTTTGGCGATTAGACATGGTGTAACTCCTTGAACAAAGATAACTGCGACTCAGGAAGAACCCTGGCCGAGACTGAGTGCAAAGAGCAGGAAAAATTCTTGTAGATGGTTGGATCGAAATTCAACATATCGTGTAGAGATTCTCAGTGACACAAGCAGCACAGTGGCGCCACCTTAACCCTTTTTCCGGAACGTGCCAATGCTTCTTGCGAAGGTTTCTCTGTTTTAGGGATCGGCGGTGTGACGGTTCGTCGCCAGGGCGCGTAATTCCTGCACGTTCGGCGAGATTTGCAGCCCGGACTTTGAACCCGGCGGCGCGCCCGGTAAGATGCCGGACAGATTTTTTCCACCTCGCTATTCAGGACACCCGCCATGAGCATCAAATCGGACAAGTGGATTCGCCGCATGGCGCAGGAACACGGCATGATCGAGCCGTTCGTCGAGCGCCAGGTACGTGGCAGCGACGACAGCCGTGTGATCTCCTACGGTGTGTCGAGCTACGGCTACGATGTGCGTTGCACCAATCATTTCAAGGTGTTCACCAACATCAATTCGGCCATCGTCGATCCGAAAAACTTCGACGCTGGCAGCTTCGTCGATGTCCACAGCGACGTCTGCATCATTCCGCCAAACTCCTTCGCCCTGGCCACGACCGTTGAATACTTCCGTATTCCACGCAACGTCCTGACCATCTGCCTGGGCAAGAGCACTTACGCTCGCTGCGGCATCATCGTCAACGTCACTCCGCTCGAGCCCGAGTGGGAAGGCCAGGTGACCCTGGAGTTCTCCAACACCACCAACCTGCCGGCGAAGATCTACGCCAACGAAGGCGTGGCGCAGATGCTGTTCCTCGAATCCGACGAGGAATGCGAAGTCTCCTACAAGGATCGTGCGGGCAAGTACCAAGGCCAGCGTGGCGTGACCCTGCCGCGCACCTGATCCGTCCATCCGGCAGTTACCGGGAATTCTTCGGCGGGTAGACACTCTATGGGGTGTACTGCCCGTTTCGCGAACAGCGGGACGGGCCTTCGCCGAGGAGTGCTCCATGAAGATCGATCCGCAAATCACTGCCGAACTGGCAAGGCTCGAGCCCAATCAGATTGGCGTATTGGCCTGGTCCTTGTTGGCACACCCGCCCATCGCCATGGCTGGCGGAATTCCTCACCAGCCCGATCCCGATACCCCCAACGAAGAACCGACCGAGCCCGGCGAGCCTACGCTGCCGGACAAACCGCCACCTGCGCCTGTCGCTTGATTGACTGTATGGCCCGTCGGCTGAATCCTGGACAGGACTTCAGCCGACGGGCCATATTTCGTTGTCGCCAATGACAAAGATCCGACAGCTGTCTTCCTTCTCCACCGGATAACCGCCGGTGAAGGCGCCAAACGCCGGCAGCAGGCTGATGCGTTCCCCCAGCCTGAAGCAGGCCAGCCGCAAACGCTGACGCCCCTTGCCGTTCAATCGATAGACCGGGTGAACGTGGCCTGCAAGCACGTGGCGTTCCGGGTACGGATCGGGTTCGTGCTGCAACGCGAAGGGCCCGAGCAGCATCGGCTCCGGCACCACCCGAATGTTCAGCGTCGCTGGCGGATCACCGGCGCGTTTATCGTGATTACCGCGAATCAGCGTGATCGGCAGATCGGCGTGGCGTGAGCGCCACTCAGACAGAGCACTCAAAGTGCCCGGGGCATGCGAACCGGGCCCGTGCAGAAAATCCCCAAGAAAGATCAGTTGCCGACACGGCAGTTTCGCCAGCAACTGCTCGATCACGGCGATGTTGCTCGCTGTCGTGCCCTGCGGCACCGGCTGCCCCAGGCGCCGGTAAGCGGCAGCCTTGCCGAAATGCACATCGGCAATCAGCAGCGCCTGTTGCGCCGGCCAGTACAGTGCCTTTTCCGGCAGCAGCCAGAGGTCTTCGCCTGCCAGACGCACCGGGTAGGGCGCGTTCATCAGGATTGGCCCTTGTCGGCAGTTTGTTCCAGATCGCCGACCATTCGGCGGATGCGGTCGGCGAGTTTTTCCGAACTCATGCTTTCGCGCATGCGTTCCACCAGCAATGGAAACCCGAGCGGTGTAGGACGTTTGATCAGGTGCATGTCCAGTTTCATCCGGTTGATCCGCTCCAATGTCTGTTCCAGTCGACGAATATCCAGTTCTTCCCGCAGGACTTCTTCCCCGGCCTGCGCCAGTAGCAGGTTGTCGGCGTCGTATTGTTTGAACACTTCGAAGAACAGCCCGCTGGAGGCCTGCACCTGACGGGTGCTTTTCGGCGCGCCGGGGTAACCGGCAAACACCAGCCCGGCAATCCGCGCGATTTCCCGAAACCTGCGCAGTGCCAGTTCCCCCGCATTGAGGCTGGCCAGCACATCCCTCAATAAGTCCTCGGGACTGAGCAGGGCGCCATCCAGTTGCACAGGCCAGTCAACGGGCGTGGCGCTGAGCAATTCCAGTCCGTAATCGTTGACCGCAATCGAGAAAGTCACAGGCAAACGCTGACTGACCCGCCACGCCAGCAGGCTGGCCAGCCCCAGATGCACCTGGCGTCCTGCAAACGGGTAGAGGAAAAGGTGCCAGCCTTCGCGGGATTTCAGCACTTCGGCCAGCAGATTGTTGACGGTCGGCAGGCCTGACCAGCGTATCTGCGTTTCCAGTAACGGGCGCAAGGCCTGCATTTCCGGGCCGGCAAACTCGCCTTGTGCCGCCGCGCTGAACCGGCTGACCACCGCTTCGGCCAATTCATTGGAGAGCGGCATGCGCCCGCCATTCCAGCGCGGCACCGCGGCTTTTTTCGCCGTGCTGCGTTTGACATAGGCGGTCATGTTTTCCACCCGCACCAGCTCCAGCAAGCGACCGGCGAACAGAAACCCATCGCCAGGTTTGAGGCGAGCGATAAAGCCTTCTTCAACGCTGCCCAGCTGTTTGCCGCCTCCGCCCTTGCTCCAGAACTTCAAATGGATCGCGGCATCACTGACGATGGTGCCGATGCTCATGCGATGGCGGCGCGCCAGGCGGACATCGGGGACGCGCCAGATCCCGTGCTCATCCGGCTCGACCCGGCGGTAATCCGGGTACGCCGTCAGCGACATCCCGCCGTGGCGTACGAACGCCAGCGCCCAGGCCCAGTCCGCGAGCGTCAGGTCACGATAGGCCCAGGCGCCACGGACTTCTTCGTACAGCTCATCGGGAATAAAGCCACCGCCCAGGGCCATGCTGACCAGATGCTGCACCAGCACATCCAGCGGTTTGTGCGGGGACAGTCGCGGTTCGATCCGCCGCTGTGCCACGGCATCGCCAGCGGCCGCGGCTTCGATCAGCTCCAGGCTGTGGGTCGGCACCAGGGTGACCCGCGACGTTCTGCCGGGCGCATGCCCCGAACGCCCGGCACGCTGCATCAGTCGCGCCACGCCTTTGGCCGAGCCAATCTGCAGCACCCGCTCCACCGGCAGGAAATCCACCCCCAGATCCAGGCTTGAAGTGCAGACCACGGCTTTGAGTTGACCGTTCTTCAGCGCCTGCTCGACCCAGTCGCGGGTGTCACGGGACAGCGAGCTGTGGTGCAGCGCGATCAACCCGGCCCAGTCCGGTCGCGCTTCCAGCAAGGCCTGATACCAGATTTCCGATTGCGCCCGGGTGTTGGTGAACACCAGGCTGCTGGCGCAGACATCCAGTTCGGCGACCACCTGCGGCAACATCTTCAAGCCGATATGCCCGGCCCAGGGAAACCGTTCGATCGCCGGTGGGAGCAGGGTGTCGACCTTGAGCGACTTTTCGCTTTGCCCCTGAATACTGATTCCGTCGCCGTGTGGGATCAGCACCTGTTCGGCGTGGGACTGATTGCCAAGCGTTGCGGAAACGCCCCAGACGATCAGCCCCGGCTGCCAGCGGCGCAACCGGGCGAGGGCCAGTTGCAGTTGCACACCGCGTTTGTTGCCGAGCAATTCGTGCCACTCATCCACCACCACCATGCGTAGCGTCGACAGCGCCGTTTGCGCGTCGGCACGGGCGAGCATCAGGGTCAGGCTTTCCGGGGTGGTGATCAGTGTGGTGGGCAGGCGCCGGTTTTGCCGGGCGCGTTCACTGCTGCCGGTGTCGCCGGTGCGCAGGCCGACGCTCCAGGGAATCTGCAGATCATCAAGCGGCGCTTGCAGGGCGCGTGCAGTGTCGGCGGCCAGCGCCCGCATCGGCGTGATCCACAAGACGGTCAGCGGTTCGGCGGGTGGAGGGCGTTTGCGAGTGGTTGCAGCAACAGGCCCGGAGCGGGCAAAGCGATTGAGCGCGGCAAACCACACCGCGTAGGTTTTACCGGCGCCGGTGCTGGCGTGCAGCAGGCCGGATTCGCCACGTTTGACTGCCGCCCACACTTGTTTCTGAAAGGCGAACGGCTTCCAGTCGCGGGCGCTGAACCAATGTTTGGCGAAGTCGGTGGAAGTGCCCATGCCGGCGACGTGTGCTCTGAAGGTGTTCCTTCAATGACCGCGCCGGCCGGGCAATAGTTTTACTTGAGATTGCCGCTGAGGAATTGCTTCAGGCGTTCGCTTTTCGGATTGCCCAGCACTTCTTCGGGTGCGCCTTCTTCTTCCACCAGTCCCTGATGCAGGAACAGCACCTGGCTCGAGACCTTGCGCGCAAAGCTCATTTCATGGGTGACCATGATCATGGTCCGGCCTTCTTCGGCCAGGCCCTGAATCACCTTGAGCACTTCGCCGACCAGTTCCGGGTCCAGCGCCGAAGTCGGTTCGTCGAACAGCATGACTTCCGGCTCCATGGCCAAGGCCCGGGCAATCGCCACCCGTTGCTGCTGGCCGCCGGAAAGGAATGCCGGGTATTGATCCGCCACTCGCGCCGGCAAACCGACCTTTTCCAGATAACGCCGGGCGCGGTCGTCGGCTTCCTGTTTGCTGCAGCCCAGCACCCGGCGCGGGGCCATGGTGATGTTTTCCAGCACGGTCATGTGGCTCCACAGGTTGAAGTGCTGGAACACCATGGCCAGGCGGGTGCGCAGGCGTTGCAGTTCATCGGCGTCGGCCACGTGCATGCCGTGGCGGTCGGTGACCATGCGGATCGCCTGGCCGTCGAGGCTCATTGCGCCGTCGTTGGGTTGTTCGAGAAAGTTGATGCAGCGCAAAAAGGTGCTTTTACCCGAGCCGCTGGCGCCGATCAGGCTGATCACGTCGCCGGTCTTGGCCTTGAGCGAGACGCCTTTGAGCACCTGATGGTCGCCATAGCTTTTGTGCAGGCCTTCAACGGTCAATTTGTACATGGGACAGGCATCCTCAAGGCGAAAGTAGATAGCCGCTGCGATAGGCTTCGGCGCCCGCGACGTGGGCGATCACCATCCCGGCAGTGGCCATGCGCCGCAGCGAGCGGGCATAGAGCAGACCGGAAGCGGTGCAATGGACTGGCGTGACCCGCTCGCTGATCGGGTCGATGATTTCGGCGATTTTCTGCCCGGCTTCCAGAAGCTGGCCGGGTGTGGCGCTGTACACCAGCAGCCCGCCGACGGGAGTGGCCACCGGTTCCACACCGGCCAGCGGTGTGGCGGGATGTGGCAGGGCCGGCAAGGCTTTGGGTTCGCCGACAATGGCGCCGAAGTGGATCAGGTAATCGATCAGCGCCTGGCAATCGCGACTGGCCAGCGGATGGGTGACATCCCCCTGACCGCGCAACTCGACGGTGACCGAAAAGCTGCCGAGCGGAATCTCGAAGTGTTCGCCGAAGCGCTCCTTCAATTGCCACCACAGCAGGGTGAAGCACTCATCGAATGACTGTCCGCCGGAGTCGGTGGCCAGCAGGCTCGCCTGGGATTCGATATAGCGCGCCAGCGGCTCGACCTGCGGCCAGGCCTCGGGCGTGGTGTAAAGGTGAACCACGGATTCGAAATCGCAATGCAGGTCGAGCACCATGTCCGCATCACAGGCCAGCCGTTGCAGGGTCAGGCGCTGGGATTGCAGCTGAGTCGTGGCGGTGTGGCGGGCGAGGGCGTTGCGCAGGCTCGAACGGATCAGCTCGAGGTTGCGCTGCGGGTCGTCGCACAGCTGCGCTTCGATTTCGTTGCCGATTTCTTCGCTGAGGTCGACGAACCAGCGGTTGAAATTCTGCCCGCTCTCCAGCTCGTAGCGGCCCAGCGGCACATCCATCAGCACCTGTTCGAGGCCGACCGGGTTGGCTACCGGCACCAGCACGATTTCGCTGCGCAGGCGGCCGGCGGCTTCCAGCTCCGCCAGACGCTGCTTGAGGTGCCAGGCCACGAGCATGCCGGGCAGTTCGTCGGCATGCAGCGAGGACTGGATGTAAATCTTGCCCTGGGCCTTGTCCGGGCCGAAGTGAAAACTGTGGATCTGTCGTGCGGTCCCCGGCAGCGGGGCCAGCAGGTCGTGTATCTGGTGGCGCATCTCAAAAGGGTCCTAGTGGGTCGGGCCAAGGAAGGCCAGCCATCGGCGTTCGGCAAGGCGGAACAGGCCGACCAGCGCAAAGGTGATGGTCAGGTAGATCAGCGCGGCGATGCCGAACGACTGGAAGGTCAGGAAGGTCGCCGAGTTGGCGTCCCGTGCAACTTTCAGGATGTCGGGGATGGTCGCGGTAAAAGCCACGGTGGTCGAATGCAGCATCAGGATCACTTCGTTGCTGTAGTACGGCAACGAACGGCGCAGCGCCGACGGCATGATCACGTAGGCATACAGCTTCCAGCCGGTCAGGCCGTAGGCCTTGGCCGCTTCGACTTCGCCGTGGTTCATGCTGCGGATGGCCCCGGCGAAAATCTCCGTGGTGTAGGCGCAAGTATTAAGGGCGAAGGCCAGGATCGTGCAGTTCATCGCATCGCGAAAGAAACTGTCGAGCAGCGGTTGTGCACGCACGGCGGCCAGGCTGTAGATCCCGGTGTAGCAGATCAGTAACTGGATATAGAGCGGCGTGCCACGGAACAGGTAGGTGTAGAACTGCACCGGCCAGCGGATGTAGAAGTGCGGCGAGACCCGGGCAATCGACAGCGGTATCGACACGAGGAAACCGAAGAAGATCGAAGCGCTGAGCAGCCACATCGTCATCGCCAGCCCGGTGATGTTCTGGCCGTCGGTATAAAGGAAGGCTTTCCAGTATTCCTGCAGGAGTTCGATCATCGTACGGCCTCCCGGGCACCGGCGGCGTAGCGGCGTTCGAGCCAGCGCAGGATGAAGTTCGAGGCACTGGTGATCAGCAGGTAAATCAACGCGGCGAGGACCAGGAAGTAAAACAGTTGATAGGTGCTCTTGCCGGCGTCTTGCGCAGCCTTGACCAGATCGGCCAGGCCGATGATCGAAACCAGCGCGGTGGCCTTGAGCATCACCATCCAGTTGTTGCCGATGCCCGGTAGGGCGAAGCGCATCATTTGCGGAAACACCACGAAACGAAAGCGCTGACCGCGCTTGAGGCCATAGGCGGTGGCGGCTTCGACCTGACCGCGCGGCACGGCGAGAATCGCCCCGCGAAAGGTTTCAGTGAAGTACGCGCCATAAATGAAGCCCAGGGTCAGGACCCCGGCGCTGAACGGGTCAATCTCGATGTATTCCCATTCCATGTAGTCGGTGAGCGTCGTCAGCCAGGTTTGCAGGCTGTAGAAGATCAGCAGCATCAGCACCAGGTCCGGCACCCCGCGAATCAGCGTGGTGTAGAGCTGGGCGGGCAGGCGCAGCAGTTTGACTTTTGACAGCTTGGCACTGGCGCCGAGCAGGCCGAGCAACACGGCCACCAGCAGCGACAACGCCGATAATTTGATGGTCATCCAGGTGCCTTCCAACAGCAAAGGGCCAAAACCCTTGAGGCTGAAGGCGGAGAGCCCCAGATTTTGTAAGAGGTTTTCGAACATAAATCAGCAACCTGACTGAATGAAAAAGGCGCCCATCGAGGATGGGCGCCGGGGCATTATTTGCCGCTGTACAGATTCAGATCGCCAAAGTGTTTCTTTTGAATCTCGGCGTATTTGCCATCATCGTGTAACGCTTTGATACCTTTATCCAAAAGCGCTTTCAGCTCGGTGTTACCTTTCTTAATACCGACAGCGGTCTTGGCTGGCAGCAAGTGGTTGTCGACCGGCTTGCTGACTTCATAATCAGCGCCTTGCGGCGACTTCAGAAAGCCCAGTTCGGCCTGCAGCATGTCCTGAATGCCCGCATCGAGACGGCCGGAAGTCAGGTCGGAATACACCTGGTCCTGATTCTGATAGGCCTGGGTTTTCACGCCGGCCTTGTCCAGCACGGCTTTGGCATAGGCTTCCTGGATGGTGCCTTGCTCGTAACCGACGGTTTTGCCTTTCAGCGAGGCGACGTCGTCGGTGATACCCGAACCTTTTTTCGACACGTAGGCCGTCGGGCCGGAGAACAGCTCGCTGGAGAAGTCGATGACTTTTTCGCGGGCTTCGGTAACGGTCATCGACGAGATCACACCGTCGAATTTATTGGCCTTGAGGCCCGGAATCATACCGTCGAAGTCACTTTCGACCCATTTGCACTTGACCTTCAGCTCGGCGCAGATCGCGTTGCCCAGATCGATGTCGAAGCCAACCAGGCTGCCGTCTGCCGCTTTCGACTCGAACGGTGCGTAGGAAGGGTCAACGCCAAACCGCAGTTCTTTGTATTCCTTGGCCAGCGCGGAGCCGGCGGCCATGCACAACGCCAGTGCAGAAAGGGTCAGCAATGCTTTTTTCATTATTCAATCCCTAAGAACCAATATGAGCGCTTGTGGCGCGGAATGATTGTTACTGGAGCGCTTACGACTTATAGAAAGTAGCAATTTCCGAACCAGAGTCCCGAACAAGTGTTTTAAAAGGTGCAGGAAGTGCATGCCGGGGCCGGTCAGTGCACGAAAACGGGCGCGACGGAAAAGCTGCACCAAGTTGGTTCGGAGGTGATCGTTCCCACGTCGAGGCGTCGAACCGTCCGCGTGGGAATGCAGCCCGGGACGCTCAGTCCCAAAGCGGACGCAGAGCGTCCATTGAGGCATTCCCACGCGGAGCGTGGGAACGATCGGGGTTAGGGGGGAGTATCGTTGGGAAGGAGTCAGACCAACAGGTTTTGCAAGGTCGCCAGGCTGTCGGCCTCGTCCACGGTCTTGTCCTGGCGCCAGCGCAGCATGCGCGGGAAGCGCACGGCGATGCCGCTCTTGTGTCGACGGGAGAGGGCGATGCCTTCGAAGCCCAGTTCGAATACCAGGCTCGGCTTCACGCTGCTGACCGGGCCGAATTTTTCCACCGTGGTCTTGCGCACGATGCTGTCGACCTCGCGCATTTCCGCATCGGTCAGCCCTGAATAGGCCTTGGCGAATGGCACCAGTGACCTTGCACTGGATCCCGGCGGGCCGTCCCACACCGCAAAAGTGTAATCGCTGTAGAGGCTGGCGCGCCGGCCATGTCCGCGCTGGGCGTAGATCAACACCGCGTCGACGCTGAACGGGTCGACCTTCCATTTCCACCACACGCCCATGTCCTTGGTGCGGCCAACGCCGTACATCGCGTCGCGAGCCTTGAGCATCATGCCTTCGACCCCCAGGCGCCTGGAGGCCTCGCGCTGGCGGGCGAGGTCGAACCAGTCGTCACCCGTCAGAATCGGCGAAGGCAGCAGTACCGGGTTGTTGCAGTGGGCGATGACCTGCTCCAGTTGCTCACGACGTCTGGCCTGGGGCTGGTTGCGCCAGTCTTCGCCCTGCCATTCGAGCAGGTCGTAGGCGAGTATCACCACCGGCGCGTCTTCGAGGATTTTGCGGTCCAGCGACTTGCGGCCGATCCGTTGTTGCAACAGTGCGAAGGGTTGCACCGCCGGGGCTTCTGTCGACTGCGGATCGAACGCGTCTTCGGTGATCGGGCGGTTGTTCTTCCAGACTACGATCTCGCCGTCGATCACCGTGCCGTCGGGTAAACCGTGCAGCAGCGTGTCGAATTCGGGAAAACGCTCGGTGACCAATTCCTCGCCGCGCGACCAGACCCACAGTTTCCCGTCACGCTTGACCACCTGTGCGCGGATGCCGTCCCACTTCCATTCCACCTGCCAGTTGCTCGGCGGCCCGAGCAGGGCCTCGAAGGTCTCCACCGGTTGCGCCAGCGCGTGGGCGAGGAAGAACGGGTAGGGCTGGCCGCCGCGCTGGGCGTGCTCGTCGCTGGATTCGGGGGCGATCAGTTTCAGGTAACTGGCAGCGTTCGGCCGGTTGGACAGGTCGGTGTAACCCACCAGCCGTTGCGCCACTCGCTTGCTGTCGAGCCCGGCCATGGAGGCCAGGGCGCGGGTCACCAGCAGCTTGGATACGCCGACCCGGAAGCTGCCGGTGATCAACTTGATGCACAGCATCAGGCTCGGCCGATCCAGTTGCGCCCACAGTGCGGGCAACTGATGGGCGAGGTATTCCGGGGTTTCACCGCGCAGGGGCAGCAGTTTGTCTTCGATCCATTCGGCGAGGCCGGCCTCGGAGGTGTATGGATGTTCCGGCAGCACCAGCGAAATGGTTTCCGCCAGATCGCCGACCGCTTGATAGCTTTCCTCGAACAGCCATGGCTCAAGCCCGGACGTTTCAACAGCGAGTTCGCGCAGAACTCTCACCGGAACCAGTTGCCGTGGCCGCCCGCCGGACAAAAAGTAAACGGCCCACGCGGCATCCTGCGGTTGCGCCTGGGCGAAGTAGGCTTGCATGGCCGCCAGTTTGGCGTTGCTGGAGGTGGTGGCGTCGAGTTCTGCGTACAACCCGGCGAAGTCTTTCATGGTTGCACCTCGGCAACCGCAGGCGTGGCGCTGGAAAGCTCTTCTTCATCGTCACCGTATTCGGTGTTGAAACCTTGTGCGTCCAGCCCTTTTTCACGCAGGTGGCGCACCAGCACGCCAATCGAGCCGTGGGTGACCATCACCCGCTCGGCGCCGGTCTGTTCGATGGCCCACAACAGGCCGGGCCAGTCGGCGTGATCCGAAAGCACGAAACCGCGATCCACGCCGCGCCGCCGACGGGTGCCGCGCAGGCGCATCCAGCCGCTGGCGAAGCTGTCGCTGTAATCGCCGAACCGGCGCATCCAGCTGCTGCCGCCGGCCGAGGGCGGGGCGATGACCAGCGCCTGGCGCATCATCGGGTCGTTCTTTTTCACCTCGCCGGCGTAGATCGTTGGTGGCAGGTAGACGCCGGCCTCGCGGTACACGCGGTTCAGCGGCTCGACTGCTCCGTGGCTGAGGATCGGCCCGAGGGTCTCATCGATGCCGTGGAGAATCCGCTGGGCCTTGCCGAACGAATAGCAGAACAACACGCTGGCCTTGCCGGCCTCGATGTTGGCCTGCCACCACTGATTGATTTCGGCGAACACCTGCGCCTGCGGCTGCCAGCGGTAGATCGGCAGACCGAAGGTCGATTCGGTGATGAAGGTATGGCAACGCACCGGTTCGAAAGGGGCGCAGGTGCCGTCGGGTTCGATCTTGTAGTCGCCGGACGCGACCCAGACTTCGCCGCCGTATTCCAGCCGTACCTGAGCCGAGCCGAGCACATGGCCGGCGGGATGAAAACTTAAGGTGACACCGTGATGGGTCAGGCGCTGGCCGTAGTCGAGGGTTTGCAAGTTGATGTCCGCGCCCAGACGCGCACGCAAAATCCCTTCGCCGGCGCTGGCGGCCAGGTAATGCTGATTGCCGCCACGGGCGTGGTCGCCGTGGGCATGGGTGATCACCGAACGCTCGACGGGCCGCCACGGGTCAATGTAGAAATCCCCGGCAGGGCAGTAGAGGCCTTCGGGGCGGGCGATAACAAGGTCCATGGCGTTACCGGAATGGAGGGACTTGTTAGCTATGAGGTTGGCGCGAAGTCAGAAGTTCTATTGATTTTCTGAACTGTCGCATGATCGTTCCCACGCTCTGCGTGGGAATACAGCCCGTGACGCTCCGCGTCACTGGACGCGGAGCGTCCCTTGAGGCATTCCCACGCAGAGCGTGGGAACGATCATGGGGGGTTACTTGCCGGGGGTAAGCGTCAACCGCGTCTTGCCATACACCCGGTCAAAGTTCTGCGGCTGCATCGGCAAGCCGATGTACTGGCCCTTGAGCCACGGATCGATGCCGTTCAGGTAGTTCGGGCTCACCGGGTTCCCGGATTGCCCCGTCCCGTTCTGTCCCATCAACGGCTCGCTCTGACCGAAGTCGACGATGAAGCGCATCGACGGTGCACGCGTGGTGTTGAAGTCCTGACCCCAGGCAAAGGCCGCCGTATTGAGCGTGGTGTGGTCACCGCCCGCCGCGATCGGGCCGCGAACGGTCTGGCCGTTGGCATTCTTCCACTCGTAACGGTGCAGTTTGCCCCACTGCCAGGCCCGGCGGTCGCCGCCCAATTGGCTGTCGCCGGCGCTGATCGCTGCCGCCAGACTGCGGGCGAGGATCGCCGGTTTGTCTTCTTTTTGCGCGGTGCGGGCGTCGTCCCAGAACGGACTGTCTTCGCGGCCCAACAGGTGATCGGCCTGGGCGGCGTAGGACAGATCGCCGTTGGCGATAAACGCTTTCCACGCCGGGCTGTTTTGCGGGCCGAGTTCGTCGAGGAAAATCTGTTTCATACTTTCCTGCAGGAACAGCTCGTAAATCGCCGCGTCGGCGGAAGTCGGGCTGAGCTTGCCGTCGAAGGCCATCAAGCGGGTATAGGCTTCGCGGGCCTTGCTGCGCTCGGCCTCCGGCAGAGCGTCGATCGCCTGTTTCAGCGGCTGCGACATGCCCGGTGCCTCGAACATTTTCTTCAGTTTGGCGGCGAAGGTGGTGGTCTGGTCGTACTGCATGGCGATCACGCTGCGACTGTCATGCTTGCCGCTGCCGGCCAGTTCGGCCAGGCGCTCGCCACGCTCCGGCGCCGCCCAGGAATTGGACAGTTGCATGCCGTAGCCGTGAGGAATGACCCGCTGGTTGGCGGTGCCGAGCCAGCCCTGGGCCGGATCCTGATCGTAGGGGTGCAGCATCGGGTCGGCGTAACCGTCCCAGTCGTAGCGACCTTCCCAGCCCGGCGACGGCAGCAGGCCTTCACCTTCGCGGCGGTTGGGGAAGCGCCCGGTAACTTGCCAGCCAATGTTGCTGGCGTCAGCGAACACCAGATTCAGCGCGATGGCGCGGATTTCCCGGCTGGCGTCCGAGGCGCGCTCAACGTTCTGTGCACGGCTCAGATCGAAAAATGCATCGAGGGATTTGTCGTCGGTGAAGCTCGGCGTCTGCAAGGCCAGGCCAAAACCTGCGCCCTGAGCGGCAGCCTGGGTGCTGTTGAGCAGCGCGCCATGGCGGGTTTCGTACACCGCTTCGCGAATCGGCCGCTGGCCTTTGACGAAGTAGGTTTCGTTGCGCACGGCGACCGGTTGCCATTTGCCGTTGACCTCGTAGGACAACGTGCTGCCCTGACGACGGATTTTTTCCAGGAACAGGTCCTGGTTATCGCCGAGCACGCTGGTCAGGCTCCACGCCACCTTGCCGTTGAAACCGCCGAGCACCATCGGCAGACCGGCCACGGTCACGCCGGCGGCCTGGTATTTCGGTGCACGAATCTGCACGAAACTCCACAGCGACGGCGCGGCCAGCGGGCCATGGCTGTCGCTGGCCAGCAGGCTCTTCCCGCTGCGGCTGCGTTGCGGGGCGATGGCCCAGTTGTTCGACGACTGAGTGCCCAGCAGGTTGAGGGCGGCCAGTTGTTCAGTGGCGTTGCTCAGCTCTGTGAGCCCCGGAATCTGCCCGTTGAGCTTGATGCCTTGCAGCTTGTCGGCTTCGGCCAGCGGCAGGTTTTCGTCGGGAGCGGACGGGGTCAGCCACGCCAGTTTGTCGTTGGTCACAGTCTGCGCCAGCACCAGCGAGGCGATTTCTTCCGGCAGGTTGGCCGACTGGCTGAAGTTCAGCAGACAGAAGATCAACGCCGAATCTTCCGGTTTCCAGTATTCAGGCTTGTAGCCGCTGGAAGCCAGATCCCCCGGCAGTTTGTCGGCGTAGCGGAACAGGTAGGCGTTGACGCCCCGGGCATAGACCTCGAAGAAGCGCTTGAGCCGTGGCGACGAAGCCTTGTACAGCTCGCCGGCGCTTTTCTTCAGGTTGACGGCGCGCATGTAGCGGTCGGCGTCGAGCATCGATGAACCGGACATTTCCGCCAGACGGCCCTGGGCCAGCAGGCGCAGGGTGACCATCTGATTGATCCGGTCGCTGGCGTGCACGTAACCGAGGGCGAACAGTGCGTCGTGGAAGCTGTTGCTTTCGATCAGCGGCATGCCCATGGCATTGCGGCGTACCGAAACGTTCTGCGCCAGGCCCTTGAGCGGCTGCACACCGGAGGTCGGCGGGAGGGTGTCCTGGGCGTTCCAGGTCTGACAACCGGTCAGGCTCAGAACACCGGCCACTGCTGCGGCAACGCCGAACCGGGGAAGAAAATGTGAAAGGGCTGGCGAGGCCATGGCAAAGCTCCTGCGGGGGTGTAGAGGCTGGGGGCGCAATAAAGCCGCTACGTTAGTGAGCAGGAGGGGGCCGCGCAAGCGGGGCGAGCGGTTATTTCTTCCCGTTGATCGTTCCCGCGCACGGGAACGATCAGGCCGGGTGACTCAAGCCTTCGGCGGATTGATCTTCTGCACCAGCGCGTAGGCCTTCACGGTCGCCGGGCGATCCTTGATGTGGTTGAACCAGCGTTGCACGTTCGGGAAGTCTTCCAGGTTCTGGCTCTGCCACTTGTGGGAGACGATCCACGGGTAGATCGCCATGTCGGCGATGCTGTATTCGGCGCCGGCAACGAACTCGTTGTTGGCCAGTTGCTTGTCCAGCACCCCGTACAAACGGGCGGTTTCATCGACGTAGCGCTTAATCGCATAGGGGATTTTTTCCGGGGCAAACTGGCTGAAATGATGGTTCTGCCCGGCCATCGGTCCCAGCCCGCCCATTTGCCAGAACAGCCATTGCAGCGCCACCTGGCGGCCACGCAGATCCTTGGGCAGGAACTTGCCGGTCTTTTCCGCGAGGTACAGCAGGATCGCCCCGGACTCGAACAGCGACAACGGTTCGCCACCGTCAGCCGGTTCATGATCGACGATCGCGGGGATGCGGTTGTTCGGGGCGATTTTCAGAAAGTGCGGCTGGAACTGCTCGCCCTGGCTGATGTTGATCGGGTGCACGTCGTAGCGCAGGCCCGCTTCTTCGAGGAACAGGGAAATCTTGTGGCCGTTGGGCGTGGTCCAGTAATACAGGTCGATCATGGAAAGCTCCAAATCAGAAAAATGGCTTACGTGCGGACAGCAAACGCCGGCTTCAGGTTGTCCTGTGTGCGTTCGATAGCTTGCTTAGTCACAGGAGGTGATGCTCAAGTACGGGAAATTCAATGACCCCGCGTGAGAAAAATCGCCATGGAGCTCAAGGCCAACGCTGCACTGATCATCATCGACCAGCAAAAAGGCATTCTGGAACCGCGTCTGGGGCGGCGGAACAATCCGTCGGCCGAGGAGCGGATTCTTGATTTGCTGGGCTTCTGGCGACGCAGCGGGCGGCCGGTGATCCATGTGCAGCACCTGTCGCGCTCGCCGGATTCGGTGTTCTGGCCCGAGCAGTCAGGGGTGGATTTTCAGGAAAGGTTTTTGCCGCAGGACGGCGAGTGGCTGATCCAGAAGCAGGTACCGGATGCGTTTTGTGCCACAGGGCTTGAGGCGAAGTTGCGTGAGTCGGCGATCGGGCAGTTGATCATTGTCGGCGTGGCGACGAACAACTCGGTGGAATCCACGGCACGCACGGCGGGCAATCTGGGGTTTGACGCGTGGGTGGCGGAGGATGCGTGCTTTACCTTCGACAAGGCCGACTATTTCGGCACCTTGCGTTCAGCTGAAGAGGTGCATGCGATGTCGCTGGGGAATTTGCACGGGGAGTATGCGACGGTGGTCGGCACCGGGCACATTCTGGCGGCAGGCTGAAAAGCTTCCGGTGAATGGGCCGGTGCCTTCGCGAGCAAGCCCGCTCCCACATTCGACCGTATTCCTTCTGACGGAATGCAGGCAAAGGTGGGAGCTGGCTTGCTCGCGAAGGCGGTGTCTCAGGCGAAGATGCTCTCCGCCCAAGGCATCAAGCGCCGTGGCACTTCTTGAATTTCTTGCCGTTGCCGCATGGGCAAGGGTCGTTGCGGCCAACGTCTTTCAGGGCGTTGCGCACCGGTTCCTGGTGGGCGTGGCCGCAGTTCGGGCCGTGGACATGGCCATGGTCGTGATCATGGTGGTGATGGTCATGATCGTGGTTGCAGTCTGGGCCATGGACATGAGGTTGCTGGGTCATCGGGGTCACTCCGTAATCAAATCGGCGGGGATTATCACGCCATTGCGCGCCAGGTGCACGTAGTGAGCGATGAATAAACCGGTTTCCATCTCGCCCTCCAGTCGATAGGGAATCTGCTGGTGCGGGTTTTTCAGCATTTTCACCACCTCTTTCACCTTCGGCCACAGGTTGGTACGGATCGGTACGTTGTAAAACGCGCTGCTTTTGGGGTTCACCGTGATCCAGTGTTCGTGCTCGCCTTCGGCCAGGAGCATGTCGGCCAGGTGTATGCGGTATTCCAGGCCGCGCACGGTCAGGTCGCTGTCGTTGGGGTTGTCGATGCGAAAGTGCAGGATGAATTTCTGTTCCAGCAACTTGGCGCGCACCACTTCGACTTTCACCAGGTGCACGGCGGGGTCGCGGGAATCGTCGGTAAACCATGACGCGCAGCCGCCAAGCCCGAGAAACACGAACAGTGTGAAAGCCTGAAATGCGCGCCAATGACCGAGCATGGTTTAACTCCCTTTGCTGCCCAGTCTAGCTTCAGCTGCCGAAATACCCCGCACAGCATTTCTTGAACTTCTGGCCGCTGGCGCACGGGCAGGCGTCGTTGCGGCCCAGCTTCAGTTGCACGGTCGGGTCGATGAAGTACCAGCGTCCGTTGTTCTGCACGAACGACGAGCGCTCGCGGTGGCTGTGCTCGCCCTGACCGTCATGCCAGCGCGCGGTGAACGTGACGAACGCGTGTTCCGGCTGGCCGCCGAGCACTTCCGAACTTTCCACGTCCAGGCCAAGCCAGGTGCTCTGGGCGCTCCAGTTGCTGATCGACTGGCGATCCAGCCCCGCCTGCTGGGCGGGCAGGGTGGTCGCCACCAGATAATCGATCAGGCCCAGCACGTAGGCGCTGTAGCGCGAGCGCATCAGGGCTTCGGCGCACGGGGCCGGGTGGCCGGCGTGATAGTGACCGCAGCAGGCATCCAGCAGGTTGCCGCTGCCGCAAGGGCAAATGGCTGTACTCATTGCATTACCACCAGTATTTCCCGAAGTTTTCCGGATTGGCCCAGAATCGCGAGTTGAGCCAGTCGGGGACTTGTTTGTAGTCAAGCAGATCGTAGGTGAACAGGGTCAATACCTGCTCATCCCGGGCGAAGCGTTCGCTGGCTTGCAGGGCCAGGGAATAAAAATCGGTTTCCTGCCAGCCGCTGGCCGGCAGGTCTGCCATCACGGCGATGCGGCTGGCGTTGAGGTTGCGGATCCCGCCCAACAGATTCAGGCCGTCGCGCTTGGGCAAATGTTCCAGGCAGTCGACTACCAGCGCCAGGTCGAAACGGCGGGCCGCCAGTTCCGCCGGCAACGCACCGGGGGCGGCGTGCGCGACGTAGGTGTCCGGGTGCGCTTCCTTAAAGGCAGCCAGCGCCGGGAACTCGCTGGCGCCGATCAGCAGCAGACGTGCCGGAGCGTAGCGGTCGAGCAGGGCGGCCAATGCCTGCTGCGGCGTGCGGGAAGAAATGGCGACGTTCATCGAAGCTCCTCAATCAGAGCGCCAAGACTAGCCTGCCCGGACGCCAAGGCCTAGATCTCTGTCCTGCGGGTTTGCGGCAAATTCGTCGAAGTCCCGTGAACAGGCGCACAAACAGCAATGGCCTATTGCTGGCGGAGATTAAAACTCCGGTCTTTACTCCCTGAATCGGTTCTAAGCCGATCCCTCAGGAGAAAACTAGATGAGCATAGTTCGGACAGCATTACCCTTGGTTCTGCTAACCAGTGTGTTGACTGGTTGCGCAGGTTTGCAGAAAACCGACTGGCCGACCTGTGCGGCAGTCGGTGGTGTCGTCGGTGCGGGGCTCGGTGCGACCGAAAGCTCCGCATGGGCGGGGTATGGCGCGTTACTCGTCGGCGGTACGGCAGCAGCCTATTGCTGGGTTCACGGTGATGGCGATGAAGACGGCGATGGTGTGCCGGACAGTCGCGACAAGTGCCCGGGCACGCCTAAAGGCGTACAGGTCGATGCTGACGGTTGCCCTCCACCAGCCCCTGCACCAGTGGTCGAAGAAGCTGTAGTGGTCAAGGAAGAAACCATTGTCATCCGCGATGTTCACTTCCAGTTCGACAAGGCCACGCTGACCCCGGCCGACAAACTGGTCCTGGATAAGGTCGCTTCGCGCCTGAAACAGGAATCCAGCACCGCGCAACTGACCGTGACCGGCCACACCGACAGCGTCGGCAGCGATGCCTACAACCAGAAACTGTCGGATCGCCGCGCGCACTCGGTGGTCAAGTACCTGGTCGAGAGCGGTGTACCGCAAAGCAGCTTCGTGTCGGTGACCGGTGCCGGTGAAAGCCAGCCGGTGGCAGACAACAAAACTGCTGAAGGTCGTGCGCTGAACCGTCGTACCGAAATCAAAATCAACCGCTAGCCCCCTCGCATCCGCGGCTTGTGCAGTCGCGGATGCGGGTCTTTACTCCTGTGTAACCGGTATGGGCCGGTGACACAGGAGCTTTAACGATGAGTGTTCTTACAAGATCCGTCTTGCCGGTTCTGCTGCTGGGCAGCCTGTTGACCGGTTGCGCCACCCACAGCGATGGCACCGCTCCCCTCAATCAACGTACCTGGCCGATCTGCAGCCTTATTGGCGGACTGGTCGGCGGCGGTCTCGGCGCGCTCGAAAGTGGCGGCTGGGCCGGCGGTGGCGCTGCGCTGGGGATCCTCACCGGCGGATTGATCTGCTATGCCCAGGATGGCGATGAAGACGACGACGGCGTGTTCGATCGCCGCGACCGTTGCCCCGATACCCCGGCCAATACCCCGGTCGACCACCGCGGCTGTCCGCTGCCGCAATACCCGGTTACCGAGAAACTCGCCGAACCGGCCCCGCAAACTGAAGTCATCACCCTTAACGATGCCGGCAACGTGCTGTTCGATTTCGACAAGTCCGATCTGAAACCGGCCGCGAAAAGCCAGCTGGACACATTGATGGACAAACTGCGCAATGCCGATGTAGTGAGCATCAAGGTCATTGGCCACACCGACAGCAAGGGTTCGGATGCCTACAACCAGGCACTTTCGGAACGTCGCGCCAGCAGCGTGGCGGAGTATTTGCTGAGCCAGGGCCTGGCACCGAACAAACTCACCAGTGAAGGGCGCGGCGAGAGTGAACCGGTCGCCGATAACAACACGGACGAGGGGCGTGCGCAAAACCGTCGGGTGGAACTGCACATCAATCGTTAGGATGCGTCTGTAGTCCGCAGGCTAGAGCTGTCGGTCGATGATCATCGTCGAACCGGCAGCCATCCGGCGGTGGATCGGTTTTTTTCATTTTTCCCTCTGGCTTATCCCCTGCAGAAGCCGTTACTGTGCGCCCAAAGAATAATTCGCAACACGGGGGAGCGTATGAAGGTGTTCTGTGGGCTGGGGCGATTGTTGACCCTGCTGTTCTGCTGCGTGGTGCTGGCCAATCAGCTGGTGCCGTTTGTTCATCCGCTGCACCTGCTGGTCAATCTGGCCGGCGGTCTGCTGCTGTCGATCCACGTGCTCGAAGTGCTGCTGTGCAACCGCAGCCTCAAGGGTCGTCCGCACCCTTGGCGTGATCGTGGCCGCATCCTGTTGTTCGGCGTTTTCCACCTGCAAACCATCCCGGCCCCGGCCGCTCCGGAGGCTTCCCATGCGTAATCTCTGCCTGCTTGCTGCATTCATCAGTCCCCTGGCCTGCGCCCAGGTGGTCAGCGTCGAAACCAACTCGCTGATGCGTCTGCCCAACACTGCCAGCACTCTGCAACTGGAGAAACTGGTGGTCGCCGATTACGGCACTTTGCTGATTCCTTCGAACGTGACCGAGCTGAGTGTCGGCGAATTGCAACTGGGCCATGAAGCGCGCATCGCCATCGTGCCGAGCGAACAGGCGCTGGAGATGAAAGTCATCCGCGCTCAACTTGCCGAAGGCAGCCAGATCACCGCCCGTGGTGCACCGGGCACCTACGAAAAAGCCGCCCGCGCCGGGCGCAATCTGAATCTGCAATTCAAGGCGTTGAATGCGCCGAAGCTGGTGGTCGATGCCCGTGGCGGCACCGGTGCGCCGGGTTTTGTCGGGCTCGATGGCGCCAACGGTCAGGAGCCGGGTTGCACCTGGGGCCAGGCGGGACACGGTTTTGATGGCAGCAACGGCAGCGATGGCCAGCCGGGTGCACCGGGCGCGCTGGTGCGTCTTGAAGTGCCGCGCGAGTTTCCGGCCGAGCTGATCAAAGTTGAAGTTGCCGGCGGTGCCGGTGGCCCGGCCGGTCCTGGCGGCAAGCCGGGGGCGGGTGGCAAGTCCAAGGGCTGCCTGGTCTATCGCGCCGACGGCGGCAAGAGCGGCAAGCCGGGGGCCGACGGGCAGCCGGGGCC